>NZ_JBDLZZ010000001.1:0-486821 GCF_040049115.1 Flavobacterium aestuarii
TATTCCGCTTGTCTCTCAAAGCGGGTGCAAAAGTAACAATTCTTTTTTAACCGGCAAGATAATCTTGAAGTTTTTTTTGAAAATTTTATTTTCGTTTTCTTCTCATTTTCTCTGCAGTCTCTCAAGGAACGTTACGCATTTTACCTCACTTAACCCTTATTTAAAAAAGGTGTTCGGTGAACTTCGTTTGCGGGGTGCAAAAGTAACTCACATTTTTAAATCTCGCAAGCTTTTTAAATCTTTTTTCGAAAATTTCTTTTCTCCCTGATTTGCTTTTCCTGCCAGTATCTTAATGAACGTCGTCGCTGTTGCGGGTGCAAAAGTAGTCAGTTTTTCCGTTTAAACAATGGGTTTTTTGTGATTATTTTTTGTTTATTTTTTAATACTCTGGTAACCTTTGATTTACAGCTGGGGGTTTTTGAGGATTTTTAATTCTGACAGGTTTTTTTTGGCAGTTTTATCGTTTTTGGCAGGATTCCGAAGGTTTCTTTACCAATTCTGCATGTTTAAAATAAACCGCAGATCTGACAGATTAAACAGATCTGCACGGATTTTACCTTTGGACACTTCTATCCTTAATATATAAAGCATAAATTCATGCTCTCTTTATTATGAAAACTGATGCCCTAGCCCAGATGGAAACGGCATCCTATTGTCCCGGGGTTCGGGACAATAGATACAGTGAACAGCTGGAGAATGCTCCTGATTTGGTATAAAAAAAAGAGACAATTACTTTTATAATCATCTCTTTTCGTGTGTTAAGGTCTGTAAATATTTATTTTTTTAGCCAAGCTTCGTCTAGCTTTTCGTAATCAATTGGCTTAGCTGCCTCTTGCTTGCGGAGCCTTCCCGACTCAAATCCCCTGACTAATATAGTTTCAATTAAATAATCTTCATTGACTTCAAAAGGCTTATACTGCATTTTTAAATCGATATTAAACATACTTGCAGTTGTATTTGAAACGAATGCCTTGAAACCGCTTTTAAGATTTTTAATCAGGTCGTAAGTAGTGGTTCCTGTTTGTCTGTCTATTAATTTGACCAAAATCTGGCCCTGCTTTTTGGAAAGTTTTTTTAAACGATCTTCGAACTCATTGCTTAAATAATCTTCAACTATTTTGAAATATCTTTTTTTATCTCTTTTGTTAGTAAACTTTTCCATGCCTCTATTTAAAGAAGTCAGTCTTTCTGCAGCGATCCTGGCATATGGATAGGTAGCATAAACTCTTTTTTGAAGCAATAAAAATTGCTTTTTATCCTCATCACTCATTTTGTGAGTCTCAATTACCAGTTCAGGCAGTACAATAGTATCACCAAATATACTATCAGCCTCTGTTAAGACATACCCCATAGGAATATTGTCATTTTTAGGGTCTTGAGCATAAAGGGACAATGATGTCAAAAAACAAAAAAATAGAATTTTATAGAGCTTCATGGGGAAAATATTTTTAACACAAAATTATACATTAAATATAGAACTATAAAGACAAATTTTTAATTTAGCCGAAAATTATTTTATATGAGTACTGAACCAATATTGAATGCATCATCCATCACTTTTTTAGAGAATTATTTGAATAACGCCTCACCTACTGGCTTTGAAAGTGAAGGGCAAAAAATATGGATGGATTATTTAAAACCATATGTAGATACTTTTATTACCGATACTTATGGAACTGCTGTCGGGGTCATCAATCCTGATGCTCCATATAAAGTTGTCATAGAAGGGCATGCTGATGAAATTGCATGGTATGTGAATTATATTACGGATGATGGAATGGTATATGTGATACGAAATGGAGGTTCTGATCACCAGATTGCCCCATCTAAACGCGTGAATATCCATACTAAAAATGGAATTGTAAAAGGTGTTTTTGGGTGGCCTGCTATTCATACCCGAAACAGAGATAAGGAGGAAAATCCAAAAATCAGCAATATATTTATTGATTTGGGATGCGAAACCAAAGAACAGGTTGAAAAAATGGGGGTTCATGTAGGATGTGTAATAACTTATCCTGATGAATTTATGATCATGAACGAAAATAAGTTTGTCTGCCGTGCCATTGACAACCGTATGGGTGGTTTTATGATTGCGGAAGTTGCCCGTTTATTGCATGAAAATAATATTAAACTGCCGTTTGGTTTATATATCACGAATGCGGTTCAAGAAGAAGTTGGCTTGAGAGGTGCTGAAATGATTACACAAACCATAAAGCCAAATGTGGCCATTATTACAGATGTCTGCCATGACTCGACCACTCCGATGATTGACAAGAAAATCGAGGGCGAAACTAAAATAGGGAAAGGCCCTGTTGTGACTTATGCTCCTGCTGTTCAAAACAATTTGCGAGAATTAATACTCGATACGGCAGTGGAAAAAAATATTCCGTTTCAGCGACTGGCTTCTTCAAGAGTGACCGGTACCGACACCGATGCTTTTGCATACAGCAACGGCGGAGTAGCTTCGGCCTTGATTTCGCTTCCATTGCGATACATGCACACAACTGTTGAAATGGTTCACCGTGAAGACGTCGAAAATGTAATCAAACTGATATACGAAACATTACTGAAGATTGAAAACAATGAAACCTTTTCATATTTTAAATAACCACATAGGCACCATTATAAATGGTGCTTTTTTTTTCAAAACACTTAATATAAAATAGTTACATCATGGATGTTGAAATATTAGCCCGCATACAATTTGCCTTTACTATTGCTTTTCATTATATCTATCCTCCTTTAAGCATTGGGATAGGTTTGATAATGGTCATTATGGAAGGTCTTTATCTTAAAACGGGGAATAAAGAGTACGAAATTTTGACCCGCTTCTGGATTAAAATATTTGCAATTACATTTGGAATTGGCGTTGCAACCGGAATAATAATGGAGTTTGAATTTGGAACCAACTGGGCAGTATACTCACGGTATGTAGGTGATATTTTTGGAAGCGCATTAGCCGCCGAAGGATTGTTTGCCTTTGGCTTGGAGAGCACTTTTCTCGGCATATTGCTTTTTGGATGGAATCGTGTAAAGCCCTGGGTTCATTTTGTATCTACATTGGGAGTATTTTTAGGTTCTATGTTCTCAGCTGTCTGGATTGTTGTTGCTAATTCATGGCAGCAGACACCGGCAGGATACCATATTGTGGGTACAGGAATGCACGCTCGTGCCGAAGTAACCGATTTTTGGGCAATGGTTTTCAATCCCTCTAGTGTGGACAGAATCATTCATACTTGGCAGGGAGCAATTTTGGCTGGGGCATTTTTGGTTTTAAGTGTACATGCATATTATATCAGAAAAGGGCGCTATATAGAAATATCTAAAAAAGCACTCCAAATTTCTTTGGTTGTTGCTACCGTATTTTCGCTTGCTCAATTAATTTCGGGACACAGCACAGCTGACGGAGTTGCGGTAAATCAGCCTGCAAAACTCGCGACAATGGAAGGTCATTTTGGAAAGGACAAGCCTGCCGATTTATATCTTCTAGGCTGGGTTGATAAAGAAAATCAAAAAGTTACCGGAATAGGGATTCCTGGAGGTTTATCATTTCTTGTTCATCAGGATTTTGATGCGCCTGTAAAAGGATTAAATAATTTCCCAATTGAAGACAGACCTACCCAAATTAACGCTGTTTTTCAATTCTATCACATTATGGTTGCAATTGGAATGTTCTTAATTGGACTCACATTGTATGCCAGTTTTTTATGGTGGCGAGGAAAACTATTCGAAACCAGATGGATTTTATGGATTTTTTCCTATGCTGTTATTTTACCACAGATAGCTAATCAAGTAGGCTGGTTTACTGCCGAAATGGGAAGACAGCCGTGGGTGGTTTATGGACATTTAAGAACAAGCGAAGCATTTTCTCAGGAAGTTACATCTAACCAAATTGTATTTTCCTTAATACTTTTTACAGTAGTTTACTCATTATTGCTAGTTTTATTTTTATATACAGTCAATAAAAAAATAAAGCATGGACCATATAATGAAGCAGAGAAAAAAGTAACATTCAAATCCTTTTAAACTTTAGTTATGGAAACTTTTTTAGGAATCGATTACCCAACATTATGGTATTTAGTAATAGGATTGCTGTTCTCTGGATATGCTATATTAGAAGGCTTTGATTTTGGTGCTGGTGCATGGCATTTATTTTTCAGAAAAGACTTAAGCCGAAGAATTGCAATAAATGCGATTGCACCTGTTTGGGATGCAAACCAAGTCTGGCTGATTATTGGCGGTGGTGCTTTATTTGCGGGATTCCCTGTGATGTATGCAACAATGTTATCAGCTATGTACGTGCCATTTATGCTGTTTTTGATGCTCAATGTACTCCGCGCTGCGGCTATTAAATTTAGAAGTGATGAAGAAATGAAATGGTGGAGAAATGGCTGGGACATCATTTACAGCATTTCCAGCATATCAATTGCATTTTTGCTTGGAGTAGTCTTGGGTAATATTTTGCAAGGTTTTGCTTTAGGACCCAATTTCAGCTATCATGGCGGAGTGTTTTTTTCTTTTCTGAATCCTTACGCAATTATGGTTGGATTTACAACTTTGTCCATCTTTATGACGCAAGGAGCAATTTACTTGTTACTAAAGACAGAAGGAAGATTACATGCCAGATTAACCTTTTTGCTCAAAAAAGGAATGATCTTTTTTATCATAAGCTTTGGAATTACTACATTGTATACGTTAGTATTTATTCCAGAAGTTACGGCTAATTTTAGAGCTAATCCAGTATATTTCATTGTACCCGTTATTTCATTTCTGGCTGTAGCCAATGTTCCGCGACTGGTTTCAAAAAAACAATATATGCTTGCATTGATATTCTCTTCCTTAACAATGGCTTTTTTATTAATTTTAGTTGCGCTGCAATTGTATCCAACACTTTTAATTTCCACAATTGATCCTAAATTCAATGTAACCATATACAATGCCGCTTCTTCACAAAAATCATTAGGCATTATGCTAACAATAGTTGTCATTGGCGCTCCTTTATTAGCAGCTTACTTTTTCTTTTTATACAGGACATTCAATGGAAAAGTTAAACTCGATGATACCAGCTACTAAATGAAACAGGCTTTTAAAACTTCCAGCATGAAATACATTTACACATTATTAACTGTGTTTACTGCCACAATTTTTTGGTCTATTATCCATCCAAAAGAAACCTTTACTTGTTTCCTGGAAATTATTCCTGCAATAATAGGACTTTTCATTTTGGCTTTTACATTCAAAAAATTTCGATTCACTAATTTTACCTACACTTTAATTTTAATTCATTGCATTATTTTATTTATAGGAGGTCATTATACTTATGCCGAGGTTCCGTTATTTGATTACATAAAAGAAGTCTTTCATCAAAGCCGGAACAATTATGACAAGGTTGGTCATTTTGCCCAAGGTTTTGTACCAGTGATGATTATTCGCGAATTATTTATCAGAAAAAATGTAATAGCCAATAAAAAATTCTTCAATTTTATAATTGTTAGTATCTGTTTAGCAATTAGTGCTGCTTACGAATGGATTGAATGGTTTGTTTCTGTTGTTACAGGAGATGGTGGTGACGCCTTTTTAGGAACGCAAGGTTATGTTTGGGACACTCAATCTGATATGCTGTTTGCAACAATTGGCGCAATCGCAGCTTTGTTATTATTTTCAAAGATACAAGATCGGGAACTATTAAAAATCTAATATAAAAAAGCATCATTATACTCTTTATAATGGTGCTTCTTTAAAAAAAAGATCCCGTTAAGTTTTGATAAAAAACATTTTAATCATTTGAAATTAATTCATTCCAATAAATGTTTTAGTATTGAATGTGCTATTATTTAAAATAGAATTACTGTTGATTTTTTTAAAATCCAAAGGACTAGCTTCATTTGTTTTAGTACTTTCGATGATTAATTCCAACTCGGCTATTTCATCTTCTATAGTTCTTTCAGCATACAAAGGATACGTTTCATTTGACACAGCGTTTTCTATGATTAAATCTGATTGTGCTATTATTTGTTTCATGAACTCCTCATATTTAATAAATTCCACATCTTCAGAAATAGTTTTCTCAACAATTTTATCACCCTCAGCAATGATGTCTTTTACTGTTTTTGGGCTGCTTGCAATAACTGTTTCTGGATCGAAAACTTCAACATCAACTGCTAACGAAGGTTTATCAAATTTCTTTGAATCGTGATTCTCAATTCTTTCATTATTATCCAAATAGAATGAATTCTGGAATAAATTGTATGGCAAATTAACTGTGTTCGCATTACTGCTGTTCGAAAAAGATATTAATGTAATTGCTAAGATTAAAAGTGATTTTTTCATGATTGATTATATTTTTTGATTGATTGATTGATTGATTTTGTAATGAGGCATCAGCTGTCTATGACGCCTCATTTTTTTTATTATTTTTTATTGCTTTAATAACTGAATTGCTTCAGTGGCATTAGACAATTCTGCATATTTTAAAGCGGTAAAGCCATTTTCGTCCTTTTTATTAAGATTGGCTCCTTTAGATAATAGAAGTTTAATGATCTCAACTTTATTATAACGGGCTGCAATCATTAATGGACTCATACCATTAGATACTTCATTTACATCAGCACCATATTCGATAAATTTTTTAACGGCTTCAATATCTCCTTTGCTGATGGCATATCCCAATGGCGTATTTGTTTCATATAACTCAACTTTTTGTGAAACTGTTACATTTGATTTTGCATTTGATGCTAAAGAAACATTTGTAAATGCTGCTAAAGCTACTCCTAAATAAACGATTGTTTTTTTCATGATAATTGTTTTTTGATTGATGATTGATTTAAACTGTTTGAACTATATAATAATATTCTATGCAAATATATATCTTAAAAAAGGTATTGTGTATCACATAGTACTTAATTTTAACTTTTTATTAACTTATTAAACGATTTTATTGAAAAAATTGTAAACTCATTAGCTGTCATAGAATAAAAACTGAGTGAATTACTACAACTGATATTTATATAGACTCCAAATAAAAAAGAATGTTACTATCTTTAGTAAATAATTAACAAATAAAAAAAAAACTCCATGGAGCAAAAAAAAACTGCTTCAAATTTTGAAGCAGTTTTATATAAATATATTAATATTAGATCGTCAAGAAATTTTTCCTTTAACAATTTCGTCTACAATTTCAGGATTCAATAACGTCGTAATATCTCCAAAATTTGAATAATCACCTTCGGCAATCTTTCTTAAAATACGGCGCATAATTTTACCAGATCTCGTTTTTGGCAAACCTGTAACGTACTGAATTTTATCCAGCTTGGCAATTGGACCAATGTGATCGGCAATATGCTGATTAATCTCTTTAGACAAGTTATCTCTATCTCTGTACTCACCTGATTCCTTAAGAATAACATATCCATACAATGCATTACCCTTGATATCGTGCGGAAATCCGACAATTGCAGATTCTGCAACAGCAGGATGCTCATTAATAGCGTCTTCAATTGGTGCTGTACCCAAGTTATGTCCAGATACTATCACTACATCATCTACACGTCCTGTAATCCTGTAATATCCAACTTCATCTCGCAAAGCTCCATCACCAGTGAAATATTTACCCGGAAAAGTTGAAAAATATGTATCCTTATATCTTTTATGATCTCCCCAGATCGTTCTCGCGATACCAGGCCACGGAAACTTGATACACAAACTTCCTACTACTTGATTACCTTCTATTTCATTTCTTTTATCGTCCATTAAAACAGGCTGAATTCCAGGCAATGGCAATGTAGCATAAGTAGGTTTTGTAGGTGTAATAAATGACAATGGTGCAATCATTATACCTCCTGTCTCAGTTTGCCACCAAGTATCTACAACTGGACAGCGTTTTCCTCCTACGTGGTCATTGTACCAGTGCCAAGCTTCTTCATTAATTGGCTCTCCAACTGACCCAATCACTTTCAATGATTTAAGCGGAAATCTTTGAACATAAGATAAATTTTCTTTTGCCAATGCTCGAATTGCGGTTGGTGCAGTATAAAACTGGGTTATTTTGTGTTTTTCGATAGTTTCCCAAAAACGGCTAAAATCAGGATAAGAAGGAATTCCTTCATAAATAACTGTAGTTGCACCATTTAATAATGGACCATATAAAATATAGGAATGTCCTGTGATCCAGCCAATATCAGCAGTACACCAGAAAATATCATTATCTTCGTAATTAAAGACATTCTTAAAAGTATAAGCAGTATAAACCATGTAACCAGCAGTTGTATGAACCATTCCTTTTGGTTTGCCAGTAGATCCAGAAGTATAAAGTATAAATAAAGGATCTTCGGCATCCATAATTTCAGCAACGCTGTTATTGATTGCATTATCAAGAAGAGGCGCTAGCCATTGGTCACGACCAGCTTTCATTTGGATGTCGGCATTTGTTCTTTTTGCAACTAAAACAGAAGTTACGCTTGGACAACTTTGTAATGCTTCATCAATTATCCCTTTTAAATCAATGGTTTTATTTCCGCGGTAACCACCATCAGAAGTAATTACCATTTTACATTCACTATCATTTATCCTAGATGCAACCGCCGATGCTGAGAAACCTGCAAATACAACTGAGTGGATTGCTCCAATTCGGGCACAAGCCAAAACAGAAACAGCTAATTCAGGAATCATTGGCAAATAAATACATACGCGGTCACCTTTAGTAATTCCTTGCTCGCGTAATACATTTGCCATTTTGGACACTCGCTCATAAAGCTCATTATAGCTTATATGCAATGCGTCTTCTGAAGGGTCATTGGGTTCAAAAATTATTGCGGTTTTTTCTCCTTTTTTAGCTAAATGCCTGTCAATGCAGTTTTTAGTAATATTCACTTTTGCATCAACAAACCATTTTACTTCGGCGTCAGCCATATTAAAATCGACAACTTTGTCCCAGTATTGATACCATGTGAAGTTCTCTTCGGCAATTTTTCCCCAAAATTTTCGAGGCTCACGTATCGATTTATTATAATGTTTAAAGTATTGTTCTAGACTATCAATTTTAAAATAACTCATCTTTTTTAATTTTTTATAAAAGTATTAAATCTGTTCGGTTTACAAAACTATTAATTTGGAAAATACACTAAAAAAATAATAAAAAAATGCTCTTATATAAAATTTAATGATTTTTTGATAACGTTTTAGTTTTATTATCAGATTTAAAACAAGAAAAGAGCATAGTCACCAAGTAACATGCCCTTTTATTAACAATATTAAACAGCAATTTTTTTTATTCTTTATAAACAAAAAAAATCATAACAACTAGGGATTACTTCACTTAACTTACAGCTCGTTCGAAGTTAAGTGAATGTAACTATGCATAAATATCTTTCAATTGTCCAATAAGTGCTTACTAATTCAAAATATTTAAACCTTAATGATATTATGCAAATCCCAGCACACCTCTCACGTGTGTTAATCCTAATTTTTATTTAATTATACAATTTTTTTCATTGCGGTCATTGATTCTCTTAACCACGCCCCTACTTCTTCAACAGGGTGATTTCTGATAATTGCATTTACTTCGATCAATTCTTTATTATCTACACCATTATTTCCATTATTAAATGGACGGCCAACTAAGTTGCTTGGTGCATTTTTCACGTATTCAGCGATTAATGGCTTACAAGCGTGATCGAACAAATAACATCCGTACTCTGCAGTATCAGAAATTACACGGTTCATTTCGAATAATTTCTTTCTTGCGATTGTATTAGCAATAAGCGGTGTTTCGTGTAATGACTCATAGTAAGCTGACTCTTCAATTATTCCTGAATCTGTCATTGCTTCGAAAGCTAATTCAACACCAGCTCTTACCATCGCAACCATCAATACTCCATTGTCAAAATATTCCTGCTCTGAAATTTCAACATTTCCAGCTGGAGTTTTTTCAAAATTTGTTTCTCCTGTTGCAGCTCTCCAAGTCAATAAGTTTTTATCATCATTAGCCCAGTCTTCCATCATTGTTTTAGAGAAATGACCTGAGATAATATCATCCATATGTTTTTGGAATAATGGACGCATGATATCTTTTAATTCTTCAGAAACTTTGAAAGCTTCAATTTTAGCTGGATTAGACAATCTGTCCATCATATTTGTAATACCTCCGTATTTCAATGCCTCAGTAATAGTTTCCCAGCCATATTGAATCAATTTAGAAGCATATCCTGCATCTACACCTTCAGCAACCATTTTGTCAAAACACAATATAGAACCAGTCTGCAGCAATCCGCAAAGAATAGTCTGCTCACCCATTAAATCTGATTTTACTTCGGCAACGAAAGATGATCTCAAAACACCTGCTCTGTTTCCTCCTGTAGCAACAGCATACGCTTTAGCTTGGTCTAATCCTACTCCATTTGGATCATTTTCGGGGTGAACTGCAATAAGTGTAGGCACACCAAAACCTCTTTTATATTCTTCACGAACTTCAGATCCAGGACATTTAGGAGCACACATAATAACAGTTAAGTCTTTACGAATCTGCATTCCTTCTTCAACGATGTTGAAACCATGTGAATATGACAAAGTTGCTCCTTGTTTCATCAATGGCATGATTGCAGTAATTACTGCTGTATGCTGTTTATCTGGTGTTAAGTTACAAACCAAATCAGCTGTTGGGATTAATTCTTCATAAGTTCCCACTTTGAAACCATTATCAGTTGCATTTTTCCAAGAAGCTCTTTTCTCTGCGATAGCTTCTGCACGCAATGCATAAGAAATATCTAAACCTGAATCTCTCATGTTTAAACCTTGGTTCAAACCTTGAGCTCCACAACCAACTATGACTACTTTTTTTCCTGCTAATGCATCTATCCCATTTGCAAATTCTGATTGATCCATGAATTCGCAAACTCCTAATTGTTCTAATTGTAATCTAAGTGGTAATGAATTGAAATAATTTGCCATTTTTTTTTAATATTTAATGAATGTAAAATTTAATAATTGAATTGTAACCTGAATTAATTTAATTTTAACAGATTGTGTTTTAATTTAAAGCTTCTAATAATAATGATGAAATTTCCATTTTTTCTTTTGAAACAGAAATTCTTCCTGACCGAACAAACTGCATGATACCAAAAGGCTTCAATTTTGCATATAATTCTTCAATTTCTGAGCGTCTTCCTGATTTTGAAATCACAAAAAACTCTCTTGATACTGTAACTATTTCTGATTTACTGTCTTTAATGATGTTCTGGATTTGCCTTTCATCAAAAAGCAGGCTGGATTCAATTTTGAAAATTGCGCTTTCCAAAAAGATGGTTTCTTCATCAACATGGTAAAACGCTTTGATAACCTCAATTTGTTTTTCTATCTGTCCTACAATGTTTTGCACCCATTTTTCAGTCGTGTTTACAACAATTACAAATCTCGAAACATTTTCAATTTCAGATTCTGAAACATTTAGGCTTAATATATTTATATGGCGTTTTAAGAATATACCCGATATCCTGTTTAATAAGCCAACATTATTTTCTGAATAAACAGAAATGGTGAACATTTTATTTTCCATTTTTTATTTTTTAAGTTTAAAAAAATGTTTAAAGTTTAAATTGTTAACAGTTTCAAACTTTAAACTTTAAACTATTTTAAGATAATCTCATGTCAGAAACCGATGCTCCTGTTGGAATCATTGGGAATACGTTATTCTCTTTTTCAACCATAACTTCCAAGAAATAGGACTCTTTTGACGCCATCATTTCAGCAACAGCATCATCTAAATCTTCTCTTTGCACTACTTTTCTGGATTTTATATGATATCCTTCTGCAATAGCAATAAAGTTTGGATTAATCATCTTGGTAGACGCATAGCGATTGTCAAAAAATAATTCCTGCCATTGGCGCACCATACCTAAAAATTCATTGTTCATTACCACTATTTTGACAGGAACCTGTGATTGAAAAATAGTCCCGAGCTCTTGAATATTCATTTGAAAACCGCCATCACCAATTATAGCAACAACTTCACGATCTGGTTTTCCCATTTTGGCACCTATTGCTGCTGGCAAAGCAAATCCCATTGTACCCAAACCTCCCGAAGTAACATTGCTCTTGGTCGAATTGAATTTGGCATAACGGCAGGCAAACATTTGGTGCTGACCAACATCCGAAACAATGATTGCATCCCCTTTTGAATGCTTATTAATCATTTCCATGGTTTCGCCCATCGAAATACCTTTTCCATGACTTGGAGTCAACTCTTCACCTATAACGGCATCAAATTCAATTCTGTACTTTTCTTTGAATTCATTATGCCAAGCATCATGAGCTTTTTTATCAATTAATGGAATCAATGCTGTTAAAGCTTCTTTTACGTCAGCCAGAACTGCAACATTTGTTTTTACATTTTTATCAACCTCTGCAGGATCAATTTCGAAGTGAATTACTTTGGCCTGTTTGGCATAAGTTGCTAAATTTCCAGTAACACGGTCATCAAAACGCATACCTAGAGCAATTAGCACATCACATTCATTAGTTAAAAGATTTGGCCCATAATTACCGTGCATACCTACCATTCCCACATTTAAAGGATGATCAGTTGGCAAAGCTGAAAGACCTAAAATAGTCCAGGCAGCTGGAATGCCCGATTTTTCAACAAATCTTTTTAACTCCTCTTCCGCTTCACTCAATATAATACCTTGTCCAAAAATAATATACGGCCTTTTGGCATTATTAATTAAATCGGCAGCCTCTTGCACTTTTTGAAAATCCAAATCAGGCTTTGGATGATAACTTCTAATTCCAGTACATTTTTCATAACTAAAATCCAATTCATCAAACTGGGCATTTTTCGTAATATCAATTAAAACTGGACCTGGACGGCCAGAACGTGCAATATAAAAAGCTTTAGCAATAATTTCAGGAATTTCATGAGCTTCAGTAATCTGATAATTCCATTTGGTTACTGGAGTCGAAATTCCAATGATGTCAGTTTCCTGAAAGGCATCGGAACCTAATAAATGTTTTCCAACCTGACCAGTAATACATACTAATGGCGTAGAATCAATTTGAGCATCTGCAATACCTGTTACTAAATTTGTCGCCCCTGGTCCTGACGTAGCTATTGCGACACCTACCTTGCCTGTAGCTCTTGCAAAACCTTGCGCTGCGTGTGCTGCACCTTGTTCGTGACGTACCAAAACATGGTGCAATTGATCTTGAAATTTATATATTTCATCATAAACCGGCATAATAGCTCCGCCTGGATACCCATAAACCAAATTTACTTCTTCTGCTAATAAACATCTGATAACGGCTTCAGCCCCTGATATTTTCATTTTATTTTTTATTTTTCACCAATAAGTCTTTTTTTTATTTTTTTGACTTACAGGTTTGTTGTTTTTATTAAATTATTTGTCGGTAACACATCCTTCAGATGCACTGGAGACCGAACGCATATATTTAAGTAAAACCCCTTGTTTGATTGCTGATTCTGGTCTTTTCCAATTAGCTTTTCGTTTTGCTAATTCTTCATCAGAAATTTTTACATCAATTGTGTTTTTTACAGCATCTATTGTTATGACATCACCATTTTCTATCAAGGCAATTCCTCCTCCTTCATACGCTTCCGGAGTAACGTGTCCTACCACAAAACCATGAGAACCTCCAGAGAAACGTCCATCAGTAATTAATGCAACCGAATTTCCTAAACCAGCTCCCATGATAGCAGATGTTGGTTTTAGCATTTCAGACATACCAGGCCCTCCTTTTGGACCACAATAACGGATAATTACTACGTTTCCAGGTTTTACTTCACCTGCCTGAATCCCTCTGATTACATCTTTTTCACCTTCAAAAACTACTGCAGTACCTTCAAAGAATTCACCTTCTTTACCGCTGATTTTAGCAACACAGCCTTCTGTCGCAATGTTACCGTATAATATCTGGATATTTCCAGTTGTTTTTAATGCTTTTCCAACTTCAAAAACAACTTCTTGACCGTCATGCAAATCAGGAACCGAAGCTAAGTTTTCGGCCAATGTTTTTCCTGTTACTGTTAAACAGTCACCGTGAAGGAAACCTTCTTTCAATAAATACTTCATCACCCCTGGAACACCTCCAACATTATGTAAATCTTCCATTAAATATTTACCGCTAGGTTTTAAGTCTGCTAATAATGGGGTTCTATCACTGATATCCTGAAAATCTTTTAAAGTTAATTCAATGTCAACTGAGTGAGCCATTGCTATTAAATGCATAACTGCATTTGTAGAACCTCCCAAAACTGCTACCATTGTAATTGCATTTTCGAACGCTTTGCGAGTCATAATATCTCTAGGCTTGATGTCTTTTTCCAGCAGTACTCTAATAGCTTTACCAGCATCAACACATTCCTGTTGTTTTTCTGGACTTAAAGCAGGGTTGGATGAACTGTAGGGCAAACTCATTCCTAAAGCCTCAATTGCCGATGACATAGTGTTGGCTGTATACATTCCGCCACAAGCGCCAGGGCCTGGGCATGCATTTTGAATTACTCCTTTGAAATCTTCCGGTGTAATTGTATTTTTAATTTTTTTACCTAATGCTTCAAAAGCAGAAACGATATTCAAATCTTCACCTTTCCATTTTCCTGGGTGAATTGATCCGCCATAAACCATAATAGAAGGACGGTTTACTCTGCCCATTGCCATTAAAGCACCTGGCATATTTTTGTCACAGCCTGGTACGGCTATTAAACCATCATACCATTGTGCTCCCATAACTGTTTCGATAGAATCAGCAATAACATCACGGGAAACCAAAGAATAACGCATTCCATCATTACCGTTAGAAATACCATCACTTACACCAATAGTATTAAATATCAAACCGACTAAATCCTCTTTCCAGACACCAGTTTTAATATCCTTGGCTAAGTCGTTTAAGTGCATGTTACAAGGATTCCCATCATAACCCATACTCACAATTCCGACTTGCGCTTTTTTAAGATCCTCTTCTGTCAAACCGATTCCGTAGAACATGGCCTGCGAAGCTGGTTGTGTTTCATCTTGCGTGATTGTCTTGCTGTATTTATTTAATTCCATTCTATTTATTGTGTATTTAATTTTATTTATAAAAAAAACCTCCCAGATTATGGGAGGTTTTATATATGTTTTTCACTTATATTTATACCAATCCCTTTTCATATGTGATAATCACAATGACACTTACTACTACAAGGACGTTGATAATATGTTTCATTTTTTTTATTTTGTCATTTGTTTTTTTGACTTTGCAAAAGTACAAAATAAATCTAAAATAAAAAACTTTTAACCAACAAACTAAAAGTAATTAGTGATATAATTCAATATTTTATGATTTTTATTAATTAAACGATAGTTGATTGCCCAATTTGAACATTATCGTTTTTAAAATACAAATCATCCTTACTTAATATGACATTCGAAATAAAATCACCAACATCATTCGTACCAAATCTTGAACCTGGATTCAAATCAATAGTAACTACTTTATATTCAATAGCTTTCTCCACAGCTTCATAAACTTTTTTTGCTTCTTTGTGCAGGCCAAAATGTTCTAACAACATGGCTGCAGACAAAATTGAAGCGATTGGATTAGCTATATTTTTCTTTTTTGCCTGAGGATATGACCCATGTATAGGTTCGAAAAGCGCCTTACTATCACCAATTGAAGCTGAAGCCATCAATCCAATAGACCCCATAATAGCACAAGCTTCATCAGATAGGATATCGCCAAATAAATTTTCGGTCAGGATCACATCATACTGCTTAGGATCAGTAATTATCTGCATGGCTACATTATCAATGTACTGGCATTCTAATCTTACATCTGGATATTGTTTCGCAATTTCTTTAACTAATTTTCTCCATAATCTGGAAGTTTCCAATACATTAGCCTTATCTACCAATGTTACTTTTTTTCTTCTGCCTTGAGCCGCTTTAAAAGCCTGGTGCGTAATGCGATTTATCTCATTTTCTGAATATTCGCATATATCCGAAGCAAAAGTTCCATTGTCATTTATGACTTTATCGCCATAATACGATCCTCCGGTTAATTCTCTATATATAACAAAATCTACATTTTCAATTACTTCTCTTTTTATTGGTGAAGCATCTAAAAGATTTTTAAATGGTTTTATAGGCCTGATATTGGCATAAAGACCTAACTCTTTTCGTAATCTCAATAATCCTTGTTCTGGGCGCACTTTAGATTCAGGATTGTTATCATATTTTGGATTCCCAATAGCGCCAAACAAAACTGCATCAGTATTCAAGCAAAGATTTAAAGTCTGCTCAGGCAAAGGGTTTCTAGTTTTTTCAATAGCAACCGCACCAATTAAGGCATCTTCAAAAATAAATTCATGATCATAGGCAACACTAATAGCATACAAGGCTTTCTTAGCTTGCAAGATAACCTCTGGGCCTACACCATCACCTGAAAGTACTGCTATTTTTAAGTTCATAATATTTATTTTAAAAAGTAATTTTTCTTCTAAATAATTAATTAACGTATATGTTACTTGCCTCTATAATCTGATGAATATCATTATCCAAGACCTCTTTTTTAATATCAGCAAACTTTAAAAACTCAACATAGACAATATCCAATTGAGTTTTTGTAAGTTCGTACCCCACTTTTTTAGCTCTGTAAGCCAAAGCTGCTCTTCCGCTTCTTGCTGTTAAAATAATCGATGACTCATTGACACCAACATCCAATGGATCCATGATTTCGTAAGTTTCTCTATTTTTGATTACTCCATCCTGATGAATTCCGGAACTGTGAGCAAAAGCATTAGCACCAACGATTGCTTTATTGGGCTGCACTATCATTCCCATGCTTTCAGATACCAAACGGCTCATTTCATTCAATTGCCTGCTATTGATATCTGTATATAAATTCAGGTAAGGATGCTGTTTGAAAATCATAACTACTTCTTCAAGTGCTGTATTTCCTGCTCTCTCTCCTATTCCGTTGATGGTACATTCAATCTGACGGGCACCGTTTACAGCCCCAGCAATAGAATTAGCAGTTGCCATTCCTAAATCATTATGACAATGACAGGAAATTGTAACATTATCAATACCTTTTACATTCTCTTTAAGGTATTTTATTTTTGCTCCGTATTCCTCTGGAAGACAATATCCTGTAGTATCTGGAATGTTAAGAACCGTAGCACCGGATTTAATTACTTCTTCACAGACTTTAGCCAAAAAAGCATTATCTGTTCTGCCTGCATCCTCTGCATAGAACTCAACATCTTCTACATATTTTTTTGCATGTGCAACTGCATGTTTAGCTCTTGCAATTACATCCTCAGGAGTCGTTTGCAATTTGTGTATAATATGTGAATCAGAAGTTCCTATTCCTGTATGAATTCTAGGTCTTACTGCATGTTTCAATGCCTGAGCTGCAACATCTATATCATTTTCAACTGCTCTGGTAAGCCCGCATACAGTTGCATTTTTTACAATTTTACATATTTCAGAGACAGATAAAAAATCACCTGGACTAGAAACAGGAAAACCAGCTTCGATGATGTCTACCCCCATTTCGTCAAGGCGATTGGCTATAACGAGTTTTTGATTGGTGTCTAATTTACATCCTGGGACCTGTTCACCATCTCTTAAAGTGGTATCAAAAATTTGGACTTTCTCTCTATTCATTTTAATTTATTTAATGTAATTTCACATCTCAAAACAAAAATAGTTTTCATTTACTCAAAACTAAACCTGAATTTAGGTAAATATACTATTTATAAAGCAAAAAATAACAAAACAACAATCTGAAAATCAGCACGTTAAACACTTTTATAATACAATGGCTAACCATCAAAAAGATTTTTTATTTGTATTAATAAAATCCCTTTCCAAATCTGAAAAAAGACAATTCAAAATTTTTGCCAGCCGCTTAGAGACAAGTTCCAATACTAAATTTATCGAGTTATTTAATATTTTAGATAAATCTGAAGTATATGATGAAAAACTGATTTTGAAGAATGGCTTGATAAAAAAAGTACAGTTGTCCAATTTAAAATCATACCTCTATAAACAAATATTAGTAAGCATTCGCTTAAATATTCCAAGTCAGAATATCAGATATCAACTGCGTGAGCAAATTGACTTCGCCGCAATATTATACAACAAAGGCCTGTATAAGCAAAGCCTTAAAATATTAGACAAAACAAAACAGCAGGCCATCGAAAATGATGAAAAATATATGGCTTTTGAAATTGTTGAATTTGAAAAATTAATTGAATCCCAGTACATTACAAGAAGTATTCAGGGGCGTGCTGATGAATTAGTTATTCAGGCCAAAGAACTGAATTATAAGAATACCATTTCGAGCAAGTTATCGAATCTGTCGCTGCAATTGTATGGCATAATGCTGAAAACAGGATATGTAAAAAGCGATAACGAATACAAATATATAGATGATTACTTCGTAAAACATATTGCGCGTCTGGATCAATCCAAATTTGGTTTCAGGGAAAAATACTGGTTTTACAATGCTAATCTTTGGAGAAGTTTCTTAGTTCAGGACTTTCTTTCCTGTTATAAATATGCCACCAAATGGGTTGCTTTATTTTATGACAACAAAAACATGATTTATCTAAATCCTGTTTTTTTTCTAAAAGGAAATCATTATTTATTGGAGTCTTTATTTATGCTGAAATATAAAACCAATTTCAAAAAATATCTGAATCTTTTAGAAGAAACAATTTCCGATCCACGATTTCCAGTCAATGACAATATTGCTTCTTTGTCTTTTTTATACATTTACAACAATAAGTTAAATTATCACATTCTGGAAGGTACTTTTGCTGAAAGCGAATATCTCATTCCAGAAATCCTCCATAAAATAAAAATTCACAGTGAACATTTAGATGAACATCACGAGATGGTTTTTTACTATAAAATTGCCAGTATTTATTTTGGTAATGAAAAATATCAGGAATGCATTGTTTATCTAGAAAAAATTATAAATAATAAAAATCTTTATGTCCGTGAAGACTTAGCGTGTTTTGCAAGACTATTATGCCTGATTGCACATTATGAATCTGGCAAGGATTTTAATTTGGAAAGCCAATTACTAAGTACCTATAAGTTTTTAATAAAAATGAATGACCTGCATGAGGTTCAAAAAGAGATTATTCGTTTCTTGAAGAAATTAAACAACTTATATCCGAGCGATATCAAAAAAGAGTTTATCAAAATGAGAGAACGTTTTATAGAATTAGAAAAAAACACTTACGAAAAAAGAGCTTTTTTATATCTAGATATTATTTCTTGGCTTGAAAGCAAAATCGAGAACCGAAAAATAAGCGATATCATTAAAGAAAAGGCAAAATTGATTAATCGCTAATCGCATAAAAATATTTTTAATCAAAATGACTTCAAGCAATTGAGGTCATTTTTATTTGGTTCCGATTATATAGTTTCCTTTTTTGTATTTTTACCAAAAAAAATAACACTCTATGAATTTTCTAAAAAAGTTTTCCCCTTTTTATAATCTGGCGCTTTTCTACATTATTGTAAGTTTCGTTTTGCGGATTGTTTTAATATTTCATCCTATCACGCAGACTAATTTTGTTTTTCTGGATACCATGAAAATTTTCCTCATTGGCTTGGTTTCAGATGCCTTTGTGTTTGTAATAGCTTCAGCTTTTTTATGGCTGTACCTTATTTTTATATCCAATTCCAAATATTACAAACCTTGGGGGTACATCATTTTTGGATTTTTCATAGCACTGCTGCTTTATATTGCATCTGGAAAAACGATTTTAAACGAATACGGCGGCGCTTTGCCAAAAATTGGACTTATTTTCGTTGGTATCAAAACTTTACTTTTTGGATTATTACTTTTTTTACCAAAACACCGAAGCAAAATCCGATTTTGGCTGTTCTCATTTGTGATGTTTTTGTATGTAGTTCTTATTCTTCAAAACGGCATCAGCGAATACTTTTTCTGGAATGAATTTGGAGTTAAATACAATTTTATTGCTGTTAATTATTTAGTTTACACCAATGAAGTAATCGGAAATATTATGGAGTCTTATCCTGTGATTCCGCTGTTTTCAGCTTTATTTTTAATAGCTGGAATTGTAACTTATTTCATTGTTAAAAGAACCAGAAATTATATTGATGAAATTCCAGCATTCACAGATAAATTAAAAATTTCAGGAATCTACCTTGCTCTGCTGGGCGTTTCTTTATTGGCCGTTCCTTATTTGGCTAAAAAAGAAAACTCTCAAAATGTTTTCACCAATGAACTGCAGGCTAACGGAATGTACCGCTTCTACCTGGCTTTCATGAACAGTGAATTAGATTATTTTAAATTTTACAAAACCCTGCCTGAGAACGAAGCTTTTGCCTTGTTAGGAAAACAGATTCCGTCCATATCAGGTGTAACCACTTTGCGAACTATTGAAAGTGATACTGCTGAAACTCCAAAGAATGTAGTTTTAATTACCATCGAAAGCTATAGTGCCGATTTTATGAAAGCATACGGCAACGACAAGAACATTACTCCTTTTCTGGATGATTTAGCACAAAAAAGTTTACTATTTACCAATTTATATGCCGTTGGAAACAGAACCGTACGCGGTCTTGAAGCGGTAACTTTGTGTTTTCCTCCAACAGCCGGCGAAAGCGTAGTTAAAAGAAAAGACAATAAAAACAAGTTCTCCACTGGTTCTATTTTCAAACAAAAAGGATATAACGTGAAATATCTTTACGGAGGTGATGCTTTTTTTGATAACATGGAAGACTTTTTTACCGGAAATGGTTATGACATTGTAGATAAAAAAACATTCGCTCCAGAAGAAATTACTTTTGCCAATATTTGGGGAGTATGCGATGAAGATATGGCCAATAAAGCCATAAAAACGATGAATGCCGAAGCCAAAGAAGGCAAACCTTTTTTTAATCATTGGATGACTGTGAGCAATCACCGACCATTCACGTATCCAAATGGCAAAATTGACATTCCGGGAGATTCCAAATCTCGTGACGGCGGTGTAAAATATACAGATTATGCTTTGAGAAAATTCTTTGATATGGCGAGTAAACAGCCTTGGTTCAAAAACACGGTGTTTGTAATTGTTGCCGATCATTGTGCTTCAAGTGCTGGAAAAACAGAACTTCCGGCTGATAAATACCGAATTCCGGCAATGATTTACAGCCCTGGATTTATTCAGCCACAGAAATATACCAATTTGATGTCCCAGATTGATATTATGCCGACACTTTTCGGCCTGCTGAATTTTAATTACCAAAGCAAATTTTACGGACAGGATGTTTTAAAACCAGATTATAAACCAAGAGCATTAATTGCTACCTATCAGGATTTAGGACTGATAAAAGACAATATTTTGACCATTCTTTCTCCGAAACAAGCAGTAAAACAGTTTCAATTGACATTAAAACCGGATCAAAAAACAGCACCTGAATTCCAGATTTACTACGATCAGGTTCCTTTGAAAACCGAAAGAACCGATTTGGTTAACGAAACGATTTCGTACTATCAAACAGCTTCAGATATATTAAAGAAAAAGAATTATCAAAAGGTGAAATAATTCATACCTAATTAAAATAGCCACAGATTAAGTAGTTCAAAAACTAATTTTTACCGCAAATTCGCAAATTATAGCAATTATAAAACTTTATAAATTTGCGAATTTGCGGTGAAAAAATTAGCCTTGACATCAACAAAAAAGCCTGTAAACTCAACATTTACAGGCTTTTTTATTTGCTTTTTATTATTATTGACTAATCAAAATCATTTTCTGCTTCCAAACCAAAAAGCTTTCCGCTTTTCCAAAGTTTCAAATCATTTTTTAAATTCTTTTTATTACGATTGGTTAATTCTTTTGAATCTAAACCATCCAAATCTGGCTTTCCTGCATTTACCCAAGCCGTATACCAAAAATTGGCTGTTGCAGTAATTGCTTTTCTCATCTGACTCTCGACCATTCCGTTTAAAGCGGTATTAAGCTGCGTCACATATTCTTTGGTATATAACAAATCACCAAATTTGCCTTTGGCAATTTTTCCATCCGCATCATGCTCATACATCGTTTCAGGCGTAAATTTTGCACGCAGATTTCTGTCAATCAATAAAAGTGGCTCTACTTGACTGTGCGAATCTTTTATCATGTCCCAAGTTGCTTTTTCAACATTATCAATATACTTCGCTTCTCCCGTATAAAAATTATAATCTCTGCCAAACATTTTCGGAATACGGGATTCCCACATAGCATGAATCCCTTTTTGATTGGTAAGCTGTCCGTCATGATTGGCTGATGTATGCAGAGGCATGTTTGCATCACCTATATAATGCGCCAGATCACCGGCCAAAAACAAAATTTCATTTTTTCTTTTATCTTTAAAAGCCTTTGTCAGCTTCGTCATCGTTTCCTGAATATACCAAGGCAGAATACCATTATCGGCCAAAAATTTCTCATCATACTTTTTCTTTGCTTCATCAAACTGCAGCGGAATCGATTCTACAGCACCAAAATTCTCCATGTCGATATAATGTCTCGGATTTTCGGCTTTATCACGCAAAGTGTATTTGCGCAGATCCGGAACCGATGACTCCTGTGTTATAAAATCAAGATGATTGTAAAAAAAAGCCTGTACTGGTTTTGGCAAAGCCATAACTGCCGCATTATTGATGTGCTCATGACCAAAAACACCCCAGGATAAACTGACAAAAGCAATACTAATTGCCGAAAAAATAAGCAGTGATTGTTTTAATTTAAAGTTTTTCATTATATTTATTTTATTGAAATACAAAAGTATTTTTTTTAAACAAAATTCAAGCATTTTGTGTTTAATATTATGTTAAGCCAAAGAAAAATAAATAAAAATGTTTAAACATCAAGGCAAAAACAGAACTTCAAAACATAATTTACGACTTGCCATACTGTTATCTTTTGTAGCTGGAATAGTTAATGTAACTGGTGTTTTATCGGTAAAGACTTTAACTACGAATGTAACGGGACATTTTGCTTTTTTTGCCGAAGAAGTGACCAAACACAACTATCATGAAGCAATTGTCTTTTTAATTTATACACTATTTTTTTTAGCAGGTGCTTTCACATCAAATTTTCTAGCTGAATTGGTTTCCTCGAAAAAACAAGATCTTTCTCATTTGCCTGCAATTGTAATCGAATTAACTATCTTGATTGCATTGGGAATACTTGGAAATATTTCAGATTTTTCATTTGGAGGAAAATGGATTGCTTTTGGCCTTCTCTTTGCAATGGGAATCCAAAATGCACTGGTTACCAAAATATCAAAATCGACAGTAAGAACTACACACTTGACAGGTCTTTTTACCGATTTAGGAATTGAGCTTTCACAGCTTTTTTTTTACAAAAAAACCGAAGAGCGAATAGCATTAAAGACCAGTATTTATTTGAGGCTCTCGATTATAACATTCTTCTTTTTGGGCTGTTTTAGCGGCGGTTTCATATATGGTTATTTAGCCCTAAAAACACTGCTTATCGCCGCTTGCTTCTTATTAATTGCGTTTTATTACGATTATATCCTATTGAATATCATTACAATCAAACGGAAAAAAACGCCTTTTTAGAAATATCGAATTACCAATAAAGTACCAACAGCAATACTCACCCAAAGAAAAATACCCTGCAATAAAGGCAGAATCCCAACTGATTTTAACACTGTATTACTAAGTCCTGCCCCTATCAAAAACAAGGTAACTGTTAGGCCTGCCTTGGCAACAGAAACAAAATATAGCGCAGCAGAAGTTACAGAAGGAAAATAAGTACTGCAGAGCATTGCCAGAATAAATAATCCAATAAAATATGGGATTTTCACTTTGCCCGTCTTATTCTTGAAAACTACCGAAGTAATCAATGCCACGGGAATAATCCATAAAGCTCTGGCCAATTTAACAGTTGTGGCAACCTGTAAAGCTTCTGCACCATACTTATTAGCCGCGCCTACTACCGAACTCGTGTCATGTATTGCAATAGCACACCACAAACCAAAATCATTTTGAGACATTTTTAGCCAATGACCAATTACTGGAAATGCAAACAAGGCAATAGAATTTAATATAAAAATTACCCCCAGAGCCACCGAAGTCTGTTTTTCATCTGATTTGATTACCGGAGCAATTGCGGCAATTGCGCTGCCACCGCAAATAGCGGTTCCGCAAGAGATAAGATGAGACGTTTTTTCCTCAATTCTAAACCATTTTCCTAATAACGTCCCTAAAGCTAAAGTCACCGCAATTGAACCAACCGTAAACAGAAAACCTTCTTTCCCTGCAGCTGTCGCGCTATGCACATTCATACCAAATCCCAATCCCACTACAGAAAACTGCAATAAAATATTGACTGCCTTGTGATTTAAATGCAAAAAAGGATGTCCAGAAAGATTAGCGACAATTAAGCCCAGCAACAATGCAAGAGGCGGAGAAATAAAAGGAAATAAACAAAGCAGCAGCAGCAAAACAAAAATGATTTGTTGTGCTGTAGTATTGATTTTTAAAAAAATTGGGGCGTTAAAGCTATTGGTTTCCATTTGTTTTGTCATTTTCAACACAACAAAGGTCGGTATTAAACCCGCTTATCACCAATCGTTAAAAATAATCCATTATAACTTTAAGTTATGATAGCTTGAAATATTATTTATAAATAATTCAGACAGAGAATCTGATTTACCTTGTAAAGTAATAATATAAAAAAAACGTTCAATGGACAAATCGATAACATCGATTACCTGTAATTCCTTATTTTTCAACTCTTTATCAATTGCATGGATAGACATAAAAGCCACACAATCAGAATTTAACAAATAAGACTTGATACTTTCGGTACTTCCTAATTGCATTTCGACCTGTAAATCATCAATTTTAATCTGAAAAGGTTTCAACGCATATTCAATAACTTCAAGTGTTCCAGATCCTTGCTCTCGGACAACAAACCGTAACACTTTAAGTTCAGATGGGGAAACTTCTCTTTTCTTGACTAATGCATGATTAGTATTGCAGACCAAGACAAGCTCGTCTTTAATGAATGGCGTGTATTTTATGGATTGATTTTTGGATTGCCCTTCAACAATTCCAATTTCAATTTCTTTATTAAGCAAAGCATTTTCAATCTGTTCCGTATTTCCATTAAGCAGACTCACTTTTACCGATTCCAGCTTTTGATGAAATCGCGCTAATAATGGCGGAATAATATATTGCGAAATAGTTGTACTGGCTCCCAATCGCAGCAGACCTTTACGCTCGTTAATTAACGTGCTCATATCAAAATCGATTTCCCTGTAAATCTCAAAGATATTTTTAGTATGTTTCAGTAATACTTCTCCAGCATTGGTAAGGGCTATTTTGGAACCATTTCTTTCAAAAAGCTTGATTTTGTATTCCTCTTCCAATTCCTGAATGTGCTTGGAAATAGCGGGCTGCGTAATGAATAATTCGGAAGCAGCTTTAGTAAAGCTCAGTCTCGCTGCGACAGTGAAAAATACTTTTAGTCTAAAATTCATATTGGCTATTTGAACTTATAATTTATTATCAATCAATAACTGTTTTATTAATCAAAAAAAAATAAAAATATTAATCTACCATATTTTCTATTTCAGTCTTTAATTTTTCCAAATGACGATTTATAATTGCCCAAACTATAGAATTATCAATACTGTCGTAAGCATGAACTAAACGATTACGAAAACCAATAATCTGTTTATCATTTTCAATCACGATTTCGGGTTCAATCTGTCGTAGTTTATTTAAAGCCTCCCCAATAATAACCAATAGCCTTTCAACCGCACTTTGGGTTTTTCTATCTTTATTATAAATATTGAAATCTGCAATCTCAATAGTAAATTCGCGAATTAAGTGTATCGCCATTAAGACATCAGAAAGATACTTTTTGCTCTTTTCCGTCATAAAGTAAAATTTTTGTAGCGTCTATATTTTTTCTAAGAATAGGATTTTTAATGGATGAATTTGTCAATAAATCAACTTTTCTTTGAAAAAATTCTTCGAGTTTATCCCAAATATCCATCAGGTTTTCTCCGCGTTCAATCGGGTCTTCGTTATCAATTTCAATTAGTAAATCAATATCACTGGATTCTTCATTGAAATTATCTGTCACAGCAGAACCAAAAGCATAAATATTTTTAACATTATGACTCTTGCACAATACTAAAAATTCTGCTAATTTCATTTGTATTGACTCTTTCATTTTCATATGTTGATATTTATTGTTTTTTATCGGTCGTATGTAATTCATATATCGACATTGATATATGCAACTAATTTGTTGCCATAAACATTTTATAAAGCTAAGATAGTTTATTTTTTTGAAAGTTATCTACCCACTAATTACTGTCAAACTCTACAACATCCCGTTATACTTCCTTACAAACCATTCTGTAGAAAGAAAAACAGCAATAAAAACCAACAGCCACTTCCAGTCAATCAAAGGTGATTTGGTTACAACATCTTTCTGGATTGGTTTATATTCCTCGTTTTCTAAAAGTGTTTTTATAAGCATATCAATCTGGTTTGGATAAAAAGCCGTTCCTTTGGTTTGGCTGGCCAATTGCTTCATTTTTTGAACATCAGGATTCACGAACTGCTTTTCAATATCAAAATCCAGAATCTCAAAATGCCCGGAATAAGAGTCATTGGAATTGAGTTCCTTGACCGAAAAATTATAACTGCCTGCAGCAAGTCCGTCAAGATTTACTTTGTAAGTGCTATTTCCTTTTAAAAGATCGTAATTTTTGGTCTGTTTTGTTTTGGCATTAGTCACTGCAATTGTCAAACGCGCTTTCTCGTCAAAATCATAATTTTTATTGAAATATTGTGCTGTAATTTCGATGGTTTCTCCTGAGTTGTAAAAGCTTTCATGATTAACCACCAATGATTTTTTAGCATTATTTGAAGCTAAATACTGAATGATTTTATTTATAAAAATATCGTATTTTTCAAAAGACTGAGTATTGATGTGACTCTGCATATTCCATTTCCAGCTGTTTTCCCCAAATAAATACGCTGATCTTCGGCCTTGATTTTCTGTAAATGATAATAAAGGAGCTTTAGTATCGATATTTCTGATTTTGGCCGAAAGCAGCACATTCACTTCACCATTTGCAGTAATAGTTCCAAAATTATTCTGTAAAGGAGGAAAGCTTTCAAAACCAATGTTTTCAGTTTCAAAAAGATTAAAATGAGTATCAAAACTAGCCAAATAATCCTCTTCCTGACCGCTCATCTTAAAAACAAAACTATTTTGCTCCTGATTCAAAAAAGAAAAATCGGTACTCGTTCCTGTAATTATAAATGTATTCAAATTAGCCTTTTTATTGGCTTCAAAAATTGATTTAAACGCAGAAGTTGGTTGATATAAAATAAGCACATTATAATCCTGTAATGACTTAACATCACTTGGTTTCACCAATACTGTTTTATGTTGCAGATTGGACTCAATCGCTCTCTTTAAAACTGCTATATCAGGATGATTCGTTGTTGAAACAATGGCAACAGTTGTTTTCTGGTCAATAACTTCAACAGCAAAATTCTTGATATTATTGAATGTGTTTTTTTCGCTTACTTTAGATTCAATTTTAGCTTTATAAACCTGTAAACCTGTTTTATTGGCGGGCAAAAGCACATTTAAAACAGCTGTCCTTTTGGAAGCAGAAAAGGATACACTCTCTTTGCTCAGCACTTGATTTCCTTGGGCAATACTGAAATTGGCAACCACATTCTTATCACCCGAATATTGCAAAAATACTTCAGCCGGAAATTTATTTTTCAGGAAAGCATACCGGTTTACATTCAGCTGATTTATTTTTAAATCCAGAACTTTGGTCGTATCTCCCAAAACTACAGGATACACCTTATTGTTTTCATTAAAGCTGTAAACATAATCATTCCCCGAAGTCTGATTCCCATCTGTAATAATAACCGTTGGATAAAATGCATTTTTATAAATGCTTTTTAGATTTTTGGCAACCAAATCCAAATTGGTTTGGTTCCCTTTAAAAGTCAAACTGTCCGACTGGCGAAAATCGGCATCGAAAAGATACGACTGTACATCAAACTTGTCCTTAATGGCACTGTATGAAGTTATTTTTTGCATCAATTCAGCTGCTTTTTCTTTTACATTCAAAAAAGAAATCGAGCTGGAATTATCAACGACTATTGGCAATGGTGTTTTTATAATTTCGAGTTTACTGGTTGTGATAATTGGGTTTATCAAAAGCACCAGCAATGAGAAAATAGCAAGAAAACGCAAAAAAGCCAAGAACAAATACACATTGGATTTGTTTTTGACTTTGTATAAATATTGAAAAAACGACAAACCACCCGCTATTAATAAAGAAAGTAGAAGTAATAGAATCGTGCTTGCTGTCATATTTGTTTAGTTTATTGTTTCCTGTTTATAGTTTTTAGTTGCAGAACAATAAACAACAAACCATAAACAATTAACTTTCTAAGTTAGCATTCCCCCGCAAACATTCAACACTTGCCCTGTAATATAAGCACTCATATCCGAAGCTAAGAACAGACAGGCATTGGCAACATCTTCGGTAGAACCACCACGTTTCAACGGAATACCTTCTCTCCATCCTTTTACGACATCTTCGCTTAATTTTGCAGTCATTTCAGTTTCAATAAACCCAGGAGCAATAGCGTTGCAACGAATATTACGAGAACCCAATTCCAAAGCTACCGATTTTGTAAAACCAATAGCACCCGCTTTTGAAGCTGCATAATTCGTTTGACCGGCATTTCCGGAAACTCCCACTACAGAACTGATATTGATAATAGAACCGGCACGCTGTTTCAAGAAAGTCTTCTGAATCGCTTTTGTCATATTAAAAACCGACTTCAAGTTCACATCGATTACCTGATCAAAATCAGCTTCTGACATTCTCATTAATAAATTATCTTTCGTGATTCCGGCGTTATTTATCAAGATATCTACAGTGCCAAATTCAGCCAGAACAGCATCAACAAAAACCTGCGCTTCATTAAAATCGGCTGCATTGGATTTGTATCCTTTTGCTTTAATTCCCAAAGCGTTCAATTCATTTTCCAAGGCCTGAGCTGATTCTGCAGACGAGCTATAGGTAAAGGCAACATTGGCTCCGTTTTTTGCAAAAACTTCAGCAATTCCTTTTCCAATTCCACGACTAGCACCAGTAATAATGGCTACTTTTCCTTCTAGTAATTTCATATTCAGTTAATATTTATTTTATTAGACTGTTACCCTTTGCAATCTGATGCAGATAAGCTTGATAACATTCGTCAAATATATAATAAAAATGCGGAATGAAAAAAATTACAATTTCAATTCCACAGTTTTGCTGCTGAAAGATTTGTTAGTATTTTTCTAAATTTGAAAAAAAACTGACTTTAAATAATCAAACAAAACACATGATCGTTAACAGAAAACTTTTTGGCTAAAACAACAAATATTTGGTTGAAAAACTGCAAATTAAAACACCATTCAGGGACAGAAAAAATTCTATCTTTAGCCAATGAAAGATATTTTTCCTTTTTATGGCATTGGAGACTTTATAAACCAGCCCAAAAACCCGACTGAGTTTGAAATATTGCGGTTCGACGAAATAGACGAACCCAATGTAGACGACTTTCACAAACACAGTTTTTATGAAATTCTTTGGACAGAAAAAGGCAAAAGCAGACAAATCATTGATTACAATAAATATGAAGTAAATCCGAATAGTTTATTCTTCATTTCGCCAAATCAAGTACATCATTTTGAAGAATGGAAACCGCTTGCCGGCGGGACAATCTTATTTACCGAAGATTTTTATTTACTCAGCCAAAACAATAAAGATAACTTATTTGAACTCAGTTTTCTGGACAATTTATATTCGAACCCCTGCATTGAATTTACAAAAACGGAATTTACTGAAATAGTAGATATTATTCATAAAATTGAAACAGAACAAAAACGTGCTGATAAAAATCCTTCAATTGTTCAGGCCTATCTGAGCATTTTACTTGCGCAGGTACAACGGCACATTCAAACAAAAAATAACACAGCTGCTTCAAAAAAATATCTCATTCAGTTTAAACAATTTAAGGTTATACTGGAAAAACACTTTGCAGAAAACAAAACCGCCAGCTTTTATGCAGACCAATTGAACATTACCCCGCATCACCTGAATCTGATCTGCAAGGAAATTGCAAATATAACGGCAACTGGCATTATCAGGGCAAGAAGTATTCTTGAAGCCAAAAGATTTTTGACATTTACCAGCAAAACAATTTCAGAAATTGCTTTTGAACTTAATTTTACAGATAGCTCCTATTTTTCTAAAACCTTCAAATCCGTTACAAATCAGACTCCATTAGATTTTAAAACCGAAATGTCCGAAAAATACCGAACAAGATAGTTTTAGTCATAACATCCAAACCCTGTTTTACTGCAATTTTGCATTGTTAAATTTATTAAAACCAAGAAACAATGACAAAATTTACAGTTCCCTCCAGAGGAGAAGTATCCGAAAACAATCAAGCCATTTTTGACAGCTTGCAAAAAGCCTTAGGCTTTGTACCAAATTTGTATGCATATTATGCTAAAAACGGAACTGCATTGAGCGACTATCTCTCTTTACAAAATCGAAAATCAACATTAAAAGTAAAAGAAAGAGAGGTCATTAATTTGGTAACAAGCCAAATCAATGGCTGTAATTATTGCTTGGCTGCGCACACAGCACTTGGCAAAATGAACGGTTTTACAGACGAACAGATTATTGAGCTGCGAAAAGGTTCAGCTTCATTTGACAAACAATTAGACGCTTTGGCAAAATTTACAGTATCTACTGTCACAAACAAGGGAAAAGCCAGTGCAGAAAGCAAGCAGGCTTTTTTTGATGCAGGTTACACAGAGGCCAGCATGATAGATGCAGTTATGGCTATTGGTGATAAAATCATCAGCAATTACATCCACAACCTTACAGGCTTTGAAGTTGATTTTCCTTTGGCACAGTCAATTTAATTATCTAAAAATATGACTAAGAAAACGTGGTTCATCACAGGAATTTCAAGCGGTTTAGGCAAAGCACTTGCTCAAGCCGTAATTGACAAAGGAGACTTTGTAATTGGTACATTTCGCAATCCATCACAAACTGATCTTTTTAATGACCAGCACAAAGACAAAGCATTTTCATTGACTTTGGACGTAACAAACTCCAGCAGAATTGAAAAAGCAGTTAAGCTTGTAAATGAAAAATTTGGTCAAATTGACGTGCTTGTAAATAATGCAGGTTATGGGCTTGCCGGTGCTATTGAAGAAACAAGCATGGAAGAAACAAGAAAAATATTTGAAGCTAATTTTTTCGGATCATTGAAGTTGACACAATCGTTTTTACCAATTTTTAGAAATCAAAAAAGCGGACACATTATTCAAATTTCTTCTCATGGTGGTTTTAAAGCCTTTGCAGGATTTGGCATATACAACGCAACGAAATTTGCATTAGAAGGTTTTAGCGAAGCGTTGGCACAAGAGGTTGCACCAATTGGAATTAAGGTTACGATTGTCGAACCAGGACCGTTTAGAACAAACTTTGCAGGCAGTGGCTTCAAGCTTGCCAAACAGACAATTGAGGACTACAATACAACAGCTGGCTTGTTTAGAGAAAGAATTAAAGGCGTAGATGGCAAACAGGAAGGCAATCCAGATAAGGCAGCACAAGCGATTTATGACATCACTAAATCTCATAATCCGCCTCTTCGGCTCCCACTTGGTAAAATTGCCCTGCTTTCATTGACAACTAAATTGGAAAACGTTAAAACGGATCTTGACAATTTTAAACACATTGCAGAAAACACTGTCTATTGACGATTGCACATGTTTAATATACAAATTCTTAGGAATCTTCTCCACTCTTCAAAGTATCTTCCAAAAATACCAATTGTAAGAGCGGGGAATTCCTAAGACTTGGTGAACACAGACAAATCCAACTGGGAAACCACAATAAAAACAACTGCAAGCAATGCCAAAAAAAGTCCGATTATATTGTATTTAGTGACTTTTTCCTTAAAAATAAAAACGCCAACAAGAGTACCAACAACGATAACTCCCATATTCATTCCTGCAAAAACAGTAGACGGATTTTTTGCAAATGCCTGATGTGCTTTCAGGTAAAACAAAATATTGCCAAAATTAAAAATCCCAACCAATCCTCCAAAGATGATACCCTTGAAATCTATTTTAGCTTTATCCGAAAAAAGCTCAAAAACATTATAAATTACCATTATCAATAACGCAATTGAAAAAATAACAAACAGTGAAGCCGTAAAAGATACATTCGAAGACAATGCAATCTGCTTGAAAAGAATGTCTATCATACCAAAACCAACCAATACAATTGCAGGATAAACCCATTTATTTTCTTTATTGTCTGTTGGTTTGTTCAGAATAAGCAATAATGCTGGAAATCCAATCAAAAGAGCGGTCAATTTTAAAACACTAAACTCTTCGCCAAAATACAGCCAAGCTCCCAAAACAGAGATAATCAGCGATAAACGCTGAGCAGAATCGGTTTTTACAATGCCCATATATTTTATGGAAACTGCCAGAAAAAGAAAGACAACAGGCAATAAAATTCCTAATGAAACGAATATTCCCCATGGCGAAGAGCTATCCAGAACTGAAACATCGGGACTGAAAAACATATAGCATAATACCAAGGCAAATACATAATTGAAGGTTACAATTTGAGCAGCCGGTACTTGAAAATTACGGGCAATCTTAAAAATCACGCCCACCGTTACACTACAGATTACAGACAGAATAAGAAATAACATAGTCCTATTTTTTTGATGGCAAAAATACTATTTAAACCTAAAATCAGATCAAATACCATTGTCGTCTTTTTATTTTTAATCAACTTTATACTATTTTTAATATTTTTTCAGTTCTATACAACTAAATTGCACTAAAATAAACTGACATGGAGAATATAAAAATACTTTGGGTTGATGATGAAATCGATTTACTTAAACCACATATATTATTTCTTGAGAAAAAAAATTACAGCGTTACCACCTGCAATAATGGACGTGATGCCGTAGATATTTTTGAAGAAGATAATTTTGACATTGTCTTTCTGGACGAAAATATGCCCGGAATGAATGGCTTGGACACTCTTTCTGAAATGAAAGAAAAAAAATCTTCGATTCCAGTGATTATGATTACCAAAAGCGAGGAAGAGCACATTATGGAAGAAGCTATTGGTTCCAAAATCGCAGACTATCTTATTAAACCGGTAAATCCAAACCAGATTTTGCTGAGTTTGAAGAAAAACCTGGACAATTCCAGACTGATTTCGCAAAAAACAACTTTGGATTACCAAAAAGAATTCCGAAAAATCACCATGGAGATGGCTATGGTGAACTCTTATGAAGATTGGGTGGAATTGTACAAGAAACTGCTGTTTTGGGAATTGGAACTGGAGAATATCAATGATCAGGGAATGATTGAAATTCTCGAATCCCAAAAAGTGGAAGCCAATTCGCAATTTGGTAAATACATTGAGCGCAATTATGAAGACTGGTTTGCCCCAAAAGCAGACAAACCAATCCAATCTCATAATTTATTCAAGGAATTGGTCGTACCGGAAATTCAGAAAAAAGACAAACCAGTGCTTTTCATTGTAATCGATAATCTGCGTTATGATCAATGGAAAGCTTTTGAAAGTGTGGTTGCCAATTACTACAAACTCGAAAAAGAAGTTCCTTATTTCTCCATACTTCCTACTGCTACCCAATATGCCAGAAACGCCATTTTCTCAGGATTACTGCCTCTAGAAATGGAAAAACAGTTTCCGCAGTATTGGAAAAACGATCCTGATGAAGGCGGTAAAAACTTATATGAAGCCGAGTTTCTAACAGCACAAATCAAGCGTCTGCGATTGGACATAAAAGAAGATTATTTCAAAATTACCAATCTGGCAGGCGGAAAAAAACTGGCCGAAAGCTTTAAATCATTAAAAGACAATGATCTTGTGACTGTGGTTTATAACTTTGTTGACATGCTTTCGCACGCCAAAACCGAAATGGATGTTGTAAAAGAGCTGGCTTCGGATGATAAAGCATACCGCTCGCTGACATTGAGCTGGTTCAAAAACTCTCCATTACTGGAAATCATTCAGCAGGCGCAAAAACTAGGATTCAAATTAATAATGACTACAGATCATGGTACTATTAATGTGAAAAATCCTTCAAAAGTTGTCGGCGATAAAAACACCAGTTTAAATCTTCGCTACAAAACGGGACGCAGCCTGACGTACGAACAAAAAGACGTTTATGCCGTAAAAGAACCAAAACTTATCGGTCTGCCTGCCATAAATATGAGCAGTTCATATATTTTTGCAAAAAATGATTTGTTTCTAGCCTATGTCAACAATTACAATCATTATGTAAGCTATTACAAAAACACGTATCAGCACGGCGGAATTTCATTGGAAGAAATGATTATTCCTTTTTTGGTTTTTAATCCGAAGTAGAAAAAGTGGGCAGTATTCAGTTTTTAGTAATCAGTTTTACTTAAATACTAACAAATCATTTAATGAATTAAAATACAGACCTAACAGGTTTTGAAAACCTGTTAGATCTAAAACCATAATGAAATAAAAAATGACCATTACATTTTCAATAGAACAGCTCCCAGAAACAGCACAGCAGATTTTAGATCAAAATCCTAATAAAGTAATCCTTTTCAATGGTGAAATGGGTGTCGGCAAAACCACTTTAATCAAACAGCTCTGCAAAACTCTGGGTGTACAGGATGCCACCAGCAGTCCTACTTTTTCTTTGGTAAATGAATACCAGACCAGCAATAATGAGACTGTATATCATTTTGATTTTTACCGATTGAACAAAGAAACTGAAGCTTTGGATATGGGTGTGGACGATTATTTGTATTCCGGAAACTGGTGTTTTATCGAATGGTCCGAAAAAATTGCTAATTTAATTCCGCCACAGCATACTGTAATTAATATTGGATTATTGCCAACGGGCGAGCGTTTATTAGAATTAAAATAATCTGGATTATGGATTTAGAAACTAATAACGTAATCATTATTCCTTTTTCACCTGAATATAAAGATGCCATAAAAGTTTTAAATTTAGAATGGCTTCAGAAATATTTCAGGGTTGAACCCAAAGATGAAAAAGTTTTATCCAATCCGCAAAGCGAAATAATAGATAAAGGCGGAATGATTTTTTATGCGCGATACAACAATCAAATTATAGGAACTGTATCGTTGCTGAAAATTGATGATATTACATTTGAACTATCAAAAATGGCAGTATCTGACGGAAATCAAGGTTTGGGCATTGGCAAAAAGTTATTGACCCATTGCCTGAATGAAGCAAAGCAAAAGAAAATTCAAAAACTTATTCTTTATTCCAATCGAAAATTACTGCCGGCACTGGCATTATATGAAAGTTTTGGTTTCAAGGAAATTCCATTGGAAGAAGGTATTTATGAAAGAGCGGATATCAAAATGGAAAGAAATCTATTCTAAATCTAAACTTTTATGACTATTTAATTAGGTGTTCCAAATATCATACTTTGAATCTTTTTTGTAAATTGTACCACTAATTTCAATACATCAATGTCTATAAGCCCATTTACAAAAGAACAATTACTGCCTCAGGAAGAAAAACTAGAAATTGCAAGACATAAAAGCCAGCTTTTTATAGGGATTCCAAAAGAGAATAGTTACCAGGAAAGACGTATTTGTTTAACACCAGATGCCGTGAATTCGCTTACCTATCAAGGACATAGAGTTATGATTGAAGCAGGTGCTGGAATGAGTTCCAGTTACAGCGACAAAGAATACAGTGATGCAGGTGCCGAAATTAGTCAGGATACAAAGAAAGTTTTTGGCTGTCCTATGATTTTAAAAGTAGAACCGCCTACAATAGCCGAAATTGAAATGATGAACCCTAAAACCATCTTAATTTCAGCAATTCAATTAAAAACTAGAAAAAAAGCCTATTTTGAGGCTTTATCCCGAAAAAAAATTACTTCTCTCGCATTCGAATATTTAAAAGATGAAGATGGTTCGTACCCTGCCGTACGTTCATTGAGCGAAATCGCAGGAACTGCTTCGATACTTATTGCTGCCGAGTTAATGATTACCAATGAATTTGGAAAAGGATTATTATTTGGCAATATTACCGGAGTTGCTCCTACCGAAGTAGTTATTCTTGGTGCAGGTACAGCAGGCGAGTTTGCAGCTAAAACCGCAATTGGTCTTGGAGCCAGTGTGAAAGTTTTTGATAATTCAATCACTAAACTCCGCCGATTACAAAATAATTTAAGCCAACGCATTTTCACTTCAACCATACAGCAAAAATCATTGCTTAAAGCACTAAGACGTTGCGATGTAGCTATTGGTGCTATGCGTGGATTAGAGCGCTGTCCAGTTGTTGTCAACGAGACAATGGTTGAACACATGAAGAAAGGTGCTGTTATAGTTGACATCAGTATCGATACAGGCGGCTGTTTTGAAACTTCCGAAGTGACAACTCACGAAAAGCCAACATTTATAAAAAGTAACGTTTTACACTATTGTGTTCCTAATATTCCTTCGAGATATTCCAAAACAGCATCGCTTTCGATAAGCAATATCATAACACCTTATCTGCTTCAAATTGCCGAAGATGGTGGTATCGAGAGTGCTATCCGCTGTAATTCGGGGCTAAAAAACGGTGTTTATCTATATCATGGAATTCTTACCAACAAAGCCATTGGCGACTGGTTTGATTTACCGGATAACGACATTAATTTAATTGTTTTTTAAACAAACTTTGCCATACCTTTGCCGAAAAATTAAAATATGAACTTTATACAGCGTTTTGCATACTATCTGGTAGGTTTGATTTTGGGTTTATTTGTGGTAGCAGCCATTTTCAGCGGAAAAGACACCCGCTGCAATTATTTCCCAAATGCCAGAGTTTTAAATGATTTAAGAAATAAACCTTTTCATTATTCCGATAAAGCTTCCCTTATTTTATCCCAAAAATGGATAGATACTACTGATATTAAAAACACCCTAAAACTGGGAGATGTTGATTTTGACAAAAGCAATATTCCGTTCAAAAAAGGAAAACTCTACGTTATAGAAGGCAAAACAAAAAAAAATCAGCAGATTATAATTAAAGTAATCAATTACGAAAACAAAGCCGTTCTCGAAGACATCACCAAAAAATAAGTTCACTAAACTCTTCATCACGAAGAGTTTTTTTATTCAAACCTCTAATGATTTTGCCAAAACAAAACACAAGGAACTTCAAGTCTATAGATAGTTATACCTTAATGTTACACTTATTTATTTGCCACAAATTGCACAAATTTTCACAAATCTGCATTAATTAATTTGTGCAATTTGTGACAGCTATTTTATATCCTAAAAACATGCATTAAAAATTTGAAGGAGCGAAACAATAGGCTTTATTAGTAAATATGGATTCCTGCTGTCACCTTTATCCCTCCGCTGCGCTACGAGGATATCGGCTCCATCAGGGCTAAAAAGCTTGCATTATCGCTTTTTTGGAATTAATTTTTAAATTTATTTCTTTCCATAAAAAAAGCCATAATTCAGTTCTGAATTATGGCTTTAAAATATTTTATGAATCAATTATCTGCTTGCCAAATAAGCCAAAACATTTTTCTCGATTCTTTCATTTATACTTGAAATATCAGCTTTTACAAATTTTTCACCAATAATATTTTCATACAATTCGATGTATCTGTCTGATACGGTTTCGATATATTCGTCTGTCATATCAGGAATCTGCTGACCTTCCTGTCCTTGAAAACCATTTTGGATTAACCAGCGTCTCACGAACTCTTTGGACAATTGTTTTTGTTCCTCGCCATTTTTCTGTCTTTCCTCATATCCTTCTGAATAAAAATAACGGGAAGAATCAGGAGTGTGAATTTCGTCAATCAAAACAATCACACCATCTTTGGTTTTACCAAATTCATATTTTGTATCAACCAAAATCAAGCCACGGCTAGCGGCAATCTCAGTTCCTCTTTGGAACAAGGCACGAGTGTATTTTTCAAGAATCAAATAATCTTCTTCAGTAACGATACCTTTAGCCAAAATATCTTCACGTGAAATATCTTCATCATGAGAACCATTATCCGCTTTAGTAGTCGGAGTGATAATTGGTTCTGGAAATTTATCATTTTCTTTTAAACCTTCTGCCATTGTTACACCGCAGATTTGTCTTCTTCCTGCTGCGTATTCGCGTGCAGCGTGACCAGAAACATAACCGCGGATTACCATTTCTACCTTAAAAGGCTCACACAAATGACCAACAGCCACACTTGGATCCGGCGTTGCAATTAACCAGTTTGGCACAATATCCTGAGTCAGCTCCATGAATTTAGTAGCAATCTGATTAAGAATCTGTCCTTTGTACGGAATTCCTTTTGGCAGAACGACATCAAATGCCGAAAGCCTGTCAGTAGCTATCATTACTAGTAAATCGTCATTGATATTATAAACTTCTCTTACTTTTCCGCGGTAAACTGATTTTTGGTTTGGAAAATTAAAATTAGTTGTAGTAATTGTATTGCTCATTTATATGTGTTTTAGATAAGTTTAGTATCTGTTTTAGATACTTTTAGTAGGCAAATTTAATATTAATTAACAGAGAACGCAAGGAAAACAAAAAGTTCATTTCAAGTTAAAAGATTCTTTTCCCTGCAACTTATGCTTTTATTTCCTTAAGTTTCGTTTTGAACACATCCAGATTTAAAGATAAATATTTTGCAACGCCATCTTTTGTGTTTTCTTCAATCACCTCTAAATGAGACAGTTTGTTTTTTAAATTTTCTGGTGCATTTCCCATAATCAGCCCCAGTCCTGCAGCGCAAAGCATTTTTTCATCGTTAAAACCATCTCCAAACGTAATGGCCTCTTCAAAAGAATATCCTTCTATTTCCAGTATTTTGGAGATTGCGACACTTTTATCTACAGATTTATCCATAAATTCCAGACAAATAGGCAAACTGAAAGCATGACTGAACACATCGGCATGACTTTCCAGAATTTTTTCTTTTAAAACTGTCAATTTTTGATGATCCTCATGAGTGAAAAATATTTTTATGGCACTAAAATCATTCAGATCAGCAAAATTTACCACCTCTGGCGGGTATGTTAAATCTTTTTGAAATGCATTTAACTTATTATTTGCTTTCGAAGTCTGCCAGACCTTTTCTCTGAACAAAACAGTAGTAATTTCTGGATCAATATCGAGTGACAAAACCGATTTTACTGAATCTGAATCCATATCAAAAGAATACAGCAATTCTTTTTGCGGTGAATGAATTCGGGCACCGTTTGATGTTACCAGATAAACAGGAAAATCCAAAGTATTAATAATCGTCATTGCATCCATATGATGACGCCCTGTGGCTACAATAATTAGATAATTCTGCTTGTGAAGTTCTTGAAAAACAGATTTGGTATAGGCTGATATTGTGTGATCAGAGTTAAGTAATGTCCCGTCTAAATCGCTGATAATTACTTTAATTTTTTGTTTCGGCATTTTATATTTCAATTTCATTTTAATCCGTGCAAATTTATTGCTTTTCAACAACATACCCAAAAGTCAGTTTCTATATAGAATCCATTTAACGTAATTATATATATTCATTAACATAAGTCAAAGAATTAAAACTCTTAAACATTTTTTAATTAAAAAGAGAGAAACCCAATCGAGCTTCTCTCTTTTTAATAAATAACATATTGTTTTTTCGATTTAATAATCATTGTTCTCTATCTGTTTATAAGCATCAATAACTTTTTTAACCAATCTATGGCGAACAATGTCTTTATCGTCTAAATAAATAATTCCAATTCCATCGATATCTTTTAAAACCAGTAAAGCTTCTTTAAGCCCTGATATAGTTCTTCGTGGCAGATCGACCTGGCCTGGATCGCCAGTAATCATAAACTTAGCACTTTTCCCCATACGGGTCAAAAACATTTTCATTTGTGAATGTGTGGTGTTTTGGGCTTCGTCCAGAATAACAAAAGCATGATCCAGTGTTCTTCCTCGCATGAAAGCCAAAGGAGCAATTTGTATAATTCCTTTCAAGATATAATCTTCCAGCTTTTCGTTAGGCAGCATATCCCGCAATGCATCATACAAAGGCTGCATGTATGGATCCAGCTTTTCTTTCATATCACCAGGAAGAAAACCAAGATTTTCACCGGCTTCAACCGCAGGTCTAGTGAGGATAATGCGTTTAACCTGCTTTTCTTTTAGTGCCTTTACCGCCATAGCAACCCCTGTATAGGTTTTTCCTGTTCCTGCCGGGCCAACAGCGAAAACCATATCGTTTTTGTTTAACGTATCAACAAGTAATTGCTGATTGGGAGTCATTGCCTTGATGATTTTACCACCTACACCATGAACTAATATCTTGTCGTGGTCAAAAGCTTTTCTGTCATCCTGATCATCACTTTGAATTACGCGCTCAATAACATTATCATCGATAGTGTTGTAACGTGTAAAATGCAGCATCAAGCGCTGAAAACGCTTTTCAAATTCATCTAAAATATCTTTGTCACCAAATGCTTTAAGCGTAGTGCCTCTGGCGACAATTTTTAGTTTTGGATAGTATTTTTTAATTGACTCTAAGTGAGAGTCATGTGTACCCCAAAAGTCTTTTGGAGCAATGTCGATAAGCTCTATGATTCTTTCGTTCAAAATAAGAAGTTTTTAAGTTAATCCATTGAATTTACATCAATTCAACCCTTGCGCTGTAATATTGTATTACAGTTTTTAATTACTAAATCTGTAGGCAATAACACTAAAAAACATCTTTTCCAGAATTTGGGTAATTCTGGTTCTAATTATACATTAGCTTTTAATTTTTTTAACATTTTTTCATTCAATAAATCCGAAGGCTTAATGGACAAAATTTCGCAAAGATTGTTGTTAAATAGCAACTCTACCTCTGCTTCATTGAATACTTTAATTTTTTGTTTTTTAACTTTAATTTTCTTGTCTAAAATATCTGGTTTAGCCGTTTCGCTTTCAGAAATATTTTCCTGCCCAAATGAATTCATAGCAGTAAATAAAAGAAATACAATAAAAATAAACTTTGACATGGTATTTGTGGTATTTGTTTTAATTCAAAATGAATTTGTGCATAAATAAATTATAAAATACTTTAGCTTTGCATTTTTCAAATTTAAGAAAAAAAAAGTTTCTTATACTGTAAAGTTCAATAGTTATAAACAATTTTATGTCAATAATTACCCTTACTACCGATTATGGCTTGAAAGACCACTTTGTTGGTGCATTGAAGGGAAAAATATTGTCCGAGTATTCTGAAGCTTCCATTGTTGATATTTCACATTACATCGATCCTTTTAACACTGCTGAAGCGAGTTACATTATTTCAGCTTCGTACAACAGTTTCCCAAAAGGAACTGTTCATATTATTGGTGTTGATTTGGAAGCTAATAAAGAAAATCAGCATATTGTTATGCAATGGAATGATCATTTTTTTATTGCAGCGGATAACGGCATATTGAGCATGCTTTCGCAAAAGATTATTCCGCAGAAAATCGTCACCATTACCATACACGATCGCCTGCATAGCGAAGCAACCGATCTTGATGTATTTGTAAAAGTAGCCTGCCATATTGCCAAGGGCGGTGCATTGAGTGTTATTGGCAAAGAAATCACAGTCTTAAAGGAAGTAACCGATCTACAAGTCGTTTTATCGGAAGATGGAAACCAGCTAAAAGGAAACGTTATATATATTGATCATTTTGGAAATGTGGTGACCAATATTTCCAAAAAGCAATTTTTGGAATGCTCGAAAGGAAGAGCCTATGAAATTGCTTTTAAAAACCAAACCATTAAAACTATTTTACCTTATTATTCGGCTATTGCCAGCTCGGATAAATATCCTGTAAAATATTATGAAGGAAACAAACTGGCTATTTTTAATGAAGCCGGTTATCTCGAAATCGCCATTTTCAGGAGTAATCCTTTAACTGTGGGTTCTGCCAGTACATTATTGGGACTTAACTATAGAGATGTGATTACAATTAGGTTTAAGAATTAAGATTTTTGATTGCTGATTAACGATTTTTGATTTAAGATTTTAGAAAAAAGAATCAAAGAGAAAATAGAGTTTAGATTGAAGATTTTAGAAAATTAATTTAAAATAGAAAAAATAACGGTTGGTAAAACCTGATAAAATGAAGTTTACAACAACAATATTGATATTATTTTTACTCTTTAGTTGTAATCAAAAAAAAGATAATACAAAATTAGACTTGTGTCCAAAAACTGATGAATTAATTAAAAAAACACACGACAAGGATAGAAACTATGCTTTAAACAAACTAAAGCTAGGACATCCTAAAGATTTGAAAAACAAAACTTTACGTATTTGGTGTTTTTATGGAGGTGGTGCAATTTTTTCAGAATTATACGAACTAAATATAGAAAAATCAGAGTTAAAATTGTATTCATATTTAATTGAGGATGTTGATAAAAAAGAATCTAAAGAATTGTCTAAATTTGAATATGTAGTCAAGATCGATGACAAAAAAATTATAGCCGATTTTATAAATACAACAAACAAAAAATCATTTTTAAATATTAGAAGTAGAAATGAATATTGTGAAAGCAGAAGAATCTGTGGCAACAGTTTTGAGATTGAATATATAAATCAAGAAACAATTAAAACATTTAAAGTTGATGATGACATTAAAAACTGTAATAACGAAAATGCTCAGGAATTAAAATATTTTTATTCACAATTAGAAAAACTGATTTCAAAAAAGAACACTTAAAACTAGGAATATTAGATCAATAATCTAAAATCGGTAATCTAAAATCTAAAATCACCATGCTTGTACGAATAGTAAAACTAAGTTTTCACCAAGAACACATTCCCGCTTTTCTGGAAAACTTTGAACTAATGAAAGACAAAATACGAAATGCGCCGGGAAATCGTTTTCTGGAATTGTATCAGGACAAGGACAACAAAAGCATTTTCTTTACTTATAGCTATTGGGAATCAGAAACGGATTTGGAAAACTATCGCAATTCGGAACTTTTTTATAATGTTTGGGAATCCACCAAAAAACTATTCAATGCAAAACCCGAAGCCTGGAGCGTAGATAAATTGGTAAGCCTTCAATAATCAATGACGGATTTTAGATTCCAGACTGCAGATTTCAGATTAAAAACTTAGTATATTTGCGCCTTCTTGTGACAATTTATCGATTAAACAATAAACGAATTAACATAAAAATGAAGTCAATCGTATTTCGCGAAATAAAATCCTTTTTTGGTTCACCAATCGGATATTTGGCAATTGCACTTTTCTTGATTGGAAACGGCCTGTTCCTTTGGGTTTTCGAAGGAGATTATAATATTTTGAATAGCGGTTTCGCCGACTTAACGCCTTTTTTCACCTTAGCGCCATGGATTTTAATATTTCTAATTCCAGCCGTAACGATGCGCAGTTTTTCGGATGAAAAAAAACAGGGAACATTAGAACTGTTACTTACAAAACCCATCAGTGTCTGGGAGATTGTGAACGGGAAATTCCTCGGAGCATTTTTATTAATTGTAATAGCAATAATCCCAACATTCATTTATGTTGCGACAATTTGGACTTTAGGTTCTCCGGAAGGAAATATAGACATGGGAAGTACATTTGGTTCTTATTTTGGGTTATTGTTTTTAATAGGAGCCTATTCTGCAATTGGGATTTTCACCTCTTCAATTTCCGAGAATCAAATTGTTTCCTTTATCATTGCTGTATTTTTATGCTTCTTTTTCTATTTTGGATTTGAGGCGCTGGCATCTGTTTTGCCTAATTTCTCTTCATTTATTTCCTATTTTGGAATGCAGGATCATTACAAGAGTATGAACCGAGGCGTTATAGATACGCGAGATGTACTTTATTTTGTCAGTATTGCCGTTTTATATCTTTCATTCACCGTTTATAACTTAAAATCTATCAAATCGTAATGAGAGCATTCAATATTAAAAACGCCAAATCGTTATTGATTACTGTTGCGGTTGTATTCCTTTTAAACATCGCCAGTAATTTCTTTTTTCATCGTTTTGATTTAACTCAGGATCATCGTTATACCCTTTCACCAACCACATTGAATATCCTCAAGGAGGTAAAAGCGCCTTTATCCATTAAAGTATATCTTCAAGGAGAATTACCTGCTGAATTCAAGCGATTACAGTTAGAATCCAAACAGCTTTTGGAAGAATTTCAGGCTTATAATTCAAATATTATCATCGAATTTGTTGATCCTTTGGAGAACAAGGACGAGAGCATGGATAAGATTAAGGAACTGTATCGAAAAGGTCTTACACCAATAAACATCACTGTTGACGACAAAGGAAAACAATCCCAATCGATGGTTTTCCCTTGGGCAATTGCAGTTTACAACAATAAGGAAGTCAATATTCCGTTGCTGAAAAACATTATGGGAACCAATACAACCCAAAAAGTGATTGGTTCTGTACAGCATCTTGAATATTCTATATCTGATGGAATCAATAAAATATCCAAAGGAAAACAAAAGAAAGTCGCCATTATAAAAGGAAATGGAGAACTTCAGGAAAGGTATTTCGCCAAGTTTCTCATGCAAGTGCGCGAAAGCTATTTTATAGGTCCTTTTACATTGGATTCGGTTGCCAAAGACCCAAACGGAACTTTGAAATCATTGCAGAATTATGATTTGGCAGTCATTGCCAAACCAACCGAAGCTTTTACCGACGAGGAAAAACTGGTTTTGGACCAATTTATTATCAATGGAGGAAAAACTTTATGGTTAGTTGAACAAGTTAATGCCGAAATGGACAGCCTTTACAATCCAACCGGAGCAACATTGGCTTTTCCAAAAGATCTAAACCTAAACGATTTATTCTTTAAATATGGAGTACGCATCAATCCCGACTTGGTTAAGGATGAACAAGGAAGCCCAATAAAACTGGCTAGTGGCGAGCAAGGAAGCGGAACAACCTATCAGGATTTTAACTGGAAATTCGCTCCACAGGTGTATCCAATAAGCAAACATCCAATTGTAAAAAATTTAGGAGGCATCAAATTTGATTTTGTCAATGCAATAGATACTTTGAAAAACGGAATCAAGAAAACCGTTCTATTACAATCTTCCCCTTATTCCAAAAAGATAGGAACACCAATACCCATCAGCCTGAATATGGTTTCCGAACAGACCTCCCCTGCTGATTATCTGAATAAAGGAAATATCCCTATGGCTGTTTTATTGGAAGGTACTTTTCATTCGGTTTTTGAAAATCGTGTTTTGCCTTTTGACGAAAAATCATTTACTGCCAAAGGAAAAGATAGCAAGATGATAGTGATTTCGGATGGTGACATCATAAAAAACCAGCTGGATAAAGCCGGACAGCCTGTCGAATTAGGATACGACCAGCGATCTGGGAATTTATACGACAATAAAGATTTTATGATGAACTGTGTCAATTACCTATTGGACGACACTGGACTTATTAACATTAGAAGCAAGGATCTGGATTTACCTCTATTGGACAAGGAAAAAGTATATGAAAACTACACTTCCACACAGTTCCTAACTATCGGGCTTCCAATCTTAATTTTATTGCTGTTTGGCCTCGGATTTACATTCTTCAGAAAAAGAAAATACCAAAAATAGGATGTTAATAAAAAATTTGCATTACTAGAATAGTTTACGATATATTTGTAAAGTGTATTACAAATCGTATTTAAAAAAAGTACACCATTAAAAACAAAACAATACAGATGAAATTTATAGTATCGAGTTCGTACTTATTAAAACAATTACAAGTTTTGGGTAGCGTTATCAACAGCAATAACACTTTGCCAATCTTGGACAACTTCTTGTTTGAATTAAATAATAGCGAATTAACTGTTTCGGCTTCAGATTTAGAGACTACCATGTCTGCTACGTTGACCATCGACTCTACCAGTAAAGGAAGTGTTGCGGTTCCTGCAAAATTATTATTGGAAATTCTTAAAACTTTTCCGGAACAGCCATTAACATTTACAGTTGAGGAAAACAGTACTATAGAAATCAGTTCAAACTCTGGTAAATATGCCTTGGCGTACGCACCGGGAGAGGAATTCCCTAAATCAGTAAACTTGGACGAACCATCAGTTACATTGGTTCCTGCAGATGTTTTGGCAACTGCGGTCAGCAAAACTATCTTCGCAGCCGGAAATGATGATTTACGTCCTGTAATGTCTGGAGTTTTCTTCCAGTTTTCTCCAGAAGGCTTGATTTTTGTAGCAACAGATGCTCATAAATTGGTAAAATATGCCCGTTCTGATGTAAAGGCATCGCAAGTGGCAGAGTTTATCATGCCAAAAAAACCTTTGAATATCCTAAAAAGCATCCTAAGCACATCTGATGCTGAAGTAAAAATAGAATACAACGACTCAAACGCTACTTTCTCTTTTGACAACTACATTTTATTATGTCGTTTGATTGATGGAAAATATCCAAACTACGAAGCGGTTATCCCAAAGGAAAATCCAAACAAATTAATGATGGATCGTTCTCAATTCTTGAGTTCAGTACGTCGTGTTGCCATCTTCTCAAATAAAACAACACACCAAATTCGTTTGAAAGTGGCTGGTGCCGAATTAAACATTTCTGCCGAGGATATCGACTACTCAAACAAGGCGGAAGAAAGATTGACTTGTGATTACCAAGGAGACGATATGCAAATTGGTTTCAATTCCCGTTTCTTGACTGAAATGCTGAACAACCTGCAATCGGATATGATCATGCTTGAAATGTCATTACCAAACAGAGCCGGAATTCTAACTCCAATTGATGGACTGGAAGAAGGCGAAACCGTAACAATGCTTGTGATGCCTGTAATGCTAAACAGCTAGTTACCTCAAAATACCAAACTAACCAAAACCATTTTTATATTTGAAAAGACCAAAGCTCACTAACCAGAGTTTTGGTTTTTTTTTGATTTAAATCCAAAGAGAAAGATCAGCATTTTTTTAGCAGTAATTTTGCCACCAAAAAAATTGAAAAAAATTTTGCAACAATACCAATAATTGGTATTTTTGGTAAAAAACTATGGCACGAAATACATCGATATTATTAGGAGACTATTTTGAGAATTTTATCAATGAACAAATTGCTACAGGGAAATACAGCTCTGTCAGCGAAGTTGTGAGAACTGCTTTAAGAATATTCGAACAAGAAGAAAATAAAACAAAATCTCTAATTAATGAATTAAAGATTGGTGAAAAAAGTGGTAAAATTAAAAATTTTGACCGCAATAAAAATCTTGAAAAGCTTAAAGCTAATTTTCAAAAATAATGTCAGAGTACATAATTAGTGAAAAGGCACTAGAAGACATAAACAACATTTGGATTTATACGGCTGAGAATTGGTCAGCTGAACAAGCAGACCGATATTATAACTTGATTTTTGACGAAATTGAATATATCGTACAGAATTTTGAAATGGCTCGTGACTTTGATAAAATTCGAAAATCCTATAAATATTCAAAAGTAAAATCACATTTAATTTTCTTCAAAAAACACAAAATTAACCAAATTGAAGTTGTTAGAGTTTTACATGAAAGAATGGATATTGAAAATAGATTGAGCGAATAAATTCTCATGCTTGATTATAATCAAAAACACCGTCCCATAAAGCATCAATCTGGATAAGTGATTTTTCCAACGAAAGAACTTCCCATTTGCCATTGATTTCTACGCCAAGCCCTGTTCTCTTTAGCTTCAGCAAGGCATCTTTTACATCAAAATCGAGAATTGTATTTAATTCTGATGAAAACCAAGACTCAATTTGATGATCTAATTCTTCGGCTGATAATGGTGTTTTGCTTCTGCTTAAAAAGGCATACGCCAAAATAGTTTCCTTGAGCACTTCTTCTTCGGAAGAGTTTAATAATGAATAAAATGCCCCGCTATTGTTTCCCAAATTTTTGAAGTAAAGACTATCTGAAAGCATTTTTGAATACCTGATCTTCTTGTTGACATAATTATTATATTGGCGAAACAAATAGGCTGACAATATCCCCAGTGCAATCAACCCCTGATTTAACGAAGTTTTACTATTCAAAAAATCAATTGCCTCACCCGATTTATATGCGCCGTACATCCCAATCAATGCGGGTATTACCTTGGCACTTAACAACGAAACTCCACCGAAAATAGCCGGTATCCATAAAAGCAATTTATCGGTAGTTGACATCATTGGGATTGCATTTGGAAATATGGTTTCCAAATCATTTTTAGGAACACGCTTGAATATTTTCAGGACTATGGAGCTAGGCTCAACGGGAATCCCCTTTAATTTTACTTTTTTCTTTTTCAGAAAATCGGCATCGTTATAATTAAGATAAATCATAACGCGGTCGTAGTATTCAATCTCAATTTCCTTTTTCCAAAAAAAATATTTTTTTATCTTTTCCTTGGCTTTATGCTCCCCGCGAACATACACTTCATAGTCTTTAAAAGCGTTAAAATCTATCGATAAATCCAAACCAATCAAATCCGAATTCTTAAAAGCGACGTTCAGAGTTTCCTGATCTATGCGAGTATAATTGCTATGATCCAGCACTTTTTGAAGTGTTTCCTTAAAAACTGAAAAATCGCTTTTACCCACAAAACTCTTTTTCTCGTGTTTGCTTAAATCTGGGTCAAACAAGGCATAATGTTGCTTCAAATTCTTATTAAGATTGAAAGCTTCATAATGATAATAATGCTCGATGATATCGAACAGTTTTTTAAAATCATCAACTCTTTTTGGATCATCAGAAAAAGATGCCAGCTGTTGCTCGAGCAAGAATTCCTTGTTAAAGGGAATGTAATGGCCTCGTGTCATATTAAATTTGGGGATTTAATTTTGGAAGTATTTACAATGCAAAAATAATACTCGCAATGCAATTTTTAAACGATTTTGTATTAAAGCTTTATTAAAAAACAGTTGCGGTATGCAGTTTGGTGAGAACAGAAAAAAGATTATAGAACTAAATAATTCAACACTAAAAACTGAACACCACCAACTATCAACCACCAACTATCAACTATCTTTTAAATCACTCCCATCTTTTTCATTAGGAAAGTGGCACTCTTGTTTTGACAAATACCATCACGAAGTTTGTAATCAAAATGCAATTCGTCGTTGCTGATTTCAACCTCAAAGCATTTGTTGGTTAATGTATCCGGATATTCATTTGTGGTCAGGCAAACTTCTATATCATGAGTTGCTATGGCACCGATGGCTTTTTTGGCAATTACTTTTTTGACTACTTCGATGGTTCCGTTGCGTTTATCATCTGAGTTGGTACCTCTCAGGATTTCATCAAGAAGTACAAAAGCAGGCTTCTCTTCCAATTCATCCATAATTTGCTTCAAGCGCTTGATTTCGGCAAAGAAATATGACTCACTATCCGATAACGAATCGGAAAGTCGCATCGAAACCAAAACTGGCAACGGATGTACGCTTGCCTGACTCGCACACACAGGAGAACCCATACCCGAAAGCACCATATTGATTCCCAGACTACGCAAAAATGTACTTTTTCCCGACATATTGGAACCTGTCAAAATCATAAACGATTGTGGCTGAAACTGCACCTCATTCCCTACTCTGGTTACAGGATTCAGCAATGGATGGCTTATATTGGAAAAAGAGATTTCATAATTAGAATTTAATTCAGGATATACAAAATCAGGATTATTATATCCAAAATTGGCCAAGCTATTCAACATTTCAAATTCGCCTATCACTTCCAGCCATTCTTCCAGTACAACAGCGTGCTGTTTTTTCCAAGTAATCATCGATTTTAAAACGTGAAGATTGAAAAGGAATGTTCCGTTGAACAATATTGCGGTTACAAGGTTGCCTATGCTTTCCATCTTGGAAAATAATTCAGCTAAATGCTGAAGATGAGCACTTGCTTTCTGATTCTGAAAGTACAGTTTTTGCTGTAACGCAATCAGCTTTTCGGACTGGAAGCTTTCATTTTCAATTTTTTGTACCAAAAGACCGTATTGGCTGATAATCGTATTAATATTGTCGGACTGGGCAATTTCCATTTGAATCCGCTTTGTAAAATTCCCCAAAATACCTAAATTAATTACAAACAAAAAAGAGGAATACGTCAGGAAAACCATGTTTGATGTTGCCAAATAAGCAATAAGACAACTTACAAAAAGCGCAGGAAACAGATAAGAAATCAATACAGTTCCCTTGGACAATGGCTTGCTATTGAAAACGCTCCATTGCAACAAGGTTTTATAAAACGTTTCGTTGTCCTGCCCTACTTTGGCGAAAGCCAAAAACTCCTGACGCCAATTTAGCTTCTTGCTTAATTCGGATACTGCTTGGTGATTCTCCAGTATTTGGTCATTTGGCAAAAGTGTTAATAACTGCTTTGCCAATGTTTTTTTACCGATGAAAGTGGCGGTTCTATTCAGGTTTTGAAACAACGAATGCTCGCCAAAAATATCCAAGTCGTAAGCATACGGATGATGAAAATCATTGAATTCGATACCATTTTTAAAAGGAATTGATTTTCGCTCCAAATAGGCTATTTCATTCTCGTTGATTTCGACCAAGGCCGTTTTTACTTTTTTTTGAAATGACAATCTGGAATGAATTCGCATCAAAAAAAGAAAACCAGCAAACAGTATAATTGCCGTCATGACAAATACTGATTCACCGGTTTTTATGTAATAAAACAAACTTGCCAAAAAAAGCACAATACTGATAAGCCTAAAAAAACTAATCGTATTGTATTTGGTATTGATTGCTTTTAACTCCCTTGAATAGTTTTGGCTATTGCTTTTGTATATTTCCATTTTTCTTTTTTAATGAAAAACAAATGTAAGGAATGACAATGGCAATGGCAAAATCTCAAATTACTAATATCAAATCTCAAAAAACAAAAGTCAAAAGTCAAATCTCAAATTGCAAATTGCAAATCTCAAATTGCAAATCTCAAATTACAAAAATCTAAATTCTAAAATCTAAAACCTACCCTTCTTCATGCAATGCCAAAACAGGTACCGTGGAAATATTGGAAAATTTTTGGGTCAGACTGGGCTGAAACAGCTCGGAAAAAAAATTCCTTTTGTGAGTTATCATCGCCAGCATATCAATGTTTTTATGAGAGACAAAATCCAAGATGGTTTCCTTGACGTAATCGCTATTTGTTATTATAAATTCCACGGATTCAAACTCGAATTCTTTTTTCCATTGATTGATTGTTTCTTCGGCAACATCTGATTTTTCGGTTTTTACGTAGAGACATTTCACCACTGCACTCGATTTTTTGGCAATTTTCAGCACTTGTCTCAAAGCTCCCTTGTCTTTGTCCCTAAAGCGTGTGGTGAAACCAATCGTTTTAATTGGAGTATATTCGGTGTCGAGAGGTATGGTGAGTACAGGCACATTCACGGCGTTTACTACCGCGCCTGTATTGGAACCTATAAAAAAAGCTTCCCAACCGGCAGCACCAGCGGTTCCCATGACAACAAAATCTATATGCTCTTCTTTGACAGCTTTTTTAATACTGTAAATTAAATCGCCTTCCATGATTTTGTGGTTAAGGGCAATGTTTTCCAAATGCTGTTTTTGGGCTATTTCCCGAAGTTTTGGAATCTGTCCTTTAAACATATCGTATTGTGCCAATTGCAAGGAGTCAAAAAGCGTGTAATAATTGTCGGGAGTGAATGCACTTTCGACTATGGGCAATTCGAATGTATGCAATAAAACGAGTTCTCCATTGACAATTTTTGCAAATTCCAAAGCGTGGACAAAAGCATTATTGGCCACTTCGGAAAAATCGGTTGGAAATAAAATCTTTTTCATTTTGTATGAATTTAGGGTTTGACTGTCACAGACTGATTTGTTTATATGTTTTCTTATTTAATAACTTGTATTGTTATGAAACGCATGCGTGAGGGATAGAAGCTGGCTACCGAAGTAGCGCGTATAGCCCGACCCCGTTGAGCAAAGGGGCTGTATATGCGGATTCATGATTTAGCCCCTTTGCTCAACGGGGGCACGCCCAGATTGTAAATACTCTAATTTGACTACTTGACAGATAAAATTGGTATATTGATATTGACTGCCAGTTTTTTGGAAAGGCTTACTTGAAATAGTTTTTCAAAAAATCCCTTGTGTTTTATATGAACAGCCATCATGTTTATGTTATTCTGCTGAATAAAATTTAAAATTGCACCTTCGATATCATCGCTCAAAACGGAATGAAAGGCGATATTGGAGTCCCTGAAGACATTTTTGAAATCGGTTACAAAATCGTCATTGTGCACTTTGTGAGGTGGTTTTATGTTGAGGCAATCGATGTGTGAATTGAGCAATTTGGCCAGATTTTGTGTTTTCTGCAAGGCTTCGATATCGCTAAAATGGTATTTGGTCGTAAATAGTATCTTATTGATTGGAGCAAATTGACAGTCATCAGGCACACCCAAAACTGTTACATTGGATTCGTCCATTATTCTGGTAAGTGTAGTACCCAAAAATATTTGACGCAAATGTGTTGCTCCTTTGGTTCCCATTACAATAAAATCGATGTTTTCGTCTTGGGAAATCTTGAGTATTTCGGCAACCAGACTGCCCTGCATGAGAACGTTGCTGATGGGTATATGCCCTAAATCATTGGCTTGGGCTATGTTTCTTAAAACAGGTACCTCATCCTTATAATTTTCGAATTCGCTCAATTCTTCGTATTCGTAAATTTCCTGTAAGTAAATGGAAACGTCCAAAAAAGCAGGAGAATCCAACTGATACACATGCAGGGTTATAATCTCGGCATTTAGGGCATCGGCGAGTTTTAAGGCGTATATAAACGCATTTTTGGAAACGTCTGAAAAATCAGTTGGAAACAATATCTTCTTCATAGCCATTTATTTAAGTGTGAAATCAATAATATATAAAGTTACAAAACTTAATAGGAATAATGCATGATAATTGTCATAAGTGGCAATTGGCTGTTAGCTTATTGGCTATCCGAAAGTGATCCCCGATAAAAAGTCAAACTGTAAGCAATAGCTAAAGGCTAAAAAATTTGATTACTTTTGCATAAATTTTTGGATTATGATTAAAAACGATTCTATAGTTGCTTTGGCCACTGCATCGGGAGCTGGTGCTATTGCTGTAATTCGGGTTTCTGGTGAGGATGCTGTTGCGATAGCTGATTCGGTTTTTAAATCTGTCAAAAATAAAAAACTGACTGCCCAAAAAACGCATACTCTGCATTTGGGACATATTATGGATGGTGAAAAAACACTGGATCAGGTGCTGGTTTCTATTTTTAGAAATCCAAATTCTTATACAGGCGAAAATACCGTCGAGATTTCCTGTCACGGCTCAACTTATATCCAGCAGCAGATTATTCAGTTATTGCTCCGAAAAGGGTGCCGAATGGCTGATGCGGGCGAATTTACACTGAGAGCTTTCCTGAACGGAAAACTGGATCTTTCGCAAGCAGAGGCTGTAGCCGACTTGATTTCGTCAGATAATGAAGCTTCCCACCAAATTGCAATGCAGCAAATGCGTGGCGGTTTCTCCAATGAAATTGCCAAATTGCGTGAAGAACTGCTCAATTTTGCTTCCCTTATCGAACTCGAACTGGACTTTGCTGAAGAAGATGTTGAATTTGCCGACAGAACCCAATTTTACGAATTATTGAACCGGATTGAATTTGTCCTTAAGCGTCTGATTGATTCATTTGCCGTTGGAAACGTTATCAAAAACGGAATTCCGGTAGCCATTGTGGGAGAACCTAATGTGGGTAAATCGACTTTGTTGAACGCTTTATTGAACGAAGAACGTGCCATCGTTTCGGAGATTGCAGGAACTACCCGAGACACTATCGAAGACGAATTGGTGATTGGCGGAATCGGTTTTCGATTTATCGACACCGCAGGAATACGTGAAACGGCCGATGTTGTAGAAAGCATCGGAATCAAGAAAACTTTTGAGAAAATAGAACAGGCGCAGGTTGTTGTTTATTTATTTGATGGTTTTAAGTTTCAGGTTTCAAGTTCAGAATTTGTGACAGAAATTGAACAGATTAAAAACAGATATCCTCTAAAACCTTTATTGATTGTAGTTAATAAAAAAGATATTTTATCCGAAAACGAAATATTAAATATCACTAACCAGCTAAAAGACCTGAATGCAAAACTTCTTTTAATATCAGCAAAACAGAAGATTGGCGTTGATGATTTAAAAAATGAATTACTATCGTTTGTTAATACGGGCGCATTGCGCAATAACGAAACAATTGTAACCAACACAAGGCATTACGATTCATTATTAAAAGCTTTGGAAGAAATCCAGAAAGTAAAATTTGGCTTGGAAACTGGTCTATCGAGTGACTTAATTGCTTTGGATATAAAAGAAGCTTTATACCAATTTGGGCTGATTACCGGTCAGGTTTCGAATGATGAATTGCTCGGGAATATTTTCGCGAACTTCTGTATCGGAAAGTAGCAGGACAAACCATCAAAAAAACATACGACTTGCAATATATATTTCAGCATTTTGGAGGCATCAGCAATGCAGCATAATAAAGAGGCTGTCTGAATAAAAACTTCGGGACAGCCTCTTTAGATTTTGCGGAACAGATATTTTAGAGTGTTACAACTATTTTTTTTCCATTATATGAGATGGTTTTAACCGTTTTTGCATTAGCATCGCCCAGTGCATTATTATGATCGGCAATAGCAATTCTAAACTTACGGGATTTTAGCATGCCTGAAAAACTGCCTTCCCTGTTTTCAATCGTCAGTGTTTTATCCTTCTGGTTCCATTTAAATCTGATAGTCGAATAATTTCCTTTTTCGTAGTTATAATTATCATTTTCGTCCTCGTAGAGTACAAATTCTCCATCGGCTCCAGGATAAATACGCATTTCAAGATTGTCCCATTTTTTTTCGGAAGTATATTGTACTGCTGGTCCAATAGGAAGTATAGAACCAGCTTTTATGTAAAGAGGCATTTTGTCTACAGGGGTTTCGGTTACTGCTGTCAATCCTCCTTTTTGGTATTCATTTGTCCAGAAATTATACCAGTCACTTCCTTCAGGCAAGTAAACTGGCCACGTTCTGGCGTTATATTGAGTGACTGGAGCGACAAGGATAGAGTGACCAAACAGATATTCATTTCCAATGTCATGAGTTTTTTTATCTGCCGCAAAATCCATAATCAACGGCCGCATAAATGTTCCGCTGTTATGACTCACATCCCATGAGGTGCTGTAAATATATGGCAATAATTTATAACGAAGATTGATTGATTTTTCCTGAGCATCAAAACACCAGCTGCCACGATCACCAAAGTTCCAGATCTCCCTTGGCAGATCTGTACCGTGTGAACGCATCATAGGGCAAAAAGTTCCAAACTGCATCCAGCGTACATACAATTCCTGAAATTCAGGATTACTGTTCCCCCCGCCTTTTTTCCATCGGTCAGCAAAAAAGCCGCCAATATCACTGTTCCAGTTAGGAATTCCCATTAAAGTATAATTTAGTGCAGCCGGAATTTGTTTTTCGAGCATATCCCATGTCGAAACAACATCACCGCTCCAGGTATTGGATCCATAAAGCTGCTGGCCAATAAATCCTGATCTGGTAAGTATCACTGGGCGAATGTTACCATTTGTGGCTCGCTGGTGAGTGGCAATTCCCTTATTGTGCATCATACTGTAAGCATTTTTCACACTGCGATAGCTGCCAAGATAGGTTGGCAGTGCATAATCTGACTCTTTTTTATTGATATGATCAGGTTCTGTAGAATCTAGCCACCAGCCATCATTTTTAATATAGCTGAATATTCCTTTGTTAAGATAACGCCAATAAATATCCAACGCCTCCGGATTGTAAACATCATATGGTCTTGCTCCGCTGTTTGGCGGCCAGGTATCAAAGTTGATGATCATATTTTTACTGTCAAATTCTTTACGCTGGGCTGTCTTGGGACCAAATCCAGGCCAGGTAACAATAAGCAGTTTTGCATTTAGTTTGTGTATTTCATCTGCCCATTCCTTTGGATTTGGAAATCGTTCTTTGTCAAAACTCTGAGAATTCCATGTACTGTCGGTCTTATTATGCTCTGGCCAGTAACGCCAGTCCTGAATTATTACATCAAGTGGAACTTTGAGCTTGCGGTATTTTTTTAAAACATCCAGGCTCTCGTCCTGTGTGTGATATCGTTCTTTACTCTGGAAAAAGCCATAAGCCCATAAAGGAAGCATAGGAGCTTTTCCTGTAAGCTCACGAACCTGGCCAATAACACCATCAGCATTTCCTCCATACATAAAATAATAATCAGCACAATGTCCAAGCCCTTCAAAAGAAAGTTCCTGCGGATTATCGTTAAACTCTGAAATTGAGTAATTGTCCCAATAAACGGCATATCCTTTTACCGAAAGAAAGTAAGGTGAATAAGTTGACATGTTTTCATTTTGCATATGATGAAACGAATTACGGCGGTTAAATTTATTATCCATAATTTGTCCTACACCATACACAGCCTCTTCTTTGTCAAGCAAAAAACCTTCCCTGACTTTATAAGAAGGCGTGCCTGCATCATCAAATGGTGAAAATTGAGTCCCATAATCCTTATCCCTGAGCAGCAGTTTCCCAGATGTGTCATAAAAATAAATCCCTCCGGTTTCCGGATTGATTTCAACATTTACAGATTTACTTTTTAATACTGTATTGTTTCCCTTTTGTTCGAATTTTACAGATACATTTTCAGGTGATTTGACAACCGAAAGACTTTTTTTGTCATAAGAAGCTCCTTGAGGAGTTTTGTATACCCGGACAGTCTTGTCTGAGTAAAACTCGATCTGAATATCGAGACCGTTTACAGAGAATTTTGCTCCCTGTTTTGTCTGCTGGATAATTTGAGCATTAGTCCCAGTAACCATCATGGATAGTACTGCAGCTAGTAAAAAGAAGGTTTTTTTATAAAATTTCATAATTGCTGATTTATGTTTTTTGATACCAGCAAAAATATCAGACAGCAGGCAAAATGAAACAACAACCATGTTGAAATTAACAGTAATTATGTTGATTTCTTTACTTTTTCTGCATATTCAGACGGACGGCAGCCATACATTTCCTGAAAACATCTGCTTAGGTAACTGGAGCTGCTGAATCCTACTTTTTCTGTAATTTCTGAGATACTGAGTTCCTCATCAAGAATTAATCTTGCTGCTCTTTGCAAGCGGATATTCCGAATAAATAAAGAAGGGGATTCATCTAATAATGCAATTAACTTACGATAAAGACCCGTACGATCCATACAAAGGTCACGACTCAGCTGCTCAACCGAATAATCTGGGACACCAAGATTTTTTTCTACTTGCTCCAAAGCTTTTGCTAAAAATACTGCATCGGCCTTGTTTTCAATAGTGCTTTCTATAGGCTGGCTGGTTTCTTCATTTGTTTTTGCAAGATAAATTTCCTTTTCCGATTGAAGAGAATTACATTGCTCAATCAGGTTTCGAACACGGACCAGTAAAATTTCCTCCCGGTGGCTTCGTTCCAGTTTTTTTCGGGAATAATAAATATAGCCGTAAATAACCGAACAAACAATAGTTATAAAAAAAGAGATAAACAATATATAGGCAGTATTGGTTTTCCACCAGGGCGCATGAATGGTTACCATTAATTCAGTTACCTGCCCATTCCATTCGCGGCTGTTACCCGAAGCCATAACCTTGAGCTTATATGTGCCTGGCGGCAGATTGGTGTACGAAGCTTTCAGTATCCCTTTATTATTTATAGTTTCATTTTGCAGCCCAAAAGCAGTTTCCTGCCAATTATTATCGATGCCTTCCAATTGATATCTATAATAAGTTTGAGAAGGGTTCTGATAGTTAACAGTCGAGAATTCAAAAGTCAGGAAGTTCTGATTGTAAGACAGTTCAATTTTTGAGGTATAAGGTGCGGCCTCCCGCATAATGATCCTATCCTCATATTTTTTTTCTGATTGAACCTTTATACCCCGTAAAAAAAGATTTGTAAAAACAGGCTTGAAAGGCAGTTTTTGGGATTCTTCACTATTGGGATTTAATATATTGAACCCATTAATACCCCCAAAATACAAATTGCCATTGGCCGCTTCAAATATAGCTCCATTAGTATATTCTCCCTCTAACGTTCCGGCATCTGAACCAAAAGCGGTAAGATGAATCTTTCTGTTTATGGAATCTGCCTGCAGTTTGGTTATGCCGTAACTTGTAGTAATCCAAATGTTTTTGTTACGGTCCTCTAATAGGGCGTGTACAAAATTATTAGATAAGCCATCGCTGGTGTACAATGTTTTTCCCTTCCTTTTATCAGGCATATAAAGTTGCAGCCCATCTGGTGTTCCTGTCCATTTCCAGCCATGAACATCAGTAAGTGAGATTTTATAATTGCTGGTTTTTATATTTTGATTCAATTTTTTTAACACCTCCTTTGGCACAGATGAATCAGGAATGGGGGTCAATGTTTTTGAATAATACTTGTATATTGATGATTGGCATTTAACGTATATAATTCCACTCTGATCTTCGGCAAATGCCTGTACAATAATATCTTTTGCATCATTTTCATGAAAATAGGAACGCCCAATATGGATAAATTTGTACCTGAAAGGATGATAATACAACAGCCCCTGATTGAGGGTACCGAGCCACAAACCTTTCTGTCTGTCATAAAAGAGCGTACTTATTTCGGTATTCAAAATGCTCCCATCCACTTTTTTCAGTGTGGGCAGATATTCTTTTTCACCAGTATGGCAATTAATTTTCCAGATACCATTGGTACAGCTGATGTATGCCGTATCCAAATTAACTGCTAATGTATTAAGCGTGTAATTAGTTTCCAGTATTTTTTTCCAAGTACGTTGATGGATATCAAAGAAGAAGAAGCCTCCTCTGCTCCCATTCCGCAATTGATAAAAACCATTATTTCCCTTTACCACCAAAGAGGTGTTTTCGAAAAAAGGCTGCTGCTGGACCGGATAAGAAGCTTTATTATAAAGTTTTCTTTTTGTTTTCAAATCATAACAGATAACTTCGCCAGTATTATAAAACAGATATAAATTATTCTTTTCAGCTGCTAAATCCTGTAATCTTCCTTGATTTGCTGCTATATTCAAAAACTCAGAGGAATTCTCCTTAAATAGTTTTCCAGATATGAGCAGCCATAACTGCTGGCTGGAATCCATAAAAAGATCGTCAACAGGCTGCTTAAAACCTTTGTTCTTAAAATAAGAATCTAAACGGGAGAGGTATTTTTCTGTGCGAAGGTTAACACACATTAATTTATGGCTGTCTTTGATCCAGAGAAGCGAATTTTTTCCCTGATAAATACGATAAAAACCGTCATAGCTATTTAATCGATAAACAGTATTTGAAACCTGATGGATATATTTAAAATGTGCCCCATCATAAATATTGATATTCCCGCTTGTTTTAAAAACCATTCTTCCGTCAGGGAGCTGTAAAATAAAACGGACTTGATTATCACTGAGTCCATGTAAAACATTAATGGGCGAAAAAACAAAATCATTGGCCCTGGCGATGGACATTGAGAAAATAAAAATTGTTATTACTTTGATTATCTTATTCATTATTATTAAGAAATACAGCTTTGCACTCTGTTATTTACATTTTTAAAGATAATAATTTCCTAAGATATTTAAGTTTTCAAAATACTGTAACTATTTTTTTCCTAAAATCTAATGATTATTAATCAGTTAAAAAACATCAATTAACTGATTTGTTTAATTATTAAGCAAAAACAAGGAGATTTTGCTTATTAGCAGTCATTTTGAAGCCATTTGCCGTAAAGTTATCAGGGAACTTTCTCTAGAGATTTATTCATGAAAATTATTTATATATAGTTTCAAAATCACTAATATTATTAGTTATCAATCAATCAATTAACAACTTATATTAAATAAAAAGTTTAACATAAACATTGCTTAGAAAAAAACGAGCCTACTATTGAAAATCAATAGTAAACCCGTTTTTAAAAATTTTATTTTAAAGTATGCTTACAAGATTATATTACAATCTTATTTAATATATTTTTGTCAAACACATTTAAAAAGATGAAAAAAGACTTGTCTTAGCCATCTTATCTGAAGAAAAATCTACTGTAAGGCCTTGCCCATAATTCCCTTGGAAAAATTCTACCTTAACTGGGTATGAACCTTTCTTCAAAGTAAGTGATGCACTTTTTTCTTCAAATGCGTGCGATCCATCATTGTTTATAAGCAATTGATCATTGATATAAAATTTACTGCCATCATCTGATGCGATGTAGAAAGTGTATTTACCATCGGCAGGGATATTTATGAATCCGTTATAAACTACACCATAATTATTGGCTTCGTGATTAATTTTACCTAAATCAAAATCAGGAACATATCCTTTATCAACTGGAGTAAGCGTACTGAAATCGGGCATTTTATCCCACGCACCTTTGTACAGACTATAGCTTAATCCAGATTTTTTATTAAAAAATATTTTGGAAACTGCCGAACTGCAGGCACCGTTCCCTTCTGGACATGCTATAGCGTTTACACGTACCGGAACTGGAACTTCTATCGCTTTTGTATACAGTTTAGAATTGCGAGACGGAACAGATCCATCAGTTGTATAATATATTTTGTCGGTTCCTTTGTTTACAAATTCGATTTTGGCTTTCGCTCCAGAATCCAATGCGCTTTCGGCAGTTTTAAATTCTGGTCTTTCGGCAATATTTCCATATTTTTTGAGCAGTTCATAATAGGGCTTGAAATCCTTATTTGTTTCGCTGGCTGACTGGATCAGCAAAAGAGCATTATTCCAGCGATTGTCAAACTTGTCAATTCCAGATTTAATATCTGCAAGATTATATTCTAGGCTTTGTCCAAATTGAGAAAGCGATATAATCCCCGAAGCATCATATAATCCGTCATTCCAATTGTGCTCTACACGGAAAGTCTCGAATTTTTTCATGTATTTAAGCTGTGCCTTTTTACCTGAAAGAAGCTGCTGGTCATAATCTGGAAACTGCACCTGAACTGAAACTTTAGTATTGGTTGCAAATTCTGGCAAATATACCTGTGTTTCAAAATCATTTCCTGCATAGGTCCAGGTTCCTGCTTTAGCCACAGTACTGTATGGAATGTTTTGCCCATTAACAGTTACCCGGGCTGGAGGAAATGAGCAAGGAAAACGAAGTTCATAACCTCTTGATGTCAGCATTCCTGGAAATGAGCCTTCAACAGGTGCGATAGCAATGTTCATTGTATTTCCTGTACGCTCAAAACTAACTGGAGTATAACTAAAAGCATCTTTCTTGAAATTATTGTTATTGCCTTCATCTTCATATAACCTCAACGATCCTTTTTTTCCTGGAAAGAAAGAAAGTATCAGCGGGTTAAGCGGTTTTTCATCGGTTCTTGATGCTTTTGGCTGCATTGGAATAATAGCTCCTTCTTTTACAAAAACAGGAATATCTCCCAAAGTAAAAGGCATAGTAACTTTTTTGTTTCCGTCTATGATGCTTCCCGTACTGTATTCGTACCATTTGCCCTCAGGCAGCCAGGTTTCGTGCGAAAGAAAGATATTTCCCTGCTCAATAGGCTTTGTAATTGGATGTACTATCATATCTCTTCCAAACATATACTGGTTAGGGATAGTATATGCATTTTCGTCTTTAGGATAATCGTAATACATCGGGTGAACAGTCGAAACTCCCGTTTCATAAGTATTGCGAGCTTCGTTATACAAATAAGGTACTAATGCATACCTGAGCAGATAAGCATCTCTCATAACAAGGAAGTTTTCCAGAGGATATGCCCATATACGGCGTTCGTGCCAAGGCATTGAAGTTGCATGAGTCCTGAATATTGGACTGAAAATTCCCCATTGGATCCATCTTGTATAAAGTTCTGGAGAGCCGGCATCACCCTGATGTCCGCCAATGTCATGACTCCAATAGCCAAATCCAACATTGGCCGCTGTTGATGTAAAATATGGCTGATACTCTAATGATTTCCAAGTTACGTGTGTATCTCCTGAGAATCCAATTTGGTATCTGTGATTTCCTAATCCTCCCCAGCGGTGAAAAATAAGCGGACGTACTTTATTCTGGCGTTCCATGTCGCTATAATGTACATAATTTAAGTAAAAAGTCGGGTTAACACCTGGAATATTGGTGTTGCCCCATTGCTGCCAGTCTAGCCACCAGAAATCGACACCCGCTTTTTCAATAGGATGCAGCACCAGATTCATATAATTAGTAGCAAATTTTTTATCCGTAATATCAAAAGGGACAAACTTTTTTGTAGCTGGATCTATTCCCATTGCTTTTGCCATTTCAGGATATACCTCTTCAAAAGGCTGTATTCCTGAAGCTGGATGAAGATTTAAACAGGTTTTAAGATTCTGCTCGTCTGTCCATTTCAAAAACTTTTCTGGCGAAGGAAAGAAATTCTTATTCCATGTAAATCCTGTCCATCCTGCATCCTCTCCTGCCTGATCTCTTTGTCTTTGCCCGTTCTTGAAGAATTCCGGCAATGATTTTACGTGCCAGTCAATATCAATTACAAATACATCAAGGGGAACATCATGGGTTTTAAATTCACCAACAAGCTCACGGAATTCAGTATCGGTATATTCTCTATATCTCGACCACCATGCGCCAAAAGCAAATCTTGGAGGCATAGCTATCTTGCCGGCAATATCGGTGTAATCCTTTAAAGCTGTTTTATAATCAGAATCATAAGCAAAAAGATATAAATCCTGTGGCTTATCCCCTGCTGGCCGTGCCATTACCCAAGACCATTCGGAATTATCAAAAAGGGGACGCTCGCTGTCGTCTATCAAATACCATCCATCACGCGAAATTATACCTTGCTCCAATTCTTTGGCTGGACCATCAACTCCATCCAAAGTACGGGTAGTTCCCAAAAGGTTTTTAGTATTAGCAAGTCCAGGCTTCCATGTTGTGGTTTTGCCATTAACAGTAAAATCTACACTGAGATTGCTCTCGGTAAACTTGCCGGAACCTGTTTTATATTTAAGTTTTACTACATCAGTATTAATTTGGAGTACTCCATCCGTTTCTTTTTTGGTAAAAGCAGGCACAGGGAGGTTTCGATTAACAAATGTTAACGAAGCATTGTCAATAAACTTTGCATCGGCACTCCATTCCATGCGGATTACACGTGGCGAAAGTACCGTAAATCTAGCGTTGCCCGAAACTACAACCGCCAACGGATTTGCTTCAGGCTTTAATTCCTGTGCAAATAATGCTGCCGAAGCAAAGCAAAAAATTGTAACTAAAAATTGTTTTGTTTTCATATTCTATTTTAAAATTAATCATAAATAAATATTTTAAACTGTCCTGTCAAAAGCGATGAACTTGTGATTAATGACATAATTTAAAACAAATACTTTTATTATGGGTCTACTTTTTTATAAACTTCTTAATGTATTTTGCACCTTCAATCTGAATCTGCAGTAAATAAATGCCTTGCTTCAAATTCCCTACATACAATTCGCTACTATATTTATCAGGATTGATTAAAAGCCTGCCCTGAATATCAAATATTTTGATATCTGCAGCTGATAAACTAATATCCGAAGTAATATGCAGTAACTGATCTACAGGATTGGCTATCATAATTTCATGGCTGGACTGGAGGTTATCAATACCCAGAGTACTTTCATAAAATTGGGATTTGGGTATTACTTCTCTGCCCTGCAAAAAATTGGACCATTCCAGTTTGCAGGTAGCTGCACTGCTGTTTTCAAAATATTCTAATTTGATGTCGTATTTCTGGCCAGCTGCAAGGAAAATTTTACCTCGATTTTCGCCTGTATCATCAATCCATCTGTCAATGATCAGCTGGTTATTGATCCACAGTCTTCGTCCATTGTTGCTTGTCACATAAAAAGTATATTCGCCAGAATATTTTGGTTCAATCTGGCCTTTCCAGCGTACCGTGAACATGTCTTGATTCACGCCAGAACCTGGTGAAGCAAATCCCCAATCAAAATTTACGGTTTCATCTACCCTGCTTAATACTGGTGTTTCGAAATTCATTCCATTAAAATAGTTTCCAGACAAACCACTGCCATTGCCTGTTACAGGGTTTACATCAGGCATTAAATCAAGTTTCCAGCGTTGTGCATTATTGTTAAAATCAGACCATTGCTGAATATTTGTCCCAGGTTCTGAAAGATCATTAGCGACATCCAGGCATTTATTGGTGCCTTTATGAGTCAATTTAAAATAGCCATCAGGCATTAAATCCAGCTTCCAGCGCTGTGCATCATTATCAGTATCTGTATACTGGTGTACATTGGCTCCGTCATTACCGCTATTATTATCAACATCCAAGACCTGATTTGTCCCTTTGTGCTTCAGCTGATAATATCCATCACTTTCTAGAGTAATATACCATCGCTGGGCATCAACATTGCCACTATCTGTCCATTGGTGTACATTGGCTCCCGGAGTTGTACTGTCCTTATCGACACTAATAACCTGATTTGTTCCTTTATGCGTCAATTTATACAATCCTCCCGAGATGACAGGGATCTCAATCAATTCCAATTTCCAGCGCTGCCCATCACTTGCATTATCTGTATATTGCCTTACATTGGCAAGAGGTGCATTGCTGTTTTGATCGACATCCAGACATTGATTGGTTCCTTTGTGGGTAATTTTAAAATAGCCATCGGTCATAAGTTCAAAATTCCAATGCTGGGCATCACTGCCAGTATCAGTTCCCTGCAGTACATTTGCCCCTGGCTGATTACTCCCGTTATCTGCCTCCAGGCACTGATTAGTTCCTTTATGAATCAGTTTATAAAGTCCATCTGACTCTAAAGTAATAACCCAGCGCTGTGAATCGCTGCCGTTATCTGTATTTTGCTGTACATTGGCACCAGGCTGGCTGCTATTATTCTCTGTTTCTAAACACTGATTGGTGTTTTTGTGTATCAGCTTATAGATACCTCCCGAAACAATTGGCGCAACAGGCAATGATGAACAGGTATTATCTGGCACTCTTGGTTTTACGCCATAATTTGTCATGTTTACAGGCTCAATCAAGTCATTTGCATTAAAATACATATGATCGATAGCAATTTTCCTGTCTCCGCTCGAAGCATTTTCATAACGATGGTAAACAATATAATACTCATCACAATCGCCCATCTTTATAACAGAATGATGACCAGGGCCTTTATCCTCAGCATTTGAACTGAGTACCTGTCCTTGATATGTCCAGGGTCCCATAGGAGAGTTTGAAGTTGAATATTGCACATTGTAACTGTCATTGCCCCAATATCCATTTGAATACATCATATAATAAATACCTTTCCGCTTCACCATATAGGGGCCTTCGGTATAATTTTGAGGTGTAATATTTGTAGAAGCCGTGGCCAATGAAATCATATCAGGATTTAATTTGCGTACAGCCAATTTGCTTTTGCCAGATCCTCCATAATAAATATATGCCTGATTATCATCATCAATAAATACCATTGCATCGATGATATCATCAGTATAAGGATCAGTACCAATAAGCGGCGTGCCCAAATCTGTAAAAGGCCCAGTGGGCGAATCGCCTACTGCAACCCCAATTTTTACTTCGGCGGTATAGTACAAATAATATTTATTATTCCGATAAGCAACCCCAGGCGCCCAGCCATTATTATCAGCCCAGCTGCATTGAGGGCCAATATCAAAAATAACTCCCTCGTCCTTCCAGCTGGTTAAATCAATTGAGGAATAAGCATGGAATTGCTTACCCGCAGCTGCTGTGGGGTAGATATAATATTTGTTATTGAAATAATGAATTTCGGGATCGGCTCCCGAAAATAAAGGATTACCGCTCGTCTGAGCCAGCACTTGAGTCAATGATATAAAAAATAAAAAGACTGCAAGCCGGTATTTTAACAGGCAGATCAAATTATTTTCTTTTTGTAAAATTCGCATCATAATTTTTATTTATTAAAACACCCCTAAAAGCCATTCCAGTAATTTTCAACTTAAAACAAGAGCGGTTTTAGAGATGTTTATTCAATGAATCCTTTGCTTAAAAAGCAAAAGTTTGTGTTAGATAATTATTTTTTAATAAATCGTTTTGTAACTTTTTTTCCATCCTTATCAAAATCAACAACATAAATTCCAGCCGCCAATCTAGAGACATTTATACTATTATCAGTTAATTTTTGTTCTAAAACCAAGGTCCCAGTTTGAGAAAAAACGCGAACTCGAGTTCCTTTTATTTCAGAGGTAAAGAAAAGTGTGTTCTCTGCTGGATTTGGATATATATTAAAAGCTGTATCTTCATCTGGATTTTGCGATTTCAATTGCGATTTAGATACTTTGGCTGTACCTGGTGCCAATTTTATTAAATCCAGTTTCCATCGCTGGGCATCATTTCCATTATCAGTATATTGATGAACATTTGTTCCCGGCTCAGCAAGATTATTTACAACATCAAGACATAAATTGGTGTTTTTGTGAGTCAGCTTGAAATAGCCGTCACTCATCAATTCGATTTTCCAACGCTGTGCATTAGTACCAAGATCTGTCCATTGCTGCACATTTGCACCAGCCTGGCTGCTATTGTTATCTACATCCAGAACCTGATTGGTGTTTCTATGAGTCAGTTTATAAAATCCATCAGATTCCTTTGTTATGACCCATCGCTGTGCGTCTGTTTCATTAGTGTTATGTTGCTGCACATTTGCACCTTGCTGCGTACTGCCACCGCTCACATCAAGGCTTTGAGTTGTACCCTTATGAGTAAGCCTGTAAATGCCTCCAGAAACAATTGGAACTTCAATCAAATCCATTTTCCAGCGCTGTGCATCATTATTGGTATTTGGATTATCAGTCCATTGCTGCACATTTGCTCCAGACTGGCTGCTGTTATTGTCTACATCCAGACACTGGTTGGTTCCTTTATGAATCAGTTTATAATAACCATCGGACATTTTTTCTATCTTCCAGCGTTGTGCATCGGTATTGCTATCAAGCCATTGCTGTACATTAGCGCCTTGCGCACTGCTGTTTTGGGATACATCCAGACATTGATTAGTTCCTTTGTGAGTCAGCCTATAAGAACCATCTGGCTCCTGAGTAACTACCCAGCGCTGTGCATCACTGCCATTATCTGTACTTTGCTGTACATTAGTTCCTGACTGGTTTCCATTATTAAAAACATCCAGACATTGATTAGTTCCTTTGTGCGTTAATTTATAAATACCTCCAGAAACTATACTTTGTGCAGGACAGGATTGATCTGGAATTCTAGGGGGAACGCCGTAATTAGTCATATTTACTGGTTCAATCAAATCAGCAGAATTAAAATACATTCTGTCAATTGCAATTTTTCGATCGCCAGAGGTTCCGTTTTCATATCGATGGTAAACAATGTAATACTCATCACAATTTCCCATCTTTAGCACACCATGATGCCCCGGCCCTTTGTCTTCGGAATTTGAGCTGAGTACTTTCCCTCTATAAGTCCAAGGCCCCATAGGAGTACTGGAAGTTGAATACTGCACATTGTAAGTATCATTAAACCAGGATCCATTAGAATACATCATATAATAAATACCTTTGCGCTTTACCATATAAGGACCTTCAGTATAATTTGGGGGAGTTATATCTGCAGGTCCCGTGGCCAGAGAAACCATATCTGGATTTAGTTTACGTACTACCATTCGGCTTTTGCCGGATCCTCCATAATAAATATAGGCCTGTCCATCATCATCAATAAAAACATTGGCATCAATAATATCATCTGTATAAGGATCTGTTCCAATAAGCGGAGCTCCAATATCCGTAAATGGTCCAATAGGAGTATTACCTACTGCTAATCCTATTTTAGTCTCAGCAGTGTAATAAAAATAATATTTGTTATTTCGGTATACCACTGCAGGAGCCCATCCGTTATACTGCGCCCAAGGACTGTCCGGAAAGAGGTCAAAAATAAGGCCCTCATCGTACCAATTGGTAAGATCGTTTGAAGAATAGGCATGAAACTGCGTACCATAAGTGGCAGTAGTATAGATGTAATATTTGTTGTTAAAGTAATGAATTTCGGGATCAGCACCTGTAAATAGAGGATTGCCGCTAAGCTGCGCCTGTGCTGCAGCCGTTATAGATATAAATACCAGCAATGCTGCAAAACGAAGCCTTGCTTTTTCAATCAGGTTATAACTATTTTTCTGCGCAAATAAATTGGAAACACATAGCTGAAACAAAAGAACGCCTGTGTTTCTAGTTCTAGATAGTTTTTCTCTCATAAATTTCTTTTTTTTAAGATTAATAATTAAATGATAAAATAAAGGGCAACTATTCTAAAAACCCACGAGTATAACTCATGGCTTTAATTTATAAACATCTGAATCTATTATTTTTAACTTTCTATTTTTAAAACTAAATAACCGAGAAAAGAAACAGTACTGATTTCTAATTCCTGCAGCAAAAAAAGCATGTCCTCTTCTCGATTTAGATAAAAACAGTTTTGTCAGTTATTGAACTGGCATAAGTTATTGCTCTTTTGTAATGCTTATTTTTTTTGTTTTCAAATCGATGGTAATTTTATATGTTCCTGTTTCACCTGGCTGTACTTTCCATTTATTATCTGGTGAAGTACATCCTTCGGCTTTTGTAAATGTGGTATCGGATAAAGACTGATCGGCAAATGTTGAATACAGCCAGACGTCATCGCAGAAACCATTGGTACCAGAGTGAAATTTAAATTTACCCTCTGTGCCATTATTGGCTGCAGATAATGTTCCAGTCCAAGTAAAAATATTTAAATCATCTGCAGACTGCTGCATTGGAAGCCCTTTTGGATCCCAGCCTATTGAAGTCGCATCGCCCACTATAGACAATGTAAGAGTTGGTGTTTTCTGAATTATATAACCTAATGTTGACTGATCAAAAATCACGCTGTAATAGCCATCTTTATCTGTTGAAAATGAAATTGCGTCAGCAGCTTTTTCAACAGCTTTGCCTCTTAAGCCTTTTGCACCTCCCCACTCTAACCTGGGCTTGTTTTTGCTTTGAATGAATTTCAATGTGTATTTTTGTCCAGCTTTTAAAATAAGCGAGTCGAGCTTCCATTTATTTTCACCAGCATTTTTCATCGGAAGCAGTCCTGCTTTGAAACTTCCTTCCAGATACATGGACTTGATCATGCTCAAATCAATGTCGGGATTTTTATCTTTTATGATCGGAATATAACGGACATCATCTGTTGACCAATCAGAATATACAATTCCATTGTCAGTTACATATCCAATTCTGCTTGTTCGGCTGACTTTTTTATTTCCTTCGGTTTGACTGATAACAACTTTTAATGTGGAAGCATTGTGTTTTGCTGCTGTAATTTTATGCATGGCAAAATCATTGGTTTTATACCCAAATCCTTCTCCATTATCAAAATAAATTTTACCCTCGGCAGTACCATTTTCTAATGGATTCATCAAATAGGTGATTTTATCACTATTGTATTCAGCAGTACTTTGGATAACTTCACCAGTAGGGATTATTGCTCCTGGCCTTACGTATAAAAGTGCTTGATATTTATCGTCATCCGTCGTTTCAAGTTTTACCTTGTTCCAGTTTCCTTCTGGCAAATTGGGGTTTACTGCCCATCTTGGAACAACTAATAAATCTTTTCCAAGCAGGAAAGCCTGTTCTTCTGAACGTAAGCTCTGATCCGCAAAATTGCTAAAAAAAACAGGTCTCATTAAGGGCATTCCTGTTTGTGAAGCTTCCTGCAGCAGCGTATATAAATAAGGCATTAATTTATACCTGCGGTTAATGGCTGTACGCGAAACATTCTCGATTTCTGGTCCAAAAGCCCACGGTTCCTGATCTACAGATCCTGCTACAGAGTGATTTCGTGATATAGGGTAATAAGCTCCCAGAGCCATCCAGTGTCCAAGCAGATCTCCGGTACAGTTTCCTAAAAATCCTCCAATATCGGGTCCTGAAATAGGCTGTCCGGACAATCCTAAAGTAATAGACATTGGTATAGACAGTTTTAAATGATCCCAGCTGGATACGTTGTCTCCGGTCCATGTTGCTGCATATTTTTGTCCTCCAAGAAAATTGGAACGGGACAATATAAAAGGCCTTTTGTCTGGATTAGACTTGGCAATTCCTTCCCTGCTTGCCTTTACCATAAGGAATCCATACACATTATGATATCTTAAGTGCGAATCTGCCGGAAGTCCAGCACCTCCAGAATGCAGATTTGTTTCGGGCATAGTTCCTCCAGGCCCGTCAAATACCGAAGGCTCATTCATATCATTCCAAATTCCATCGACTCCTGTGGCCATAAAACCTGGATATAATGCAGCCCACCAGGAACGTGTTTCGGGTCTTGTAAAATCGGGGAAAGAAACCACAGGAGGCCATACTTTACCTGTAAATTCTGTTCCATCCGATTTTTTTACCCAATGGTTTCCAGCAGTTCCCTGATCATATACAAAATATCCTTTCTCAGTTTTTACTCCAGGATCAATCATGAACACTGATTTGAAATTTTTACTGTGCAAATAGTCATTCAAGCCTTTAGGATTGGCAAAACCTTTGGGGTCAAATGTGAATATTTTGTAATTGTCCATATAATCAATATCCATCCAGAGCACATCACAAGGGATTTTTCTTGAACGAAACTCATCGGCAATACTCATTACTTTTGTGTCAGGAACATAGGAAAACCTACTTTGCTGGTAACCAAGTGTCCATAGAGCAGGAAGTTCCATTTTTCCTGTCAAATCAGCCAGTGTCCTGATTAATTCTTCGGGAGAGTTTCTTTCGATAATGATAACTCTAAAACCTGGCCCTTCGGAAGTTATTTTAACTGGGTTTGAAATCTCAAAATATTGTTTCCAGGTGTTGTCTGCTATTATTCCGAAGGCAGTTCCATTTGGACGAACTCCCATAATCCAAGGATGAGACTGGTATAGCCTCTTGCCATTATCAACAGAAAATGCACCGCTATCACTATTCCATAAAGTGACATTGGTACCATTGCGCCGCAGCGCTCCTGTCACTTCCCCATTTCCGTAAAAATCAATATTGCCTGTATAGGGAATTTTTACAACACTCTTACCATTTTCTATGCTGAAAAGCGGTTTTATTTCCCATTTGGCAGGTATTTTTCCTTTATTAACAAAATCTTTTGTAAAAATCAAAGAGGGTAATGTTCCCGAAGGATTAAAGTTGTCTGGATAAAAAACAGCAATATTATCTCCAGCCATATTTGAAGTCTGGCTCCAGGATATGGAAAGGCAAAATGCCAATACGAAAGTTAATATACATTGTTTAAAGCCTTTTTTCATAATTGCAAAATTTAATATTGATATAATCTGTATGTATTAGTATATTTTGAAGCATTTATCACAATCCGATAATTGAATATGCGTTTGCCTCTTTTACAAATGATTTTTATAAAACTCATTTTCCTTTGACCTTCGATTTTATTTTTTAAGGAATTTTTTTGTGATTTTATTTCCTTCTTTATTCATTGTTATAAAATAGGTTCCTGCAGTCAATTTAGAAACATCGACACCATTGTTATCATCTACTTTTTGTTTTAAGACTAAGCTTCCGCTTGAAGAAAAAACACTAACAGTAATTCCTGTCATCTTTGTACTAAAGAAAAGTGTGTTTTCTACAGGATTTGGATAAATATAATTCAGGGGTTTAGCTGCTGCAGTATTTGGCAGTCCAAGACTTCCTGATAAATCCTGAATACTTATTTTATTGGTACCTAAATTGACCGTTATTTTATAGATACCTGATTGTCCTGCAGGCACTTTCCACATATTATCTGGATTCATACATCCATCAGCCTTTGTAAATGCAGTGCCAGAAAGGGCTCCATCTGGAGCTGGTGCATATAGCCATACATCCTCGCAGATGCCGCTTCCTGAATGAAATTTGAATTTTCCATCGGCAGTACCATTTGAAGCTGTCAATGCTCCTATCCATGTAAAAACATTTAAGTCATTTGCAGATTGCTCCATCAGCAGGCCTTTAGTATCAGTTCCCGCTGGAGTTGCATCACCTGCAATTGAGAGTGACTCTAGTATTGTTTTTTGGAAACTTACTTTTTTACTCTCAATATCAACTGTTACTTTATATGTTCCTGTTTCTCCAGCTTTTATCTGCCATTTATTATCTTTAGCACATCCGTCAACTATTATAAAATTATTATCAGATATTGACTGATTATCTGTAACTGAATTTAACCAGATATCGTCACAGAAATTATTTAACCCTGAATGAAACTTTAATTTTCCCTCCGATAATTTTCCTGTCCATGTAAAAACATTCAGATTATCAGTGGATTGCTGCATTGTAAGCCCTTTGGGATCCCATCCAGCTGAGGTAGCGTCGCCCGTTATTGCCAACGAAGTAATAGTTTTGTTTATATTGATTGTCTTGGCAGCAACATCAACAATAATTTTATAGGTGCCTGTTTCTCCTTCTTTTACTTTCCATTTATTATCTGGTCCAGAGCAACCTGGAAATATTTCGTATGTCTTTGAAGATAAAGATTGATCGGCTACTGAGGCATACATCCAGGTATCATCGCACCAATTATTAGGCCCTGAATGAAATTTGAATCTTCCCTGCGAAGTACCATCGCTTGCAGACAGCTTTCCAGTCCATGTAAAAATATTGGGGGTATTCAGATCATGATCCATTGGCAAGCCTTTCGGGTTCCAGCCAATTGAAGTGGCATCTCCTGTTATAGACAAAGTAGCAAAATCATTAAGCTTTTCTATTTTTATCACTTTCGTAGAAACATTAACTGTTATTTTGTACGTGCCGTTTTCGCCCGCATTCACTTTCCACTTATTGTCTGGATACGAACAGCCATCTGCAATCACCATTGATGATGAAGACAAAGGCTGATCTGCTGAGAGTGAATAAATCCATACATCATCACATTGTCCTCCTGTACCGCTGTGGAATTTAAATTTCCCCTCGGTTTTGCCGTTAGTCGGAAATAAATGGCCTGTCCATGTAAAAACATTTAAATCTTCGAGCGACTGGACCATAGATAATCCTAACATATCAAAATTCATCAGGTCAGTAGCATCTCCAACAATAGATAATGAATTAATTGCAGGTGTTTTTTGAATGCTGTATTTTAACGTTGACTCATCAAACGTTACACTATAACTGCCATTGGTGTTTATAGTAAAGGAGATTGTATTATTGCTGTCTGGAGTTTCAACAGCTTTTCCTGATAATCCTGCTGCTCCCCCCCATTCTAATCCATTTCCGTTTTTTGTCTGAATAAATTTCAATGTATAGGTTTGGCCAGCCTTGAGGTTAAGGGCATCAAACTTCCATTTTTTTTCGCCAGCATTTACCATCGGAGTCAGATTTGCGTTAAAGCTTCCTTTCATAAACATTGTATTTACCAGGCCTAAATCAATGTTTTCATCATTGTCTTTTATTAATGGTATATAACGCACACTGCTTGCAGACCACGCTGAATATACTATCCCGTTGTCAGTTACATATCCTATCCTGCTGGTGCGGTTTATATTTTTGCCTCCAGCTGTCTGATTGATTACAACTTTTAATGAATCGGCATTGTGTTTTGTTACATTAATTCCATGAACTGCAAAGTCATTTGTTTTATACCCAAATCCATCTCCATCATCGTGATAGATTTCGCCTGTGGCTGTTCCATCTTCTAATGGATTTATCAAATAGGTAATATTGTCACTTTTGTATTCTGCTGTACTTTGAACCACTTCGGTAATTGGAATTACTGAGCCTGGTCTTACATATAACAGCGCCTGGTATTTATCATCTTCGGTACTTTCGAGCTTAACTTTGTTCCAGTTTCCTTTTGGCAGGCTTGGATTGACAGCCCATCTGGGAACTACCAATAAATCTTTTCCTACCATAAAAGCCTGCTGTTCATTCCGTAAGCTCAAATCAGTATTATCGGCAAAAAAAACGGGTCTCATCAAAGGCATTCCTGTTTGCGAAGCTTCTCTTAACAATGTGTACATATAAGGAAGAAGACGGTATCTGCGATTAACAGCTGTCCGGGAAACATTTTCAATTTTCGAACCAAAAACCCAAGGCTCCTGATTAACAGAGTTGTTTGCAGCATGATTTCTTGAGAAAGGGTAATAAGCTCCAAGAGCCATCCAATGTCCCAATAAATCGGGCGTGCAATCATTGTTGAAACCACCAATGTCAGCGCCAGAAATTGGCTGGCCAGAAAGGCCCAATGTTATAGACATTGGAACTGATAACTTTAAATGCGCCCAGGTAGATGAATTATCTCCTGTCCATGTTGCTGCGTATCGCTGTCCACCCAAAAAATTAGAACGCGACAAAACAAATGGACGTTTATCCGGATTAGCAGCAATAATTCCTTCACGGCTTGCTTTGACCATCATATAACCGTAGACATTGTGATATCTTAAGTGGCTTCCCGCAGGCATATCCCCGCCGCCTCGGTGTAAATTATCTTCAGGCATGGTTTTGTTTGGAGTTTCAAACACAGAAGGTTCATTCATATCATTCCAGATTCCGTCTATGCCTTTTCTCATGAAATCTTTATACAATCCAGCCCACCATTTATTAGTTTCAGGTCTGGTAAAATCAGGAAAGGCAACATCACCTGGCCATACTTGACCATTAAATTCTGTACCATCAGCTTTTTGTACCCAATGATTACCTGCTTTTCCTTGATCGTAAACAAAATACCCTGTTTCTTTTTTTACACCAGGATCAATCATGTATACGGCTTTGAAATTTTTAGTATGCAAATAATCATTCAAGCCTTTGGGATCACTAAATGCATTTGGTTCAAAAGTAAATATCTTAAACTTGTCCATGTAATCAATATCCATCCAAAGGACATCGCAAGGGATTTTTCGGCTCCTGAATTCATCGGCAATGCTTTTTACCTTTGAATCAGGAAAATAAGTAAACCTGCTCTGCTGATAGCCAAGTGTCCATAAGGCTGGAAGCTCTATTTTGCCCGTTAAATCTGCAAGCGTTTTCAGTAATTCCTGCGGGCTCTTCCGTTCAATAACCACCACCCTGAATTGAGGACCTTCAGATGTAATTGTTATGGGATTCGATATTACAAAAGACTGTTTCCAGGTATGATCTGCAATGATACCAAAAGCAGTACCATCAGGACGGACACCCATAATCCACGGATGAGACTGATAAAGGCGGGTTCCATTATCAATCCAATAATTTGGTGCCTCGCTATTCCATAAAGTTACTTGGGAGTCATTGCGTTTTAGAGGCCCCGACACTTCGCCATTGCCATAAAAATCTACATTTCCTGTATAGGCAATTTTGACCACGCTTTTGCCATTTACAACACTAAATGCAGGTTTTACTGCCCATGATGAAGGGACACTTCCTTGATTTGTTAAATCATTTGTAAAAATAAGAGACGGCAATGTCTCTGATGCATTAAAATTGTTTGGGTAAAAAACTGCAATATTGTCGCCAGCCATATTCGAAGTCTGGCTCCAGGATATGAACACATTCAGTATTAATGCAGAAACAAACATAAGCTGTGTAATTCGTTGTTTCATAAGTATTTTATTTTTTATTGCTTTCAAAAATTATTAATCCAAAAGATTTTTTTCGAATCATTTTTAGCATTTTATGGTTTTCTTTCCATCCACATTTCATCTGATCAAATACATTTTTCACTTTTAGTTTATAAGTATGAGCTCTATTGCTATAATCCGTCTTCTGATTTTCCAGACCACACTTTTTATACAGGAGAAAAAACACTTGCTTATAGACCGTTAAACTGGTGTTGATAAAGTGTGTTTTCTGCGGTTTTTGAGCTGTGAGAAGTTTAAATCATATTCTGTATTTTTATCAGCACATATTTTTAACTCAATAAATCGATTTAATGAATTTGGAATAAATATAAAACCAAGATACTGTCTTCATTAAATAGCCAATTATATTATAATCAGATTAGTAAAAAGAAGCCAAAACGATTCAATACTTTTATATTGAAAAGTTTTGACTCCATAAATAGTCTTTCAATTGCTATTGAAAATATATTTTAATTTTAAAATGTTCATGCATTACAATTTTTTCAATGCTATAGTCATTTTAGTTGGATTAACGATCAATTCATATTGTCCGGTTGCTTCAATAACCCATTTGTTGTCCGGACTTGCATTAGGCATCAATGACATTGGTGTAGCACCAGCATCTGGCACGAGCTTTGTACCATTTGCTGCAGGCATTAAAGCTCTGCCACCCCAATTACCTTGTTGAGTATAAAGTTTAAACTCACCAGCATCAAATTGTCCTTTAAAAGTAAAAGCTTCAGGGTTTTTAGGATCCCACGACATTTGTTTTGCTCTTCCAATATCCCAGCCTATTCCTGTTATTGCATTTCCAACCATATAAACATCTGCGTATGGTACATAACCAAAAACATAAGTTTTTTGTTCAATATCCATATAGAAAGAATGACGACCAGCTTGTGTTACTGTAAAAACATTATCAGCATTTCTTGGCACAGTCTCATTGTAAACAATAGTGTTTCCTGGTTCAGGATCATAAGATGGTAATTCTGAACCTGGTTCTTCAATAACCTTGAATGACCCAACTGAAAAATCTCCCGTAAAATTGTAAGTTGTTCTTTCAGTTATTTCAGGCAGGCTCTTTCCTTTGCTGTAATCCCAACTGCCACTTATTGCATCTCCAACCATAAACAACGGCAGTGGTCCTGGGCTATAGCTCGTAACTGCAAAACTAGATGTAGACACCTCTGGAAGCTGAAACTGTTTGCCACCGTTTACCTGCGCTATTATCTGCACTTCAAGATTCGTAACAGTACTTCCCGGGCGTTTAAAATGTTTCAGCAATATAGAATTTAACTGTTTTACTGTATAAACTTTAGTAAAGGCTCCTGCTGGAATTTCCTCCGTATAAACACTCTTTTTTTCTGGGTCAAGCTCATCTTTGCTAAAATTATTTCCTAATATATCCATACGAAAGAAATACTTCAGGCTAGTACCTGCACCTCTATCGTTTCCTGGTGTCCAGGTAAAAGTTATTGCATTCTGATCCTCATTGTCTTTGAGCAATACAACTTCTTTGCTGGAAAGTGTCAATGTCATGGGATTAGCAAAGTTGGGCTCCTGCAGCCAATCCTGATTATCAAGCCCTTTGTCTTCACAGGAAACAAGGACTATACTCATTATAATAAATGAGATAATATTTTTTATATTTTTCATTTTTGCTTTGGTTTTTAGTTATTTGGCCCAGAAAGGTGATTGGACTAAATTTGGGTTCTTTTCGATTTCTGCCAAGTATATTGGAAACCAGTAAAATGATTTTTTATATACTCTTGTCTGATATACGGTTCTTTTATAGAATTCAGCTTCAGTTTTACCATTAAAGTTCATTCCGTAAGCGGGACCGTTCAATACAGTTTCTGCTAATTTCCATCTTCTTAAATCATCATAACGAATTCCTTCTGTACAGAGTTCAACTCTTCTTTCCATTCTGATAATATTTCTGATGCTTGCCTGGTCATTATCAACATGAATATTGTTAGCATCAGTCGCTCCAGTAGTATAGGTTCTTACACCAGCTCTTTCTCTGATTTTGTTAAGATATATAAGAATATCAGCATTACCAGGATCAGACTCATTAAGAGCTTCGGCATAGTTTAAGTATGCTTCTCCCAATCTATATAAAATTCCATGGCGTGGTGCAAAATAATCACGAAGAGGATCTCTTGTCGGATCAGTTCTTTTTCTTACCAAGTAACCATTTTGAGGTGCATCATGTGTATGATTATTGTCTCTTCCACCATTAAAAAACTCAAGTTTTCTTCCTTGATCTTTTCCTGCATTTGCACCATCAGTATACCAGGCTCTATCAAAATTAACTGCCAAATAAAATCTTGGCTCACGATTGCAATACATATTATACGTTCCGGCTACAGTAACCAGACCTGCGCTTTTTGACTCATTCCATTTTGTAGTACCATAAGTCCAATATCCGTCTTCACCAGAAAAACCATTTTCAACATATCCTGAAGCTGGATCGGTAATCGGCAAGCCATTCGCTGTAAAAAATGCATCTACTAAAGATTGTGTTACGCCATATCCACCAGCGCCTCCACTCCCGCTAGGAGCTGAATGCCTGTCATATTCTTTAGACTCTACACTTGGACGTGCAAACAAAACTTCTCTATTTCCTTGACTAGCTTCTACAAGGTGTAACCTTTGACAAGATAAAAATGGATCAATTTCTCCAGCAGTATTCATTTCGACATACAACTTATGACCAGCTGCTTCTGCACTTATAATCAAATCTTTGCTGGCATCTGCAGCAATTTTCCATTTATTAGCATTGTAAGAAGTACTAAATAAAGGTTTTCCTTCTTTAGAAAGGTGATTAGCATAATCTGGATTGCCATTAACTAGTGGACTGGCTGCAAAAAGCAGCATTCTGGCTCTAACTGCCTTACACATAATAGAGGTAGCGCGGCCGTATTTTTTACCATCTGTATAAGATTGAGGTAAAACTTTTTCAGCCTCTTTCAGTTCATTATCAATCCAGCTTACAATCTCATCATAAGGAGTCTGTCCAACCTGCAGATCAGGAAGATTAAAATCTACTGGAGTAATTTCATCTGGATTAAATGGAACTGGCCCATAAGTATTGATCAAAAGCGAATAATAGTATGCTTTTAGAAAACGGCACTCAGCAATCATTAGCCTTACTTCATTCTCAGTTAAATTCTGTGAAGGAATTGGCTTAATATTTTTTATTAAGATGTTACACTCTCTGATTCTTTGAGGAAGATTATTCCAATACCCTGGTCCCCATGTTGAACTAACTGCCCAGTCACCAAGGGCAAATGGTATAACCTCCCAGTTATATTGACGCCATCTCTCTGATGGAGTCATATCGTCGGCTAAAATTTCCCATCCCAAACTGCGGGCATAACCCCAAGTAGGGTCTGGAATTCTGGAGTAACAGCTAGCCAGCCAATTCTCTGTTTTTGTTTTACTTTCAAAAACAGCATCCAAAGTTAGCTCTACATCATCCTCCTTATCCAAATATTCGGAGCACGAAGACGATAAAAATAGTCCTGCGAAAAGGAATATTAATCTGATATATAAATTTTTCATTTTCATTATTTTAATATTATAGATTTATATCTAATCCAAAAAGAATAGATCTTGTTGATGGATATTTCAAACCATTTGATGTGTTTAACTCTGGATCCCAAAGTTTAAAATTCGATATGTACCATAAATTATTACCGCTTACATATACTCTTAACCCTTGTAATCTCATTCTCTCTGCAGTGTTTTTCTTCAATGAATATCCAAATTCCATAGATTTCAATCGGCCAAAACTCATATCTTTTTTCCACCAGGTAGACGGAAGAGCATTATTAATATTAGGACCATAGCTCAATCTTGGATAAAATGCATGCTGATCAGGGTTTTCTTCAGTCCAGCGGTCTTCGTAGTTATCATAAACATTTCCTAAAGTTCCTTGACCACTTCCTGGTATAAAGGTGCTTCCTCCTATAATTCGTTCTGATTTAGCGATTCCTTGAAAGAAAAAGCTGAAATCGAATTGCTTGTATTTAGAAGTATTACCGAAACCATATACTATTTGCGGATCAGTTGTACCACCTATAAATCCTTCATCTAGACCGTCAATGACACCATCTTTATTTCTATCTTCATATTTAATGTCACCTGGGCGGACTGCTCCAAACTGCGGTTTAGCAATCCCTGCTGCTAAAACATTTTCCTGAGGATTGTCACTAATAACAGCAAAATCTTCATTAGTATATAAACCAGTTGCTGTATAACCATATAATGTATTGTGCTGCAGACCTGTAATAGAGCGGTAAGTACCTTTTACAGCATCAGCTTCGTCCCTTTCAGTTACTTTATTTTCAACAAAAGTAAAATTGGCACGCCAGCTCATAGAAAAGTCAGTAGTTATCTGTTTGTTGAAATTTAATGATACTTCAAATCCTTTATTTTCCATTTTTCCAAAATTGGCATAAGGTGCATTAATAAAACCTGCCTGGGTTGGAATAGTATTGCGTCGAATAAGGATGTCTTTTCTTTTGTCCTGGAATACATCTACTGTCAAATCAATTGTATTTAAAATTCCTAATTCTAAACCAATATCTGCCTTCGCTACCTTTTCCCATGTTAAATTAGTTACTCCAATTTCTCCTTCCTCAATACCCTCATATTTTACTCCATTTCCAGTACCCCAATGGTAATCTGAGTTATTATTATCACTGATTGTAGTCTGATAAGCAAATCTTCTGTTTCCTCCAATGTTATCATTTCCTGCCAAACCATAAGACCCGCGAAGCTTGATTTTATTAAAAACTTTAGTAATTGGCTCCATAAATTTTTCCTCGCTTGCTATCCAGCCCATAGATACAGATGGGAAAAAACCATAACGCTGTACAGCAGCAAAATTTTCTGATCCATTGTATCCAAAATTAAACTCCCCAACATATTTCCGGTCAAAAGTATAAGATGCTCTTCCTGCATATCCTTGATGCTTATATGCCTGAGGAGGAGTTCCATCATCATAACTGTCTTGATTATAAAGCAGCATACCTGTCACATCATGTTTTCCAAAAGAGTGGCTATATGATGTACTTGCTTCCAGATAAACACGTTTATTTCCAAAATAATCATTCTCATAATTTTTGTTATACCCAAGATAGTCCTGTCCATAACTTTGAATACCATGTATTAAACTTCCGTCAAGATCTCTTTCGGTAGCTACATTATAATAGTTGGGTGATTTACCACGCTCCACTTTGTTTTCTGAAAAAGAATCGAATGCATATGTAAATTTCGCTTTCAAACCTGGAGTAATAGATTTCAAATCCTGCTCTAATGATGCGAGACTTTCAATTTTACTGCCACTGTGTTTATAAAACCCCTGCTGTGTATTCATAGCCCATGGGTTAGGACGGTTTATAACCTTAGGAATGGTACCATCTGAATAGATTGCTGGATGAGCAAAAGGTGTTGTTTCGAATGCAGTATTAAACAAATCATCAGTACTGCTGTTTCCTTTGTTTAGTCTTTGCAGAAAACCTCCAATGTTTAATCTGAATAAAGTAGTTTTAGACAAGTTGACATCGACATTCGAGCGGATATTTGCTCTATTTAATCTTGTTTCAGTATCATAAGACAGACTTTTATCTGCAGAGAGTATACCGTTCTCACTGTAATATGAGGCTGTCAATGCATATCTTAAAATATCCGACCCACCTGCGATATTCAAGTTTGTTCTAGAGGTATAAGCATAATCTTTAGTAATTGCGTCGACCCAGTTTACATCAGGATATAAATCAGGATCATATCCATTAGCTGTTTTAGCAATACGATCTGCGGAATATAATTCAGTACCAGATAATTCATTCAGTAAGCTCATGTAAGGTGCAGCACCAATAAATCTTGGCAGCTTAGTAGGCTCCTGAATAGAATATTCAGTTCTCAATTGTATTTTAGGAGCTCCAACAAAACCTCTTTTGGTATTAATCAAAATAACCCCATTTGCACCTCTAACACCATAAACAGCTCCAGCTGCCGCATCCTTTAAAACTGAGAAAGATTCAATTTCTGAAGGGTCAAGGTCGTTTAGATTTCGTTCGATTCCATCTACCAATACAAGCGGATTTTGCCCTCCCGCGAAAGTAGAGATTCCACGGATTTTTATATCCGATTGATCGTAGCCTGGTTCACCAGATCTTTGAACCGCCATAATACCTGTAACCTGGCCTGCAAGGTTATTACCCAATGTACGGGCAGTACCAACTTGCAATAATGAAGGTTTTACACTGCTGATCGCCCCTACTACGGATGCCTTTTTCATTGTACCATAACCAACTACAACAACAGTCTGAAGATCATTCGTTTCGTCTGCCATCGCTATCGTCATCGTTTTTACGTTGTTTACTGGTCTTTCGACCTCTTTCATACCGATATATTTAAATACTAATATGGCCTGCGGGGACGAAACTGTAATAGAGAAGCTTCCATCGAAGTCTGTTGTTACTGCATTTTTCGTCCCTTTTTCAAGTATAGTTGCATTAGGCAATGAAAGCCCTTTAGAATCGGTTATTTTACCTGTTACCTTAACAGGATCTTTTTGATTGCTGGTTTGCGCATAACTATTCCCTGCAAAAAGCATCAGAAACAATAAGCAGATCAATCCAGCCATACTAAACTTTAATCCCCTAAAGGCAAAAAAGCTCAATTGATTGGGTGGCATTTTCCAAGTCGTTTTAATTTTCATTTGAGTTTAATTTTTTGGTTTTTAAATTAGATTAGGTATTAAATTAAAATTTGGCTTTTAAGGATTTCAATTTGCATAATTCAAAATGTAAGTAATATTGCATCATTCAGTAAGTATTAGAATTTTTAAATAATTTAAGAAATGTGAAAATATTCTGGCTCTTTTTTATTAATACTATAATTTATATCCATAAAAAATATCATTTTAATTTTTGACCAAATTAGGATATAGACAACGTAATTTTAATCCCATTTTGTTTCATAATTGTGTTCAAATGGTTCATTCGACCCGCTAAAACGCTGAAAAAATGCAATATGAATCAATGCTGACAATTTGTGAAACAAATGGCAAAGATTTTTGAACCAAAAAATTAACAAAACTATAACAGGCCTTCACATTAGATATAAAAAAGATCGATCAGCCTTCCCATTTTCTGCAATTTCTGGTGAAGAAAACAACTCTTGGCTTAATAGAAGAAATCGAAAGATATTTGATATTCCACACATAAGAATCTCCTTATTTTTTTCGCAATTATTATTTTTTCTTAACTTAAAATAGAGCAAACTGAAACACTTTTTCAGAAATAAACAGCATATACAATAAATGTTTAAGAGTAATTCTAAAAATAAGAGCCATCAAAAAAAAGCATCCAAATAAAAAGCAGCTCATTTTACTTTTTATCCGAATGCAATAAATAAATTCACTAATGATGCTGCTCAATTAATGCAGATTTTTATTAAGTATTTTGAAAACACATCGAGACAGCATAAAGATATTCACAAAAAATACTTCCTGATTATTTAATCAAATGTGCTTTAACGCCTTCATTAGTTATAACTACTGGTTTTATTAAACCATTCTCATCAAAATGCATTTCTTCTATACAGGTTTCTCTGGAATTCCCATCGGTCTCCGTAAGTGGCCTTCTATGATAAACAATAAAATATTTATCATCATTTTGTCCTTTTATTACCGAATGATGGCCGGCACCAGTAGCAATTTTTGGATCCTGCTCTAATATTTTTCCAATTCGCCTGAATGGCCCCATCGGAGAATCTGCAATAGCATAAGCCACACAATAGTCAGGGCCAGTCCACCCTCCTTCAGACCACATGAAATAATATTTATTGTTTCTTATAAACATAAAAGGTCCTTCGACATAGTTTTCGGGAGTAATTTCTTTAAAAATAGTTTTATCTGCAAAAGGAATAAAACCAGTAAAATCTGATTTTAATTTTGCAATATTGCAATGTCTCCATCCTCCATAAATTAAATAACATTGACCATCTTTATCTCTAAACACAAACTGATCTATAGGCTGAGCACCATTGTGAAATTTATCAACCAGCGGTTTTCCTAAATAATCTTTGTAAGGACCTTCGGGTTTTGATGCCACAGCAATACCAATCCCTCCAGTTTCATTGTCACTCTGAATATCATTTGCTCCAAAAAACAAAAAATATTTGTTTTTATTTTTAATGATCGAAGGTGCCCATAAGGCTCTCTTGACCCATTTTACAGCGGCAGTATCTAATATTCTGCTGTGTTTTTTCCAATGTACTAAATCCTTAGACGAAAAAGCATCCAAAAAAACCTGACTATTGTAAGGAGCAGAAAAAGTGGGATAAACCCAATAGGTTTTATCAAAAATAATACCCTCGGGGTCGGCGTACCAGCCTTTGAATATGGGATTGTTATTTTTTGTATTATTTGCATTTGTTTCTTGTGCAGCCATTTTACAGCAAGAAATAATGAAGAGATATAATAAAACTTTTTTCATATTTATAACAATTTGGGTTAAAGCTAACAAATTTACTAAATCGATTTAGCAAAAACAAGCTTATTTAAAAATAGGTGATTCACAAATTTTTAAATAAGCTTGCAGTAAATATTTTTGACTTTTATATTCTGTACTTCTAAACAGAAAAATTATAAAGTTTCATTCATTGAGATCTAATCTCCTTTGCATTCCAGTGTGGGCAATGTTTTTTACAATGTCTTAGAAAATTTATAGACTGAAACTGTATGATAAACCTGTTTTGGCTCTAGCGTAATTGAAGGAAAATTTGGCTGATTTGGAGAATCAGGAAAATGTTGTGTCTCTAAAGCAAAAGCTGTTCTATAATCATCTTTTGCCCCCGATTTAAATGTGTTTTTGCTTTGCATGAAATTGCCACTGTAAAATTGAAAACCAGGTTCTTCCGTATAAACATTCATTACCACACCTGATAAATCACCAGTTATTGATCCTACATGAGCCAAACCTTTCTTATGCTTATCTAATACATAATTATGGTCGTAACCGCCACCGTTTTCCAGCTGTATATTATTAGTCTTGATTCGTTCCCCAATAGAATGAGGTTTTATAAAATCGAATGGTGTACCAATAACAGTTTCAATTTTCCCAGTAGGAATCAAGCCTTTGTCAACAGGGGTATACGCCTTTGCATTAAATTGCACTGTATGATTCAAAATTGTACCGCTTCCTTCACCATTTAAATTAAAAAATGCATGATTGGTTAAGTTTACAATTGTTGTTTTATCAGTTGCTGCCTCATACTCCATTTTTATTTCGTTGTCTCTAGTTACGCTGTATGTAACTTTAACTTTTAAATTTCCTGGGAATCCCATCTCCATATCTGGAGAAACATAGGTAAAAACTATAGTCTGATCGTTAGTTTTTTCTGCATTCCAAACAACATCCTGATAACCTTTTGTGCCCCCATGCAAAGCATTTTCGCCATTGTTAATGGGAATACTGTATGATTTGCCGTTTAAACTGAATTTACCTTTGGCAATCCGATTACCCACACGGCCGATAGTAGCACCAAAATAAGGTTCAGTAGAGTTTTGATAGTCTTTAATACTTTTAAAACCCACTACTACATCTATAAATCTGCTGTCTTTGTCTTTTACCAGTAAACTCACCAGACGGCCACCATAATTAGTGAAAGCTGCCTGAATATTTTCGTTTTTTATCCAGTAAAGGTTCACTTTTTCCCCTTGGATTTCTCCAATAAAATTACTCGAATCAAGTACTGCAGGTGTCATGCTTGTGTTTTCAGTTAATGTTTTATTTGAGGCTTGTGTACTTACATTTTGTTTTTTCTGACATGAGACCTGGAGCAATAATCCTAAAGAAAGAATACTGATTAATTGTTTTTTTTTCATTGGTTTTATATTTTTTAATTATTTCATTGCCGGAATAGGTATTGAAACCCCGGCAGATACAGGCTCGCCAATAAAGGGATTTCCATTGCTATCCCATTTTATCTGCTGCATCCTTGGGGATCTTTTTACGCCGCATCCTTCCCCTGGATTAGAATTTGCATGGTACAAAATCCAGTCTTCCTTGCCATTTGGAGATTTAAAAAAAGAATTATGTCCTGGCGCATATACTTTGGCCTTGCCTGATTGTTCCAAGATTGGCTTATCTGATTTTACCCAAGCCTGAGGATCCAATAAATTGTCTGTTCCGGTAAAAGTCAGCAACCCCAAACTATAGTTGTCCGTCCAGCAGCCGCTTGCCGAAAAAACAATAAAAGCTTTATCATCATGTGACAAAAATTGCGGTCCTTCATTTACATTTACCTGCGGAGGGTTTACATCATCATGCAGTGCACCATGCAGTTCCCAAGGATTTGTTGGCATCGAAATCAGGACTCTGTCCCCGTCAATCTGGGTTGGACTTTTCATTTTGGCGATATAAATATTCTGCTGTCCATTAGTATCTCCTTCCCATCCAGACCAGATCATATACAGCTGTTTTTTAAAAGTAAAAACATTGCCATCAATGGCCCATTTATCAGTTTGTGCAGCAATTTTCCCTTTAAAAACCCATTTGCCTTTCATCGGATTTTTAGAAGAATTTTCTAAAACATACATTCTGTGTGTGTTGTTACTGCCGTTATCTGCAGCAAAATACACATACCATTTTCCATTAATAAAATGAAATTCAGGAGCCCAGACTTCAGCGGAATATTGAGTGTTCATTGGGGCATTCCAAATAACTTTTGTTTCGGCATTTTTCAGATCAGCTAAATTTTTAGTTTTCAGGAGTATCAGACGATTCTGCATTGTGTGAGTATAGTAATAATAACCATTATAGTAAGTGCTGTAAGGATCGGCACCATAGTCTAAAATAGGATTGGTAAATGTCTGCTGCGCTGATACGGTATGGATGCCAATACAAAACAGTATTAACAGTAATGTTTGTTTTAGTGTGGAATTATTTTTTTTCATGTGTAGGTATTTATTTTATTTTAATTGGTCAAAAGCTTTTTTTTGCCAGCTAATGGGTATTCAGTTATAGATTTGGCAATTTTGACCAATTTTGGATAACATAATTCCATAAACCATTTAGATTTTTATTCTTTATATACATTATTAGGGAAATGATATTTGAGGGGAGAAAACAATTTTAACACTTATTTACAGTCAGTTACACAATCAAAAGTTATAATCAAATTACCGGGACAGGTATCCCGATAATTTGAAACCAAAGAAAACAACTAACCACAGTCATTATAAAAAGCAATTTATTTTTGATGCCGATTTTATTTAGAATTTACTTCTGATGTAATTTTTTTAATGAAATCGGTTTCTGATTTTTTATAAGGGGTTCCATCCGCGTTGAAAACTTCATGAAACCATACAGGCGGTGCTGCTGTATATTTTTTCGTCCAGCTGTCCCAAGGAAATTTTGTCTGGGTTTTTCCATCGACTAATCCCCAATTAATCATTGCAATTTTATTTTCTTTAGCAATTGGCAAGAATCCTTCAAAAGTGCTTCCGTTTGGCCTAGCCATATACTCGGTACATAATAATGGTTTGCCGTAGCGCTTTAATTCATTTATTCTTTTTAAGAAATCAGCAGGCTTGTCATAACAGTGAAAAGAAATAACATCTGATTGTTCCAGCTGTAATTTAAAGATAGGTTTCATTCCTTTTTCAGACCAGTCTCCTGCCCAAACACCTGAAGTCAATGGCTGCGAAGGATTACTGGAGCGTGCCCATTGAAAAGTTTTTTCCAGGAGTTTATAAACCAGTTCTTCTTTGCTGGGGGTTTCTGTTTTATCATAAGCTGGCCTATTGATATTATCTGGTTCATTCCAGACATCCCAGCCTAAAATCCGTTTATCATCTTTAAAATGTGCTACAGTTTCTTTTACATATTTTTCTAAACGAGGGGTTTGTGTCTTATCCAGAAGTGCTTTTTGCCCTGGCGACTGTACCCAGCCCGAATTGTGTACAAATGGTTTTGGATCTCTTTGTTTTCCCAGCACTGGAAACGGATCCCAGCAGGAATCAAATAAAACGAATAATGTTTTGATATGGTGTTTATCTGCAATAGCCAGATATTCATCCATTCTTTTATAGAATCCTTCTGCATCATCTTTGTGCAATAAATCATGAAGATAAACACGCATTACATTCATCCCTATACTCTCTGCCCAGCCCAGTTCCTGATCGATTTTTTTAGGATCAAAAGTACTTTCCTGCCACATTTCTAATTGGTTGATGGCACTGCCTGGGGTAAAATTTGCGCCAACAAGCCACGGCTGTTCTGCATACCAGCTGTCAGCTTTCTCTTTGCTCCAGATTGTTCTTTCGGCAAGTTGGGTTGTAGCAGAGATCTGCTCCGTTTTGACTTCATTTTTGCTCTTATTGCAGCTGATTGTAAGTACTGCGCATAAAGCAATAGCAATTAATTTATTTTTATTTTTCATTATAAAGGTATTGGGGATTATATTGATATTAATGGGTAAAAAAACGTGCAGCATTTCGACCCACTTCATATTAACCTGTTGACGGCTATGATTTTAAATTATTAAAATAGATTCAGTATAATTATTTCAATTCGAATTTAATTGTGGGACTATCCAAATTTTCGATGTTCACTGTTATTTTGTAAGCTCCTTTGGTATTATCCGTAATAACCCATTTCTGATCTGGGTTACCCCCTTTTATCAGCTTGCAGGTTGTTTTGGACAAATCGCTTTCTCCATCTGCAACTGGCATAAAAAAGTCAGTGCCCCAATTTCCGGTACTCACTGGAATTTTAAACTGCCCAGGCGTTAATTGCCCCTCCCAGGTAAATTCGAAAGCATTATCTGGACTCACTGTCATAGGAGATGGTTTATTGATATCCCATCCTGCTGATGTAGCATCACCTACCAGATATAGGTTTTTATATACTGGGAGGTTATATATTTCTATGTCTTTAACATCCTCCTGACAGGAAGAAAATACTATCCCAATTAATAATACTATAATTTGATATTTAAATTTTTTCATCTTATTTTTTTTACTGTTAATGTAACCACACATCATAATTGATTAATAACCAGGGTTTTGTTTTAATTGCGGAGATGCATTTAATACTTCAGTACCTATAGGGTATAATCTGGTATGATCTGATCCATCTGCTTCTTTGTCCCACCAGACACCAGATGTAAATTTGTTGAATCTAATAAGGTCTGTTCTTCTTCTTCCTTCACCAAGAAATTCTCTTCCCCATTCATCCAATAGTTCTTTCTCAGTTAATTCGCCACTGTAAAGGCTTGCAGATCCAGATGGATAATAACGTTTTCTCACTGTATTGATAAGCTGTTCTGCTCCGCTTACATCTCCAGCTCTAAATTTGCATTCGGCTACACTATAATAAATTTCAGCTAAACGGATTTCTGCATAATCCGATTCCATTTTATGATCATCTGTTGATTTATAGAAAGGATATTTCAAATAATACACACCAGAGTTTTGGTCTGCATGAGACATATTTGACTCTTTATCTGCAGGATATTGCCCCGGACCAAGTGTACCAAACCAGCCCACAGCATCACGGATATAAAGATCTTTTCCTTTGTCTGACTGGACTCTTTTGCCGTTTCCATATTCCAGATATCCATATAAAAACATACCTGTTCTTTTGTTGTCACCAAGGTTTTTATATACTCCCAAGCGCACATCATCTGCATATTTCTGAAATTTCACAAATGGCTGTCCCAATCCAGAAGGAAAATTGTATAAATTATCATCTACATCACGGCCTGGCTGCATAGCAAATCTTGGGTTTGCAGTTCCTCTATCATCAAATTCTAAATATTCCGGAGCATTATAAGGCATTGTCCACCAGTACATACCCCCTTCATAATGCCAGTGTGTTCTGCCAAATGAACTAGGAAAAGCAAATATTGTCTCACTGCTCAAATCGTTATTCCAATCGAACGGGGCGTCCCATCTTCCTTCTATTGCATACGATGCATATTTTCCGTTAATAATATCACTACCAACAGCTGCGCATTTGTCATAATATGGAGTTCCTGTATATACTTCTCCATTTAGATAAAGACGGCATAATAAAGCCGCGGCACCCGCTTTTGTCCATCTGTTTACAGTGATAGACGGATCACCTTTTGAACTTAAACTTGGTATGGCTTCGGTAAGCTCTTTTTCTATAAAAGCAAAAACTTCTGCAGGTGCTGCCTGTGGAGGATTTATCGGTGCTCCTTTAAATTTAGTTACAATTGGCACATTGCCATATAAATCTAAAGCCTTGATATAATACCAAGCTCTCATAACCCTGAGTTCAGCAATAAAAAGATTCAATTCGCTTGCGGTAAGTCCAAAACGTGCCGGATCAAGCGTCTCGAAATCCTCTATTGAATTATTTGCCAGACCAATACCAACGAATAAAGCTTCCCATCCTTCGTTCAAATACCCTTCAGCAGGAGTCCAAGTGTGCTTATGCATTCGTAAATACGTGCCTCCATCCTGCCAATGCCCTTCTCTGTTAGGTGTCATTAATTGATCTGCAGATAATTCCTGCATTCTATATATAGGACTTTGAATACTCCAATAGCCATGTTCGTAAGTTCTTAGAAATGAACGTATAATATCATCTTTAGTCTGATAGAAGTTTTGCGAAACAATTTTATCATAAGGCACCTCTTCTAAATTTGTACAACTGAAGAATGAAGAGCCAAACAATACTAAAGTGAGAACAGGCAACTTTAATTTTTTTATAACTTTCATAACGATATATTTTTGAATTTAAAAGTTTAAGTTAATACCCACTAAATAGGTTGCTGCAGCTGGATAATAGGATTTAGAACCTGTAATTCCCGGAGTCAATCCGTTTACTGGGTACATCTCTGGATCTCCTGAAAAACTGGTAAACGTAGCCAGATTGCTTCCTGTAGCATAAAGCCTTAGTGAATCAAAGTAAGAAGACATTTTTAGTGTATAGCCAATAGTCACAGCATCTAATTTAATGTAGTCCCCTTTTTCCAGAAAATAATCCGTCAAGACCTTATCTCCTTTTATAAGCTGGTTTTTTCCGTATGCAGATGACAATACATTTTCATTTTCTGGAGAAGAATCAAGACCATAATAAAAATCATGAATATTGAAAATATCGTAATCAAAAGCTCCTCTAAGGAAAACTGCCAAATCCCAGTTTTTGTAAGTTACTTTTTGATTTAAGCTGGCAAAGTATTTTGGCAAACCATTGCCCACAAAACGCTTGTCGTCTTCAGTAGCTTCATTTTGATGAATAATTTCGTTATTCTTGCTCAATATTAGCATATTGCCAAACTGGTCTACACCGGCAAACTTCCACATATAGAATTCTCCAATCCGTCTGCCTTCTTCGAGCCTCTGAGCAGGTCCTGGAGTTCCTGGAGATGGCAGATACACAAGATCTGTATGAGACTGCCCTTCAAAAATTTCGTTAGAGAATGATAAGAATTTATTGTTATTGCTCGAGCCTACAAATGTTACATTGTAGTTAAGATTATTGCTGCGGATAACATCATAGCTTAAGTCCAGCTCGAAACCTTCATTTCGCATAGACCCAACATTCACAAACGTAGTTGAAAATACATTTGGCGGTACTGGTGATCTATAATCTCCAAGTATGTCTTCCTGTTTTCTGTTGTAGTAATTCAAGCTTCCTGTAATTCGGTTATCATAAAAACCAAAATCAAAGCCAACATTGATGTTTTTGCCCACTTCCCATTTTAAATTGGCATTCGGATTATTCCCTGGTCCCCATACCGTATAGTATTTGCCATCATATAAATATTGTCCAAAACCGCCATATATAGACAGCGACTTATAATTATCAAAAGCCTGATTACCAGTTTCTCCATAATCGGCTCTTAATTTCAAGTCATTGATCCAGGAAACATCTTTAAGAAACGATTCCTTATTTAAATGCCATCCAACAGATACTCCTGGAAAATTACCCCACTTATTATTTTCTCCAAATTTTGAAGATCCTTCGTGACGCAAACTCGCTGACAGCAGATATTTGTCATCAAAAGAATAATTTAACCTTCCAAAAAAAGCAATTAATCTTGAGTCTTGCTTATGTGATCCAAAACCGGTTCTTCCTTCTTCTTCTGATTGAAATGTTCCGTCACCAAGATTATTATAAGTTAATGCATCAGATGTAAAATCTTTATTCTCGGCTGACATTCCTGATCTGACATTATATTGGTACGTATACCCTCCTAATGCTTTAACAGAATGCTTCCCAAATCTATTATTATAATTTACGAGCCAGTCCGCATTTTGCTGTGTATTTGTTGTGTAGCCACGATTAGCCTCTCCTTTGTATCCGCTTCGTATTGCTAAATTTGATACCGAAGGACGGAAGTAATAACTGAAATCATCAGTGTTATTTTGAGCCAATGTAACCTGAGTATTCAGATGATCCGATAGATTAAGCTTGAACGTACTATTCATCTCCAGATATTTTTCTTCGGTTCCGCTTTGATCTAAATTCAATAACTCTACAGGATTAAAGTTCCCATCACTTCCTGGCGGAATATCAGTATAACCGCTAGGAGTATTGCCATAAACAGGATAGGTTGGATTTAATAGTAAAGCTTTGGTTATAGCATTCGTATCCGAATTGTCTCGTTTTATAAAACGCGGAGCGAAGTTTACAGTAACAGAATATTTGTCATTTTTCCCTATATGAGTCAGGGCAATCCTTCCCCCATATTCTTTTCTTGCAGATCTTAAATCCATACCTTCAGCATCTCTGTAATCTAATGAAGCTCTATAAGTCATAAAATCGGTACCTCCGCTCAATGATAAAGAATGGCTTTTTGCAATACCAGAGCCTTTTAATACTTCCTTTTGCCAATTCGTTCTTCCTCCATAATCAATACCTCTTCCTGCGGCAACAAACTCTTCAGCCGATAGGGATTTTAATTGATTTGTTGGTACGCTGAAAGATGTATACGCATTATAACTGGCTTGAGCCATGCCCTTTTTGCCTGTTTTTGTGGTAATTATTATTACCCCATTGCTTCCTTGTGTACCATACATGGCTGATGCTGAACCATCTTTTAAGACATCAAATGATTTTATATCATTTTTATTGATGTTATAAAGATTACCTCCAATAACTCCGTCTACTACAATTAATGGTCCCGAGCCTGCTGCTCTCGAAGTGACACCTCTCAGCTGGATAGAAGGCCCGGCATTGGGATCTGTACCACCAGTATTAGTGATGGATAGACCAGCAACTTTACCGGCCAGAGACTGTATTGGGTTTGTGGGGCCATTCTCTATAAGTTCATCTCCCGAGACATGGCTTACAGCACTTGTCACCTCTTTTTTATCCAAGGTTCCATATCCTATTACTACAACTTCATTTAATGTGGCAATTTCATCTTCTAGGGCAATTGTCAATGATGTGCTGCTTGATAATTTAACTTCCTTGCTTTTGAACCCAATAAAATTGAAGCTCAAAATTTCTCCTGCATTAGCTTGAATGCTGAATTTACCATCAAAATCTGTAACTGCACTATTCTTTGTCCCTTTGATGACTACATTTGCACCAGGAACAGGAACTAGTTTTGAGTCAGTTACAATACCTGTGTATGTTTTAATCTGCTGCGCTGTCATATTTGCATTAGACAGCAATAGAATTAAAAAAAAGCATACTGTTTCAAAAACTCCGACTTTGGCTGAAGTGATTTTCATAAATATTTTTTTTGGTTAAAGTGTATTAATAAATGATTATTGTACTCTGCTTTTTAATTAAATACATTCAATAATGGCATAAAGAATTGTGAGTATATTATTTTTATTTTTTACAGTTCATGAAATATCTGCGAATCGAGATTAAAAAATAAGTTTTTACAATTTTATTTGTATTAGTCAAAATATAAGTAATATTGCAACTGCTCTAATGATTGTTATTTTTGAATCCTGTTGAAATATTTTGGCTATTTTTTACTAATACAATAATATATCTGCCTAAAAAATATCATTTTAATTTTTTGACCAAAATAGGATATAGCTAACAAAAACGTAATCCCATTTTGTTCCACAATTATGTTGAAATGGTTCAAATCCCTAATAAATACTTTGGGAATCAGCAATACAAATCAAAATGCATACATGTGACACAATTAGAAGAGTTATTTTTATAAAAAAATTAATAAACAGCAGGATGCGAAGTTTTTTCAAAATAGGTACATTGATTTGTCTTTTGTTTTTGTCAGGCAGAATTTTTTGCCAGGAGTATTATTTTAAGCATTATAAGGTAGAAAACGGCATGTCCAACAATTCGGTTCTGGCATCAATTCAGGACAAAGACGGGTTTTTATGGTTTGGAACCAAAGATGGATTAAATCGTTTTGACGGATATCATTTTAAAACATTCCGCAGTGGTGCAAACCCCAAAACATCTCTAGGCATAAACTACATTCAATCTTTGCATGAATTCAAAAATTATATCTGGGTAGGAACCGACAAAGGATTGTACTCGTATGATAAAAAATTAGACAAATTCACATTCTTGAATGAGGCAATAAATAACCGGATTAATGATATCGATAATGACCTGAAAAACAACTTATGGTTTATTTCTATAGGAACGATTGTAAAATATAATGTTGAAACAAAAGAAACAACCATGTTTGATGGCAGTAACTTTTTTTATGCCACATCAATCACCTGTGACAGTAAAGGAGGGATCTGGGCATCAGCACCTGATGCGTTATACCGTTATTCCGAAGCGACTCAAAGATTCGACAAAATCGAGGTGCAATTGCCTAACACGGTCTTTTCAATATCAGTCATCTATGCACTAGATGCCAATACAATCCTGATTGGCACCCGAGATCATGGTGTTTATAAATATGACATCGCCAATAATAGAACAGAACCTTTTATAAATGGTGCAGAACGCCCCATTTTTGTCCGTCAATTTAAAAAGAAAAAGGACGAATTATGGATTGCCAGCGAATCGGGTGTTTTTATATATAACCTGAAGAAAAAAACCGTTAGAAACTTGCGTAAAAGCCCAAGTGACCCTTATGCTATTTCCGATAACGCTGCATACTGTATTACTATTGACAAAGAAAATGGCGTATGGATTGGGACTTATTTTGGCGGAGTCAATTACCATCAAAAGCAATATGACCAGTTTAAAAAGTACTTTCCCCGCAAGAGCGAAAATGCGATTGTAGGAAGTGCTGTCCGCGAAATTCACAAAGACAATAAAGGGAACCTCTGGATTGGTACCGAAGATGCAGGAATCAATAAATTTAATCTGCAGACAAAGAAATTTGTAAATTATCAAGCGGGGCTTTCATTTTACAATGTTCATGCAGTTCTGCCCAGAGATAATAAGGTCTGGATAGGTACATTTGAGCATGGACTCGATGTAATGGATGCCAGCACCGGAAAAGTTTTAAAACATTATGACCAGAATAACAGTAATTTAAAAAGTAATTTTATTATTACCTTTTACGAAACGCCCGAAAAGGAATTATATGTTGTAACATCATTAGGGATCTATCTGTATGACAGCAAAAACGATAATTTTAAAATTTCGGACAATTTTTCGCAGACCACCCATTATACCTGCATGTCAAAAGACAAAGATGGAAATTTCTGGGCTGGATCATACCGTGACGGGCTGTTTTATTACAATTCAAAAACCAAGGAAAAAGCTGTTTACCGTCATGATTTTAAAAACGGCAAAAGCATCAGTAATGATTTTATAACTTCAATTTTTCAAGACAAACAGAATAACCTGTGGATAGCCACCGAAAATGGCTTGAATTTGTTTGATTTCAAAAAAAAAGAATTCAAAAAATACACTACAAAAGATGGATTCCCCAGTAATGTAATTTATTCTATTCTACAGGATGAAAACCAGAATTTATGCATTACAACTTCCAAAGGGCTTGTCAAATTTAATTATAAGACAAAGTCAGTAAAAATTTTCACTACTGCAAATGGACTGCTCAGCGACCAATTTAATTACAATTCGGCTTTCAAGGATTCCAATGGTGATATGTATTTTGGGAATCTGAATGGGATGATCAGTTTTAATCCAAAAAATTTCAGCACCAATAAATACAATCCGCCCATATTCATTACGGGCCTGCAGATCAACAATCAAGATGTGGCTGTAAATGAAAAAGACTCCCCGCTGGATGAATCTATTTCGTATATCAAAAAAATCACTCTCAAAAATTATCAATCTAATTTTAATATTGATTTTGCTTCACTGAGCTACACGGCTCCCGAACTCACTGAATACTGGTACAAATTAGATGGAATCAATGATGATTGGGTTTATTTGAATAAAAACAACAAAGTGTTTTTTACGGAACTTCCTTCGGGAGATTATAAATTCAGAGTAAAATCATTAAGTGTCAATGGAATATGGAGCAAAGAAGCTGTTATTGACATTACAATCCTGCCTTCATTCTGGGCAAGCAGCTATGCTTTTTTCTGCTATTTTTTGATAATAGCAGGATGTCTTTATTGGCTGCTGCAAAGGTATCATAAAATTAATATTAAAGAAAATAATCAAAAAATTGCAAATCTTAATAATCAGAAAGAGAAAGAAATTTATAATGCCAAAATAGAGTTTTTTACCAATATTGCCCATGAAATCCGGACTCCTTTAACTTTAATTAAAAGCCCTCTGGAAAGCCTGCTCAAAAGAACATATGACTCTCCCGAAATTCCACAGAATTTATCGATAATGGAGAAAAATACTTCACGTTTATTAAATTTAGTTAATGAATTGCTCGATTTCAGAAAAACGGAAATGAAAGGATTACGTTTAACTTTTGTCGAGACAAACATATCAGCACTGGTTAAGCATTTGCAATCTCAATTTACTCCTTTAATTGAAGAAAAAAATATCAATCTGAAATTAGAATTGGGTGAAAAAAACATTTATGCCTTTGTTGATGAAGAAGCTATCAGGAAAATTTTAAGCAATTTGATCAGCAATGCTATAAAATATGCCAAAAGCGAAGTGATGATAAGCTTATTCAGAGATGAAACCTCTCTGGAATTTATAGTCAAAAATGATGGAAATTTGATTCCAAAAGGCCTTAAGAGCAAAATATTTGAGCCATTCTTCAGAATATTGGGTTCCGAAACTCAAACTGGCACGGGAATCGGCTTATCACTCGCTCATTCATTAACCGAATTGCATAACGGAACCTTGAAATTGCAATTTCTGGATGACACAATGAACACCTTTGTCCTGCAATTACCTCTGCGCCAGGAAAGCGAGTTCAACCTGTACAAAGATTACTCCGCAACTGACCTGAAAGACAGCAGCGAAGAATTCGAGAATGATAGTAACGCGAAAGACACAAAAACCCAGCTGCTTGTAGTCGAAGATAATCTGGAACTATTGAATTTTATGAGCAAAGAGCTCGGAAAAGAATACAAAGTTTTTAAAGCTGCCAATGGCGAAGAAGCTCTAAAAGTAATTCATAACGAAAGCATTCATATCGTTATCAGCGATATTACAATGCCAATTATGGACGGTATAGAATTATGCGACCGTATTAAATCCAATATCGAATCGAGCCATATTCCAGTAATTTTACTCACAGCCTTAAGTGCTGTTCAGTCCAGGATTCAAGGGCTTGAATCGGGAGCTGATGCTTATATTTCCAAGCCATTTTCGATGGATTTTATATTGGCGCAAATCGATAATTTATTATCCAATAGACGCCATGTTATGGATTATTATGCAAGTTCTCCACTGTCACACTTAAAAACTATTGCACACAATAAGACTGACGAGGATTTTATCAAAAAATTAGATATCATCATAGATCAAAATATGGCAGACACAAACTTAAGCGTAGAATCGCTTGCTGATATTCTGCACATGAGCCGTTCTACATTATATCGCAAAATAAAGGACATTTCTAATATCAGTCCTAATGAACTCATTAACAATGCCCGCTTGAAAAAAGCGGCAGAATTACTGCTTTCGGGCAAATACAAGGTATATGAAATATCAGAAATTGTAGGTTATAAATCGCAATCAAGTTTCAGCAGAAACTTCCAAAAAAACTTTAATATGTCACCTTCGGAGTTTATTAATAATGGAAGTTAGCAAACAATATTCATCTTAAAAAAAAATTAAAAGCACTTAACATCCATAAAATCAATATGCATTAAAAAATTAAGATCAAATGTTATTTTGTTGTGCAGGAAGCTAAAAATAAATTAAAAAACAATTCGTAATTTTACTTCTTCACACATATATCAATTATGAACAATTCCACATTTACAAAAAGCCCTTTCAAAACCTTGATTTCGTTTCATAAACTGATTGAAAACTTAGAGGAAATTGCTGCTGCAAATGTGGATTATCGTTCTAATTATGCTAACGCTTTACTGAAGGAAATAGAACCCTATCCGGAATTTAGAGCCGGTATTACTGATTTGGGCTTTATAAAAAAACATGAAGAATTAATCCATAATTTACTGGCAGACCTCTTCCCTACTGCATTGACTAACAATGAGATAAAAGCAGTAACCATTCCGTTTCAAAATGTGACTTTTAATTATTCCGAAAGATTCAAAAAAATTCTTCAGGATGCCGGCATGACATTCGATATGGAGATACGTGATTTTGAAGAAGACCAATTTTACATTCTCAATTGCATTTTGATTTTAAATGCATCGTATGGTCAGAATTTTGATTTCAATAAGCCTTTATTTTATGATATTCCAAATGCAAGCGGTATCATGTACCATTATCGTATTATGTATAATGCTGATTTTCTTGAAATCATTCCAACACAAAATGCTCCATTAATTACTCAGGAAGACATCACGCTTTTAATGAACAATTATGGCAATATCGAGCTCTGGAAAGAAAAATTCCCTCAGGGAAGCTGGATTTTAAAGGGATTCGGAATAGTAAGCCTTTTTGATGTTACCAGAGAAAGTGCCGTATCAAATTTAAAAAGCAATCTTTTAAGAGCAAAATCCGCACAGCCAAAATCAAGTTCCAGTTTTGAAGAAATTTTCAAATCCATATTTAGAATCCCTGATTTAAGAGTTGGATTTATTTTATATAATGAGGAGGAAGAAAAATTTACAATTCCGCCATATAGTGATAAGGCGAATACAAGTTTTTTATTGAATGGTGTTGATGAAATGAATTGTAAAAAAGGTATTTATGGTCATTGTTTTTCGACATTTTTAGAGGATAAAAAAAACATTATCATATCTGATGTTAAACAATTTACAGAAATTCCAGAAAATAAAAATCTAGGAAATCACCTGCTGCAGCAAGGCATACAAAGCTGTATTTTTGCGCCTGTAATGAAGAACAGTACCATTTTAGGAATCATCGAATTAGTATCATCAAAACCAGCCGGATTAAACAGCGTCAATGCTATTAATCTGGATTTATTTTTGCCTTATCTGGTCGATAACTTAGAAAGTTACAAAATCGATAAACAAAACGAAATTGAAGCGATTATTCAAAGAGAATATACAGCTATACACTCCAGCGTTTACTGGAAATTTAAAAGAGAAGCCCTGAAATATTTCCAGTCTCCCGCCAAAGACTACATTTTTAAGGAAATTATTTTCAAGGAAGTATATCCTTTGTATGGACAGATAGATATAAAAGGATCATCGGAACATCGCAATAAAACGGTAAAAGAGGATTTAAAAAACCAATTAAACACGCTTATAAATCTATTTAAAAGCCAAAAAACCAATGAAAGCTTTGTTTTGCTGGAACAAAGAATTTTTGAATTGCAATCATATACAAATGAACTAGATACATCATTAAAAGCTGATACTGAACAGCAGATTCAGAATTATATTGAATCCGAAATCCATCCTATCCTGAAAAATACCAGTATGGATATGGAACATGAAAAGGCTAAACAGAATTACTTTGAAAGCCTGGACGAAAAAACCGGAATGTTTTATCACTCGAGAAAAAAATTTGATAATACGATGTCTATTATCAACAAAAAACTGGCTGTCATTCTCGATCAGAAACAAGTTGAAGCCCAGCAGATTTATCCACATTATTACGAACGTTTTAAAACGGATGGTGTAGAGCATAACCTTTACATTGGAGAATCGATTTCACCATCAAAACCATTTGACAATCTGTATCTCAATAACTTAAGGCTGTGGCAGCTCCAGACCTTATGCGAAATGGAACTGAAACACCATCAGCTGAAAGCTGCTTTACCTTATGAATTGGATGTTACTTCACTGATTTTAGTATTCAGCTCGCCGATTTCTATCCGTTTCAGAATGGATGAAAAGCGATTTGATGTCGATGGAACTTACAATGCCCGCTATGAAGTGGTCAAAAAACGTATCGATAAAGCAACAATAAAAGGAACAAAAGAACGGATCACTCAAAAAGAAAAAATCACGATTGTATACTCCCATAATTCGGAACAAACCGAATACTTGAAATACATCAAATACCTGCAGTTCAAAAAAATTCTAGAACCTGGTATTGAACAATTTGAAGTCGAAGAACTGCAGGGTGTATCAGGACTTCGGGCTATTCGTGTAAAAGTCATCAATACCAGTTTAACCGATTTTGCACATACCAGCACCTATGAGGATTTAGTCGACGAACAGTATTAAAACTTATAAGAATTACCATTAATTATATAAATAAGGATTGGCTTTAAAACTTTAAATTTATTGTTTTTAAAACCAAATACTTTATATGACGTTGCCTAAAAAAATAATTTTTGGAATCGCAGCCTTGCTCCTGATATTGTTAATGATCAATGCTGGCTTGAATTTTTGGCTGAATCACCAGCTTCCTAAAATTATTAAAGAAAACAACGACACTCCATACAATATCTCGTATGACAAGTTAACAGTAGACTTGCTTCCAGCCAATATTCACATTACTGATATTACCGTTTTTCCTAAAATAAAGCCCAAAAAAAGTACGGACAAAATTGGGGTTTATGCCAAAACCAAATCTATTACTATAACCAGTTTTAGCCTTTGGCAGTTACTCTTTGAAGATATTATTAAAGCTAAAAGTATTACTGTTGATGCTCCTGATGTGACTTTATATAGAAAAGAAAAAAACACTCAGAATATCCGGAAAGAGGTTGTTGAACCATTTGACAAAATAATTATAGTCTCTAATATTTATCTCAATAAAGGCAAATTAGCTGTTATTTCCATTCAGGATAGCGAAACAATTCTCAGCACTCAGAACATCAGCACAACAATCGAAAATATTGTAATTACTGACAGTGTGCTTGAGGGTTCTATACCTTTTTTATTTGATAAATACATTGTGGATTGCGACAGTTTATATTACAAGCCTAATGATTTTTATACCATCAAAGCACACGAAATAAGAGCTGCCAATCATACACTCCATATCAAAAATTTCGAATATTTACCTGAATATACTCGTGCCGGATTTGTGAAAAAGATACCGAAAGAAAAAGATTTTTTTACTATTAAAGCTTCCTCAATAAATTTAAAATCACTGGATTGGGGCTTCAAAAAAAATATTATTTTCTTCAATGCACATTCTTTATCGCTAGATGGCGTTAATGCTAATATTTACAGGAATAAAATACCAAAAGATGATTTAAGCAAAAAACCATTGTACAACGAATTACTTCGAAAAATACAATTCCCGCTGCAATTGGATACACTTTTAATAAAAAACTCCAAATTAGTATATGAAGAAGAAATTGATTTTGAAAAAGGTCCAGCCAAATTAACATTTGACCGCTTTAATTTAAAAGCCACAAACATTAAGAGTGGTTTTGGCATAAAAAAAACTCCCGATGTTGATATAAATATCAATTGCCGTTTTATGAAAGATTCTCCATTAAAAGTGCATTGGACATTCAATGTCCTTGATGTAAAAGATAGTTTTACAATAAAAGGCACTATACAGAATTTTGATGTACAGTCATTAAATAAATTTACAAAACCGTATATCAATGCTTCTGTGGACGGTAATTTTAAATCGTATGCTTTTAATTTTTCTGGAAATAATAAAAGAGCTTACGGTACAGCTTTTTTAAAATACAATGATTTAGATGTTACACTCTATGAAAAAGACAATCCTGACAAAAAGGCTAAACTAAAAACTGCTGTTGCCAACTTGCTTCTTAAAAATGATTCTGAAGGAATATCAAAGGAAGCAAAAATCGAAATTGAGCGAATTCAGGAAAAATCTTTTTATAATCTGCTTTGGAGAAGCATCGCCGAATCCTTAAAGAAGATTCTTCTTTAGAATTGAATTTTAAACAAAAAAAAACCTTTGCTTTCAAATGAAACGCAAAGGCTTTTCTGATAATATTATAATTACTTTTTGTCTTTGTTTTTTGTACTGTCATCAATAATAGCACCAGTTCCTGCACCTACTCCGGCTCCAACCAATCCGCCTATTACTGCCCCTTCTCCTTTTTTCTTGCTGACAATAGCACCAGTAGCGGCACCAACACCTGCTCCAATGACTGCGCCTTTAGCAGCTCCGCTCCATCCTTTCTTTTTAGCGGGAACTGCAGCTGTATTTGCTGGCTGGTTTATAACTGTCACTTTCTCATTGTCATGGCGTTTATTTTCTTCTTGAATTTTTGCAATCTCTATCTCCATTGAATCAATAGCTTTTTGCTTTTTGATCTCCATTTTCATTGAGTCAATACTGGCTTGTTTTGCTCTGTTTATATCTTCATTCTGCTGTTTCTGGCATGCGCCAAAAACTAATACTAAAAATATTATTGATAAGGATTTCATAACTATAAAGTTTAAGTTCATTACAAAGTAAAAACTAAAACCTTCAATGAGAATTACATAATTTTAATGCTTTTTATCAAAATTAACAGAACCCATAATCAATTAAAATTAAGCACTTAATGTTTTGAAAGCAAATATAAAAGCAATTACAGATAACACTATTCCGATCATAAAAATGTTGTAGGCTATTCGCAGTAATCTATATTTTTTTTCTAAAACAATTCCCAAAAAGTATAAATCTTTAATCAGCGAATTATAAAGATATTCACGGTCTTTCATCACTTCGTTCATTGCCCATTGATAATCTTTCAGAGGCATTTTGTAAAAATTACCAAAAAAAAGCAGATTCGTATTCCTGTCATCGATATCTTTTTTTGTGAAGACACCTTTCGTCACTTTTGGCCGTGTCGAAAGTATTGCAAAAATAATCGTAATTACACTTGACATTAACATGATGAAAGTAGGAATGACCAAATGCGCATTTTTTGGACTGTCCAATTTCGGAATCAATGTAGAGAGAGCTATCGAAATAATTATAGCATTTACCGAGAGCAAAATATTAGCTTTGCTATCAGCAATACCGCTCAAACGGGTATGATTTCCTAAAGTAACACGAAATAAAGTATCAATACCACGATCTGGCTTTTCCTCTTTGTACTTCTTTTTTTCTTCGTTTTCGATTTCTTTATTTTTTTTCAATTCTTGCTTTTTGAGTTGTTTTTGTACTATTGCAATATTTTTTTCTTTCAGAGGCTGCCATTTTTTCAAAGCATAATCCGTGTAAAACTGATGCTTATTTACTAAAAAATCCAGGTTTTCTTTGGCCCATTGGAGATTATCAAACGAAAGATTCATTGTGTTTTCTAACTCACATCGCAATAATTCGCAGGTCGAGGCATACTCCAGGCTTGTTATATGGACAAAATCTGCATCTTTTATTATTTTTTCCAATTGATTCTGAGGTACATAATATTTGGACGTAGCCATGATAAGTTTTGAAACTTTTTCTATAAACTCTTCCGATTGGCCTTTATCTTTCAAAAATGAAGCCGCAATTTTTACACTTTCATTTTCATGATCTTCAATTCCGTTAATATATCCTGTATCATGAAACCACGCTGCTGCCAAAAGCATTTCTTTTTCAATGCCTTGCACATCCTCTTTGCTGCAAAGCTTTTTTACAGCACCAACTACATTGGAAGTATGAAAGATATTATGATAAGAATATAACTTAGAAAGTTTATCTTTGAGTAAATTGCTCACGAAATCTTCAGATTGTTCTACTAGAGTCATAAAGAATATTTTAATCTTACTAAATTATGAAATTGTTTTTGGATAATCGTTTTATAAATTCAATTATAAAATATTCTATCACTTTAGCTTTATTGCTTACTATAAATTCCTGCGCAACACACAAACCTCAATATGGAAAAAATGTGAGCACCAATGAAAACAAAAACGCAACAGATACCATAAAAATTGCTCATACCTTTTATTTAGTTGGTGATGCAGGAAATGCAGATGAAGAACAAGCACAGCAGACTCTTGAACTTCTGCATCAAAAACTAAAAAAATCAAATAAAAAAGCCACTCTTCTTTTTTTAGGCGATAATATCTATCCAAAAGGTTTTCCCAGCGATAACAATGTGGCAGAAAAAACATTGGCAGAAAAAAAGCTGACGAATCAATTAAAACTAGCTGAAGGTTTCAAAGGAAAAACAATTGTAATTCCGGGTAATCATGACTGGTATAACGGTATCAAAGGACTGGAACTTCAGGCTGATTTTGTGACGAAATATTTAAATGATAAAAAAGCCTTTTTACCCAGAAAAAGCTGTCCGATTGAAGATGTAAAAATTGACAGCATTACCACTTTGATAACCATAGACAGTGAATGGTTTCTGGAAGATTGGGACAATCACCCAACAATAAACGACAATTGCGATATCAAAACCAGAGAAGGTTTTTTTGATGAACTGGAAAGCCTGCTGAATAAAAATCAGGAAAAAACAGTTGTCCTCGCCATTCATCATCCTTTATTAAGCAACGGAACACATGGAGGACAGTTTTCATGGGAAAAACAATTATATCCTTTGGAACAAAAAATCCCGCTTCCCGTGATAGGTTCTTTTATTAATTTATTGCGAAAGACATCCGGAATTAGTCCGCAGGATCTCCAAAACAAGCAATATACTATTTATGCCAAGCGAATTAAAACACTTTTGCAAAAGCAGAAAAATGTAATTGTTGTTTCGGGACACGATCATAATCTGCAATATATCTACAAAGAAAATATTCCGCAGATTATTAGTGGTGCCGGTTCAAAATCGGAAGCGGCACGAGCGATAAACCCAAGTGATTTTTCGTATGGCGGAAACGGTTATGCCGTACTTACCTTGTTTAAAAGCGGTGATGCCAAAGTAGCTTATTTTGGAAATAAAAATAATAAGGAGAAACTGCTTTTTGAACATGAAATCATAAAAGCCAAAGAGATTAATTGGGCGGCTGATAGTCCAAATAATTTTCCGCCGAGTTTCAAAACTTCGATTTATACCGAAGAAATGACGCAAAAGAGTCTGGTTCATAAATTTTTATTTGGAAATCATTACAGATATTATTACAGCTTACCAATTGAAGCAAAAACTGTCACTTTAGACACTCTTTTTGGCGGTTTGAAACCCATTCGCGAAGGCGGTGGACATCAATCCATTTCACTTCGATTGGCTGATTCCAAAGGAAGAGAATACGTGATACGGGCTATGAAAAAAAGTGCAACCCAGTTTTTGCAGGCAGTAGCTTTCAAGGATCAATACATTGTAAATGATTTTGAAGATACATACGCCGAAAATTTTCTGCTTGATTTTTACACGACATCTCATCCTTATACGCCATTTGCTGTTGGTAACATGGCAGACAAAATTGGTTTGGCTCACACGAATCCTGTTTTATATTATGTACCGAAACAAAAAGTTTTGGAAGAATTCAATTCAAATTTCGGAAACGGACTTTACATGGTTGAAGAGCGACCTGCAGACAATCATTTGGATGCAAAAAATTTTGGCAACCCAACAAATATCATTGGCACCGATGATATGATGCAGAATCTTCATAAAGACGAAAAATATTCGGTTGATGAAAAAGAATATATAAAAGCGCGTTTATTTGACATGCTGATTGGAGACTGGGACAGACACAGCAATCAGTGGCGCTGGGGAGAATATAAAAAAGACGGAAAAGTAATTTACAAACCAATTCCGCGTGACCGTGATCAGGCTTTTTCAAAATATGACGGAACCTTGCTTTCGCTTTTAATGAACATTCCGGCACTTCGGCACATGCGCACTTTTAAAAACGAAATTGACAATGTAAAATGGCTCAACAGGGAACCTTATCCGCTAGACTTGGCTTTTCTTAGAACTTCTGAGGAAAAAGATTGGCTGGCTCAAGCCAAATATATTCAGAAACATTTAACAGATAATGATATTGACAATGCTTTTAAATCACTTCCAAAAGAAGTTCAGGATGAAACCATTGAAGATATTAAGGCCAAATTAAAAAACAGAAAAAAGGAACTGCAGAAATATGCCTCTGAGTATTCAGATGTTCTAAGTCATACTGTAATCATTGCCGGAACGGATAAAAAAGACAAATTTATTATCAATCATAATGCTGATAAAAACATTGAAATTCAGGTTTTTAGAACCAAAAAGGAAGTTGACGAATTAATTTATACCAAAAATGTAACCGATGCCAAAACTGATAATCTTTGGATTTATGGTTTGGATGACAATGATATTTTTGAAGTTATTGGTAATCACAAATCGAAAATAAAAATCCGATTGATCGGCGGGCAAAACAATGACACTTATAACATCCAAAACGGAAAAAAAGTTATTGTATATGATTTTAAATCAAAAGAAAACACCTATAATCTGGATTCCAAAACACAAACACAGCTGACTGACGATTATGATGTCAATTTATACAATTATGAAAGACCAAAATACAATGTAATTTCCGGTCTTCCAAATATCGGTTATAATCCGGATGATGGCGTAAAAATGGGTGTTAATGTAAATTATACGGTTAACAATTTCAAGCAGAATCCCTATACTCAAAGGCACACTTTGAATGCCTTTTATTACTTTGCAACTGGCGGTCTTGAGTTTAATTATGCAGCACATTTTCCGGGCTTGTTGGGGAAATGGGTTATTGATGTCGAATCACAATATACTACGCCCAATTTTGCGAAAAACTATTTTGGCTACGGAAACGAAACTTCAAATTATGATCAGGAATTGGGAATGGATTACAACAGGGTACGTATCCAGCAGTTAAAAGCTGCTGGTGCCATTCGACATGTGGGACGTTATGGAAGTGAGTTTTATTTTCAGCCATTTTTGGAAAAAATGAAAGTAGAAGAAACGGAAAATAGATTTATAAACACTGGCAATGCTATTAATCCTGATGTTTTTACTGCCCAGACTTTTGGCGGTGGCAGAATCAGATATAGTTTCAAAAATTCTGATTTCAAGGCAAAACCAAATTTGGGAATGGCTTTTGCCATTGAGGCCAGCTGGACAGCGAATTTAGAAGAAACCAAACAGAACTTCCCATCACTGGAAAGTATCTTGGGTTTTACTCATAAAATTGACAAAAACGGAAAGTTAATTTTAGCCACTTATATTAAGGGAAAAACAATCTTCAATGACAATTATGAGTTTTACCAAGGAGCTGTATTGGGTGGCGACAAAGATTTACGCGGGTATAGAAACGAGCGATTTTTAGGGAATTCCTATTTTTCCCAAAGCACTGATTTACGGCTTACTATTGGTAAAATCCAGCGCACGATAGTCCCGATGACTTACGGAATTCTTGGCGGTTTCGATTACGGAAGAATCTGGCTTGAAGGCGAAAATTCCAGAAAATGGCACAATGATTATGGTGGCGGACTCTGGTTAAATGCCGTGAATACGATAACAGCACGCATTTCCTATTTCAAATCTCCGGAAGAAGCCGGCAGGGTTATTTTTGGAGCGGCATATAGTTTTTAAGGGGAAGTTGCTAAGTTTATGAGATTCTAAGTTAAAAAACTTAGTAACTTAGTAGCTCAGAAACTTAGCTGCTTATTTAATCAACTTAAACTCATATACCTTGCCTCCTACTTTATTTGTTTTTTCGTCGGCAATTAAAAGAGTGTTATTGTCTTTGAAAACTATCGCTTCTTTTTGCGAAAAGTGATTCAGTTTAATTTCAGTCTGTGATCCTTTGTGAAATAAATCTCCTTTAAAATTTTGAAATAAAACAATTTTATCGTGACTCAATAAAGCGACTTTTTTCCCGTCTGGGCTAATTGTTGCACTTGTCAAAACGCAATGATTGTAATTATCACAGGTTTTAAATTGGCCAATTTTTACTGCTTTTTGAGTTCCTGATGCATTTTTAATTTTATAAATGAAAGCTGTTCCATCAAAACCTTTGCTTCTGTTTTTTGTAAAAAGATAAAAATAATTCTGGTATTCAAAAAAACCTTCAACATCATAAAAGAGTTCTTTTTTCTTTGGCGGAAATTCGGTCTGTTCCGGGTATGAAAACGAAATTTTGTATTCGGCAGCTGCATTTTCCTTATTCAATTGATTTTTTGCCACTTTATAAATGCATAAATCTTTACGGATGTTATCATTATTGCCAAAGTCACCAATGTAAATATTACCTTTTTTATCTCTGGTAATATCTTCCCAATCTTCATTTGACGCGTTGATTATTGTGACCTTTTTATCAATTTTTCCGTTTGAATTTAAAGCATATATTGCATTGGCATTCCCGCTGTCTTCAATTGTATATATCGAATTGGTTTCTGGAAAATAAGTAATTCCTGAAACTTCCTTCAGCTTTTTAGGCAAATTATAAAGCACAGTAAGAGTATCCGGACTATTTTGACACGCCAGTAAAATAAAAACAACTGTAATCGAAATAAAATTTTTCATAATTTCTCGTATAGACACAAAAATAACTATAAATTGACTAAATACCATCTTTTTTCTTTTTAACACAACCGCCTTGCATTTGCAGATAAATTCTAAAACCTATTGCTCTTTCACCTGTCTAAAAGTGAGATTGATTCTTGGCAGTACATCCCGCGCTGTTTTTGGCACTTGGTGTTCCCAAAAACTATTTGTTTTTCCTGCCATCAATAAAAAAGAACCATGATGCAGCGGAATCTCAATTTGTGGCTGATGCTTCAAGAATTTATGCCGTAATCTGAAAATTCTGGTTTCGCCAAAAGTAACCGACGCGATATTCATATCTTTATTTTGGCTTTTTGTTTTGTCGCTATGCCAGGAAACACCATCCTTGCCATTTCTGTATAAATTCAACAAAACTGCATTGAAATTTATCTGGGTTTCATTTTCAACCCTGGTCTTGATAGTTCGCAATACTGAAGGCCAGTTAAATCTTCCTGAGGTCTTTTTACTGTCTTCATACCATGACACCATGCGTGGTGCCGTAACCATTTTGTCGTACATAGGCATTTCGTATTCATGCCATGCAGTAGTATTGAGCAGAATAGTATAGTAGTTATCCGATTCTTCTTTTGTAAAAAAACCATCAATCAGCATTAAGTCAGCATCGGGGACATCAAATACTTTTTTTCCAGATGTGCCAGATGTAAACATTTCGGTGTCGCTGAAAAGGATCATAGCTGCTGTATTTTATTTTCATTTGAAAAGCGTTTCACTTTTCCTGGATATTTATCTGCATAGGCATAAATAAGATGCATAATGTATTGATTGCTCTTGTAGGGTTCGATATATTCCTTCATCTCTGAAAATTCTGTAAATCCAGTATCTGAAGGTATATATCCCATACCATAAAAATGCCCATTCTCGACCCAGATACAACTGTTTTCCTCTATAGAAATACCTTTGTCTATAATGGCAAAATTGGGTCTGTTACTTTGCAAAAATTCAATTGCATTTTCGATTTTTTCATTGTGAATATCAATTTCAGGCAGATTTGTCACATCTTTTTTCTGGAAAAATTCTCCTGTTGCCGGAATGCCGTATTGACAGAACCGATGATCAATTTTAAATTGGCTGGAAAGATTTTGCAATACCGCAATCCCGTCATATTGGCTATTGAATTCCTGAATACACTTCTGAAACTTGGTCATTTTGCCAATTGCTAAATATTTGTATCCGTTTCGGGCTTCATATTCATACAATCCAAATTTAGCTTCAAAGCGTTTTAATGCCCTGTTATGGATTGGCCACAGCTTCTTGATTTCGTCACATTCCAGTAACAAAGCCATAAGTTCGGTAGCGCAGATTTCGAAAGAAATTCCGTAAATATCCTTGAGGAAATTCTGCCTTTGAGCATTAACATTATGACCGCTGAAATGAGAAGCCACACGTTTTTTTAAATTTACAGCCTTGCCAACATAAATCACTTTTCGCATCTGATTATAAAAATAATAAACTCCTGTTTTTTCTGGCAATTGTTCAAAGTCCTCTGGAGGCAGATTGGGCGGGAGTCTCTGATCCTGTGAAGTTTTCTTGATCATTTTTTCCATCTCTCCTCCACTGTCACACTCTAATAGTTTTGAAAACAATATAGCTGTAGCGTCAGCATCACCACCCGCACGGTGTCTATTCTCAATGTCTATATCTAATGAACTGCAGAGGTTTCCTAAGCTGTATGAACTTAATCCAGGGCGGATTTTTCTCGCTGCACGAACAGTACACAGCTTCCTGGCTGTCCATTTAAACCCAGACTCTTCCAGCTGATGACGAACAAAAGAATAATCGAAATTAACATTATGTGCCACAAAAACACGATCTGTCAACATTTCCAAAACTTTTTCGGAAATTTCATCAAATACAGGGGCATTTTTAACCATTGCATTATCAATCCCGGTCAGTGCAAAAATAGGAAGCGGTATCTCTTTTTGAGGATTCACAAGTGTCTCCCAACGGTCAATAACTTTATTTCCGTCATGAATAACAATGGCAATTTCGGTAATGCGGCTTCCTCTGGCATTGCCTCCTGTAGTCTCAATATCTACTATGGCGTATTGCAGCTTTTTCATATAATACCAACGTGACTATTATTCTTATTCTTATAATTGCCCTATTATCTTATCCTTACTAATTAAAATATTGCACAAAATTAGGACGTTAAATCACTTTAAACAGTATATTTGCAGGGACATAAAATCCCTTTAACATATGTTGTATATTTCTGACAATCTCAAATGGCTGCGGAGCAGACGTAATTTGTCTCAACAGGAGATAGCAAGCGGCATGGCTCTGCCTCTTGATCGCTACAAAAAATATGAATACGGAAAAAACACGCCTCCTGCCGAAACACTGGTAACTATTTCCCGCTATTACCACATTAGTATTGATTTGCTTTTAACAGTTGATTTACGGAAAATTTCTATTGAAAATTTATTGCAATTAGAAGACAACCGTATTGTATTGCCCATAACCGTTGATCAAAATGGCAATAACCTCATTGAAATTATTCCGCACAAAGCGCAAGCTGGCTATCTTAGCGGTTATGCCGATGCTGAATATATAGAAAATCTGCAGCAGATAGCATTACCTTTCTTAGGCACTGGCAAAATGAGGGCTTTTCCAATAAATGGCGATTCTATGCCTCCACATACGAATCAATCTTTTGTAGTGGGAAAATATGTAGACAATCTGGGTGAGATAAAACAGAATAAAACGTATATATTCATCACATCCAGCGAAGGAATTACCTATAAACGCCTAGGCAATAAAAATAATGATTCCCTGACCGTGGTTCCAGATAACATTATTTACAGTCCATACGAAATCAAGCTCTCTGACATTCTGGAAATCTGGGAATATGTGTGCCATATCGGAAGAGACGATAGTAAACAATCAGGAATGGAGCCAGACACAATAAAAGGGATGTTTATGGAACTGAAAAAAGATATTAACGATATAAAATTTAAAAAACCATAATTTTATAATATGTGACTAAATATCTATAACAATTTGATAGTGAAACCTTTTAGATTTGGTTAAAACTGTTAAAAACTAAAGTTATGGATATATATACTATTGGGATACTTGCCGCAATTTTTACTACAATGGCTAATATCCCTCAAACGTATGTCATTATACGTGAACAATCCACCGAGCACGTTTCGGTAACAACCTATTTTATATTACTGACAGGTACATTGCTTTGGGTATATTACGGAATCCTCAAAAATGACTGGCCCATTATATTGACAAATGCTTTTACGAGCATTACCAGCATCATAATTATACTGCTCAACTTTTCTTCCAAAAAAGTGATTAGAAAAATCCATCAGGCAATATTACCCGAAAAAATCCAAAAAGAGTCTAAAAAAGCAAAACAGAAATAAGGTTCTGAATTTTAATTTGAAACATCACTCACGACAGTCAACAATCCAAATTATCCTTAAGAACAGTGCGAAAAAAAAACCTGCAGCTAATTAATAATCTGCAGGTTTTTATAATAAATTTAGAATTCTAAGCTTCATCTTCTTCTGCTGCATCAAAATTAATCGTGTTGTACGCAGCTTCTGTAAGCAGTTTATCAGCTTCTTTTTCTTCGGATAATGTTTGTTCTAATAATAGTACAGCGTCATCCTCGCCCAGCGTCTGTGCAAAAGCAGCTAATGTACCATAAGAAGCGATTTCGTAATGCTCAATTTTTTGCGAAGCAGCAATAATTCCAGCATCACGCACAGGTCCTGCTTCAGTTTCTTCTACAATGCTTTCACCTTCTTTGATAAGTCCTTCCATTGCATCACATTTTTTTGCAGCTGCTTTTTCTCCCACAGATTCGAAGACTTTTTCAAGCCTGCTTACTTGTTCAGCTGTCACAGTCAAATGTTCATTAATAGCCGAAATAAGATTCTCAGATGTAGCATTTTTTGCCATTTTTGGAAGTGCTTTCACTAATGCTTTTTCGGCCCAGTAAATATCTTTAAGTGAATCTACGAATAGTTCTCTCAATCCATCGGCAGCACTTGATTTTGCTTTCACTTTGCCACTATTATTTGTTTTTTTTCCAGCTGTCGCAGCATTGCTTTTTGAAGCTGTGTAACTTTTAGGACTTTTTGTTTCAGTTTTCATAATAAGTGTTTTAAAAAATTAATATTTCAAATTTAGACAAACACTTAATGACTGATTTACACAATTATTTATCAATCTTATAGAATTTTAAGCAAAAGAAAAAACTTTTTTTTCAGCATTTACAGCTGCTGCAAAATACATTTTTTATGGAAATAATTCTGCTCAAAAAACCATCAAGTTATAATTATGTAACTAATAGTGATAATTATATAATACCCTGGCTTGGAATGATTTTAATTTTGTGCGATAACAAAAGCATAAAATTTACATGAGGTTAAAAATCAGGAACATTTTTCCAAAATGCGAACAATAGATTTTAATTTATTCCGGCCATGAACTACTATACATTTTTTCAGATACTGATTGTCTCGATTGCTGCAACATCAGCAATGACATTATTTAGATATGCCATATCTACAAAACACAGTGAAATTTACAAAGAACCTGTTTTGCTTACATATTTGTTTTCTCAACTGAAATCGGGACTTTCAATAGGTTCCAAAAAAACATTAGGATGGCTGATGCATTTCAGCATCGGATTCATTTTTGTACTCACCTACCATCTGCTATGGCGATACAAAATACTTGATTTTTCAGTAATAAGTTCAATTTTACTTGGTTTTATCAGTGGTATTACTGGTGTTCTCAGCATGGCAATTATATTCAAAATCATTAAATATACCTTAACAATAGATTTTAAAAGTTATTATATAAAAACATTTATTGCATATCTTATTTTTACATTGTATGCTGCTGCTGTTTACTATGTTTTATTAACTATCTTTTTAATGACTCATTCCTCTATTACATTATAAGCTGTATATATAATTTAAAATCAAACCATTTGTCTGGCCTAGGCATAAAAGTTATTTAAATTAAAGCTTTTAATTTATTACATTTACAGTAATCATGTAAAGTTTATTTTAAAAGAAACAATAGATTTTATGTTTAAAAAAAAATAAATTTGGATAACAAGAATGACAGTGCCGACTACTTTTTCCTTCAAAATGGCGGGAATTCAGCTGAAATAATTCGTAATATTGACTGGTCATTAAACCCGTTAGGAATTCCTGAATGCTGGCCAGAGAATCTGAAAAACACCTTAGCCACATTATTGTCCTCAAAATTCCCTATGTTTCTTTGGTGGGGAGATGACCTGATTCAGTTTTATAATGATTCCTATCGCCCAAGCTTTGGCAATGATGGAAAGCATCCTGCCGCCATGGGACAAAAAGCAATTGAATGCTGGCCCGAAATCTGGGACTTTATCTATCCATTAATTACCAAAGTTTTAACTACTGGCGAGAGTATCTGGTACGATGATCTGCTGCTTCCTATATTCCGCAACGGGCATATGGAGGATGTCTATTGGACTTTTAGCTATAGTCCTGTTCGTGATGATGATCATCAGATAAAAGGCGTATTAGTTGTATGCACTGAAACCACCGAAAAAGTAAATTATAACAAAAAAATAGAGGAAAGCAACAGCGAATTAGAATTTGCTATCAATGTTGCCGAGTTTGGAACTTTTGATTTAAATCCCCAAACAAACAGATTCTCTGCAAATGAAAGACTGAAAAACTGGCTGGGAATGAAAGCAGAAGACAGCCTGTTGCTCAGTTCGGCTCTCGATGTAATAATAGATAGTGATAGAAAACGAGTTATAAAAGCAATTGCACAAGCACTGCAATATGAATCTGGTGGGAAATACGATATAGAATACACTATAATTAATCCAGATACCAAAACTAAAATTACAGTTCACTCTATTGGAAAAGTTTTTTTTGACAGCAACAATGTTGCTTATCGTTTTAATGGCACAGTTCAGGATATTACAGCCCATAAAAAGGCGAACGAAGATCTTCTCAAATCCCGTCAGTTAACTGATCTTACGATAAAAAGCATGGGATTAGGACTATTTAATATTGACCTTACGGAAAACAATATAGACTACTCCCCAGAATTGTCAAAAATTATGACTGGCGCAGTAAAACATAACTTAACCAGAAAGGATTTTTTAAATTATATACATCCCGAAGATTTGCCATTGCGCACTGATGCAATTAAAAAAGGAATAGAAACAGGTGCTTTTAGTTATAAGCCAAGAGTAATCTGGGATGATGGTTCGATACATCGAATTGCCATTTCGGCAGCCAGAATTATCGATGATAAAGGCAAGCCAACAGCTTTTTCTGGTACCATAGCAGATATTTCCCATGAAGACAGAAACCGTATAGCTCTCGAACAAGCGGAATCCCTTTTGGAACAAACAAAAAGAGAAGCTTCTAATCTCTTTCAAAACGTTACAGACAGCTCTCCAACAGGCCTGTGGCTTTCCAATCAGGATGGAGTACTCACCTATTTTAACAAAACCCTTATTGAATTTACCGGAATCCCTATGGACGAATTGCTTCAAGGAGCATGGGCATCAGTAATAGTAGAAGAGGACAAGAAAAATGCTATTCAAACCTATGTAGATGCCATACAAAGAAAGGGACATTATGATGTGTTATTCCGCGCAATAAAAGGAACTGGAGAAATAATCTGGTGCAGGGCAGCTGGAGATCCTTTCTATGACGAAAACGGAAATTATGCTGGTTATTCGGGGTTCTGCATGGATATGGATGAAATTATCTCGGGCAGAAAAGCCCTTCTAGAAAGCCAAGAGAGAATCAGCCTCATGATAGAACATTCTCCCGTTGCTATCTGCCTGTTTACAGGAATAGATATGAAAATTGAAATCGCCAATGATATCATGATCAGGTATTGGGGAAAAGACAAATCTGTTATAGGCCAGAATTTAGAGGAAGCAGTTCCTGAATTAAAAGGACAGCAATTTTTAAATATACTAAACGAGGTTTACCATACAGGCAAAACTTTTCGTGGCAATGCAATGCCTGCCCAGTTAAAAGTTGATGGTGTTTTGAATACATACTATTTTGATTTTAACTATACTCCGATAAGAGATTCCAAAGGTGAAATTTATGGAATAATGGATATCGCCATAGATATAACCGATCAAGTCATTGCTTCAAAAAAACTTGAAGAAGCAAGGATTGCGCTCGCTGGAGCTATTGAACTTGCCGAACTGGCAACTTGGAAACTAAATATAAACACTAATATTATTTCCTGCTCTAACCGTTTTATAAACTGGTTAGGCTTAGCTGATCACAATCCTCACAAAGACATCGTCTTTAATTTAATAGCTGCCACACACCGTCAAAAAGTTATAGATTCTATAGATGACGTCATAAAACCTGGAGCATCAGGTTTTTATGATTCTGAATTTCCAATTATAAATGAAATTACAGGACAAATCAGGATTATACACGCAAATGCGCAGATGATTTATTCGAAGGATGGCATACCAGAATACCTTAGCGGTACGGCACAGGATGTCACAGAAGAACGCGAACTGCAGGAAGAACTGAAATTTAAAGTAAAAGAACGAACAGCCGAATTGCATGCTGCCAATGCAGAATTGGAAATCAACAATCAGGAGCTGCAGCAGTTTGCTTATATCGCATCGCATGACTTACAGGAGCCAGTAAGGAAAATAACGATATTCACTGAAATACTTGAAAACAGCTTCGAAAAAGATCCTGTTAAAGCAAAAGTGTACATCAAAAAAATCATGGATTCTACCAAAAGAATGGAGAATCTGATTAAAGATGTTTTAGGATTTTCACAGCTTTCCAATCCTTCAGAAAAATTTGAGACAGTTGATCTTAATGATATAGTGAATGATATATTAAATGATTTTGATTTAACCATTGAACAAAAAGATGCAGTTATAACCACACAGGCTTTGCCGGTTATCGAAGCTATACCGCTACAGATGTCACAGCTGTTTGGCAACATCATTTCAAATGCGTTAAAATACAGCAAGGCAGATATTCCTCCAAAAATAAAAATTATTGGAAGTTCTGTATCTCATAGTTCTAAAAAAGAATTCAATCTGAATAAATCTGCCGATTATGTAAAAATTGCAATTGCGGATAACGGCATAGGTTTTAACCAAAGTTATGCAGAGCAGATTTTTAATATCTTTCAACGTCTTCATGGAAAAAATGAATTTGCAGGAACTGGTATTGGTCTCGCAATGTGCCGTAAAATAATGCAAAATCACAACGGAATAATCACTGCAGCATCAGAAGAAGGAGTTGGTACTGTTTTTACTATAATCATTCCTTTAATACAAGATAAAACAAAAACGGTTGACAATAATATATAAAAAAACTTATATTTGTTTTGATTTTAAATAAGAATATGAAAACAGTTTTTTTAATCGATGACGATTCTGATGACCGCGAAATATTTGAAGAAACTTTATTATCACTCAATATTGGTCTAAAATATGAAGAAGCAAAAAATGGTGCTGAAGCTTGGGAAAAATTAAATTCGGAGACTTTCCCCAAGCCTGATCTTATTTTTCTTGATCTTAATATGCCAATTATGGACGGAAGGCAATTTTTGAAACATCTGAAACAGGATAAAAAATTCAGTAATATTCCTGTAATAATCTATACTACTTCGTCCAATCAGCCTGATAAAGATTTCGCTTTACAAAATAATGCCCTATTTATGACTAAACAATATTCTATGACCTTGCTTCGTGCCGATTTGACAGATGCAATTAAAAAATTCATGGAACTGTAATTCTTCAAAGAAATTTGCCAAAAATTAATTAAGATACTTTACAGATAAATATCTAAAGTACCGCAGTCATCACTTAAAAAACAAATCCCAAAACGAGCTTCTACAGCCACTGTTTTGGGATTTGCTTTTTGAGATATTGCTTTGGGTTTTCTATTGCTAAATGCAGCAGAAAATCTTTGATTTTAAAACCCTAAGCAATATATGATCAAACAAAAAACTCCCGCAAAGCAGGAGCAGGAGTTCATTATTATTTTAGATACAGATAGTGTCATCTTTAAGAATACATCTTTTTTCTTTGTTCCTGAATTTTTTCATCATCCAGATATTCATCAAATGTCATGTAACGATCAATAACACCATTTGGCGTTAACTCCACTACTCTATTACCAACTGTTTGCGCAAACTCGTGATCGTGTGTTGTGAAAATTACCGAACCTTTATAATTTTTCAATGAATTATTGAATGCCGTGATTGACTCCAGATCCAAGTGATTAGTAGGTTCGTCCAGCATTAATATATTAGCGCGCTCCATCATCATTCTGGATAACATACAGCGTACTTTTTCTCCTCCAGATAATACTCTGCTTGTTTTTAAGGCCTCTTCTCCAGAGAATATCATTTTCCCCAAGAACCCTCTGATATAAACTTCGTCACGTTCTTCTTCCGTTTTAGCCCATTGGCGTAACCAATCCACCAATGTCAAGTCATTTTCAAAAAAAGAATGATTTTCTGCTGGCAAATACGCTTGATTAGTTGTAATTCCCCAATCAAATTCTCCAGTATCTGGTTTTTGATTTCCGTTTAATATTTCATAAAAAGCAGTTGTAGCACGAGAATCTTTAGAAAAAAGAACAATCTTATCGCCTTTTGCCATATTTAAGTCCACTCCTTTAAACAAAACTTCTCCATCAATAGAAGCACTTAAATTCTGTACATTCAGAATCTGATCTCCTGCTTCACGATCCTGATCAAAAATAATCGCTGGATAACGACGGCTAGAAGGCTTAATTTCGGAGATATTTAATTTGGAAATCATTTTTTTACGAGAAGTAGCCTGCTTAGATTTAGCCACATTCGCAGAAAAACGACGGATGAATTCTTCCAGTTCCTGTTTCTTTTCTTCGGCTTTCTTGTTTTGCTGGGCACGCTGTTTAGCAGCTAATTGGCTTGACTCGTACCAGAAAGTATAATTTCCTGAATAGTGATTTATTTTACCAAAATCAATATCAGAAATATGTGTACAAACAGCATCTAAGAAGTGCCTGTCGTGAGAAACCACAATAACAGTATTTTCATAATTAGCCAGAAAATTTTCCAGCCAGGAAATTGTTTCAAAATCCAGGTCGTTGGTAGGCTCATCCATAATCAATACATCGGGATTTCCAAAAAGGGCTTGAGCCAAAAGTACTCTCACTTTGATTTTTCCTTCCAGATCTCCCATCATGGTATAATGATTATCCTCTGTAATACCAAGATTGGAAAGCATTGAAGCAGCATCCGAGTCGGCGTTCCAGCCATTCATCTCTTCAAACTGAACTTGTAATTCCCCTATTCTATCAGCATTTTTATCATTATAATCCAAATAAAGCTCGTCCATCTCTTTTTTAACAGCATACAGCACTTTATTTCCCATCATTACAGTTTCCAATACCGTATGTTCATCAAACATATTGTGGTTCTGATTTAAAACTGACATACGTTTTCCTGGCTCCAAATGGATATGGCCTGAAGTAGGATCGATATCTCCTGCTAATATTTTAAGAAAAGTTGATTTTCCAGCACCATTGGCTCCAATTACACCATAAATATTTCCGTGTGTGAAGGTAGTATTTACTTCGTCGAACAAAATTCGCTTGCCAAACTGAACTGATAAATTATTGACTGTTAACATGAATGTCTTTTAATTAAAATTTTGTGCGAAAGTATGAAAAAATTACGAATTACGATATGAGATATACGAATTACAAATCCTAAATCGCAAATTTAGTCTTTACTTTTTATCTAGATTTTTTCACGCTGTTAATTGCATCAACCATTCCATTTTGATTTTTATCTAAAGTAAGCTCCCAAAACATAATTCCTCCTAGTTTCTTTTTGATGGCGTATTCTGTTTTTTCCTTTACAGACGAAATATCATCACCTGTGGCAAATAATTTTTCTTTCTCATTGTACCAGTAAGGAGCCTTAGCTTTATCATCCCAATAATAATTCCATCCGTTTTCTTTTGTAAAAGAAGTCTCAAAATCCTTAAAATCAACACTATTTGTTGCTACACCAGACTGATACAGCCCATTATTAACACTATTTACCTCCTTCCAAACACGGGTATAAAATGCGGCTCCAATTACCAGTTTTCTGGATGGTATTCCCAGCTTCAATAAATAATTGACAGCATGATCTGCTGAATCACCGCTTGAATTGGCGCTGAACAAAGGCGTATGATGCCCTGTAACTTTAGAATATCCATTGACTAAATCATAACTCATGATATTTACCCTATCAACTAATGGCATTATTTTTTCCCATTCGACAGCTTCATTTAAATATTTTTGAAAACCTCCTGCCGCAAAACTCAGCTCATTTCTGGTTCCTAATTCTTTGCGGAGTGATATAATTAATTGTGTAAAATTTTCCTTGTCGGCAGTTTGATATAAATGCCCAGGATAACCTTCGATTGCTGGATATTCCCAATCTAGATCTAAGCCGTCAGTTTTAAAATAATCATTAACATTCTTTACTGATTTTGCAAAAACTGTTCTTTTTTCAGCAATTGAAAAAACTTCCGAACAAGGCTCACAGCCTCCCCAGCCTCCTAAAGACAGCATAATTTTCAGCTTAGGACTTTTATCTTTTAAGGAGACCAGATGTTTTATTGCAAGTGAATCTTTTGCACTGTCTACGCTTAATTTTCCATCTTTTAGATGACAGAAACTGAAAATAATATGAGTCAGTTTTGACACATCAAATTTGTCAATTTGCTTGTCATCGCCCATATAATAAGCAATTACAGATAAATTCTGTTTGTTTTGGGCATTCGCACATAAAGGAAGTAAAAACAATAAAATATATATTTTTAAGCTTTTCATTTATTATAATTTAAAAGATTAACAGTCCATACTAAAAGCGATAGTTTAAAAACTTCAAGTAAAAAAACCTGATAACGAATTATCAGGTTCAGTATATTGTTTCTACAGAAAACAATACCAATTCAAAATAAAGAAATCATAGTAAAATATAAATAACCAAACTCAATCTTAACAATTTCAACTTTAATTTTTGAATTAAACTTTAGACTTGAACTAATTTTTTCAAGCTGTTATATACCGCTAATTCAACATCAGCGTGTTCTTTAGAATTACATCTCTCCAATAACTCATTCAATAGTGTGGCATTGACATTTTGCTTTTTTTCAATTTTCAGCAGCAGCTGCTGAGAAATATCATTCAAGTTTCTGGCCAATGGCAAAAGCGGCTGTACAAGAGGTGCATTATTGCTTAAAGCATTTAAATCAGAATTCATTTTTACCCATTTATTCAAATAACCTGTGACTACAGCTTGATTTTCGGCCGACTTATCATTTAAATAAGCAGCAACTGCTTGGTTAAAATCTAATGCATCAGATGCATCCGAAGTACAGGCATCTGCAAATAATGTTAATGGCGAGTACATTTTATATTCGGTGCCTTCACTATTACGAGTATAACCTTTTAGCGGTTCGCAAACATTTGACAAATCCAGCAAAGCATCATTTTTTTGATTATTACTGATGTTTCTTAACAATGCTTCCTTGCTTTTTAGATGTGTCAGTCCCAGTTCTTCTAATCTAAAAGAAATAGTTTTGAGCCTTTTGCGCAAGCTATTTATATCAGTAATCTTTTCATTAGACCAAAAACGTTCAGCAATTGCTGCTGTTCTAGGCCAAATACGGGAATCTATTGTAGCGGGGGTAACCAATTCGGTCCACATAGTAGCTTCGCCTCCCAAAATCCTGGCTTTTTGTTCACTAGTCAATGTGACACTCTTTGGCATTGGATCTACAGTATAATGATCCTCCACTGGATACATCAAATCAATATAATACCCATTGGACAAAACGGTTTTGTAACCGCCAGTTACTGCCTCAATTAATGATTTTCCTGCCGCAAGGCCTTCATTTGTGCCTTTCCAAGAATGAATTATTGCCTCTTTGGACATATTTTTGGTCATAATTTCTTCCCAGCCCATTAATTCTTTATTATGCTTTTTCAGCATCGGAATTAACTGCATGGTAAAATAAGTCTGCAATTCGTGATTATTTGCTAAATTATGTTTCTTTTTGAATTCCTGGATTTTTGGATTGGCGTCCCAGTCCTTTCCTTCATTTTCATCACCTCCTATGTGGAAAAATTTACCAGGAAATAATGGGCAGACTTCATCAAATATAGAACTCAACAGCTCATATGTTTTGGGGTTTGAAGGATCCAGCGTGGGAGTAAAAATTCCTGCGTTCCTTTCAAGATCATACTTTTGTATCTGTTTTAACTGCTGTGCTTTCTCACCATTTCCAAAATTTAAAATTTCAACCTTGCTTCCTATCTCCGGATAAGCAGTTAAAATGGCCGACCCATGACCAGGTACATCAATTTCTGGAACTACTTGTATTCCCCTGTCTGAAGCATACTTAATTATATTCCTGATTTCTTCCTGAGTATAATAATTGCCATCAGATGCCATCTGAATCAGCTTCGGGTGTTTTTTCATTTCGATTCTCCAGCCTTGATCATCAACCAGATGCCAGTGAAAAACATTCATTTTTACCGCTGCCATTGCATCTAGATTCCGTTTTATAACATCAACTGGCATAAAATGCCGTGCTGCATCAATCATCAGGCCTCTCCATGTAAATCTTGGATAATCGGAAGTTTTTGAAACTGGAAAATAAAAAGAACTGCTATTGTTTTGCAAAAGCTGCAAGAGCGTTTCCAGCCCATGCAATGCTCCGACATCTGTAGTCGCATTTAGAGTAATTTTGCCTGAAGCAATATCCAATGAATAACTTTCGTCTTCATAAAGCTCTATTTTTCCGCCTCGGACGCAATTAATCTGCAATTGAGCATCAGGAAATTCATTTAATCCTGTTATAAAACCTTGGTCAAAAAACATTCCTGTCCTCCCATCCAGCCGTCTCAAAAAATTAGTTGCACCTACAAATATTCTTGCATTTGGAGCGCCGGTAATATTTATTTTAAAATTCTTTGTCAATGCAAATGTGCCTTCATTAAGACTAATATTTTGAGGCCATGGCATAACATTTAACTGCTCGGCAGTAATTTGAGCCGAAGCGATAAAAGAAGCGAAGAAAAAAAATATTACGTATTTCATTTATAGAAAAATTGGATTAGAAAAAAAATCAGTGCTATCCTCAAGCTTAAGAGTCTGCAAAAACTTAAGTCCAGCACTTATTATTACAAAACAAAAACAAGTACTAGTACTCAAAACGTTTGAAAGCTTCGATAGCTTCATATTCGGCCAAACCTAAATCATCATATAGCTTGGCGGTATTTTTATTCCTGTCTTCGGCTCTAACCCAGAATTCTCTCGAATCATTGCCTTGAAACATTACTCTGTCTTTTTGTGACTGATGATACAAAATTGCCTGTCTTTTTAACAGCACTTCATCTGGACTTAACGGAACTGCCATATCAATTTCGTGAATATCCCATTCGTGCCAAGCGCCCCTGTATAGCCATAACCAGCAATCATTCATAAATGGTTTTGATTTTAATTCTTTCATTGCTGCAAAAATGGCATTCAAGCACACTTCGTGCGTACCGTGTGGATCGGCTAAATCTCCTGCAGCAAAAACCTGATGAGGCTTTATTTTCTCAATAATATCTTTTACAACGGCAATATCATCCGGCCCTAAAGGTTTCTTTTGAACCATTCCTGTTTCATAAAACGGCATGTCCAGGAAGTGAGTATTTTCATCTTTCAGTCCAATATATCTCGTAGCGGCATAAGATTCGCGTCTTCTTATCAATCCTTTTAACTTTCGGACTTCCAATGTATCGCTTTGCCCAATTGATTTTGAATTAATTGAATCTATTACTGATTGAAAATTAATCCCTGAATTATTCCCCTCAGTAAAATCATTGCAGACTTCGGCAAATTTTAAAGCCTCATCATCAGTAACTGCAATATTTCCAGAAGTCTGATACACCACATGTACATCATGTCCTTGCTTAATTAATTTTGCAAAGGTTCCCCCCATAGAAATAACATCATCATCTGGATGCGGACTAAACAGAATTACTCTTTTTTTAGCAGGATCAGCTCTCTCAGGGCGGTGGGAATCATCAGTATTTGGTTTACCGCCCGGCCAGCCAGTAATAGTATGCTGCAGTACATTGAACATATTAATATTCAAATCATAAGACGAACTGCCCGAAGCTAATAGATCAGACATTCCGTTATTGTTGTAATCCCTGTCAGTGAGTTTTAAAATCGATTGATTAGTATGCTGGCAAAGCCAGACGATTGCTTTATTCTTTAACTGTTCTGTCCAGATACACTCACCTACCAGCCAAGGTGTTTCCAATCGGGTTAAACCAGATGCGGCACCTTCATCTAAAACAAAAGTAGTATTATTATGATTCTGCAAAAATGTTGCAGGAACCTCAGAGCTGATATCGCCTTGAATCGTTCTTTTGATAATAGAAGCTTTGTTCTGCCCCCAAGCCATCAATACAATTCTCTTGGATCTAAGAATTGTTGAAACCCCCATCGTAATTGCTCTTTTAGGAACGTTGCTGATTCCGTTAAAATCTCCTGAAGCATCCACTTTGGTAATATGATCCAATGTAATAATTCTTGTTCCAGAGTTGATGTGTGATCCAGGCTCGTTAAATCCTACGTGACCTGTACGCCCGATTCCTAATAACTGAAAATCAAGTCCGCCAGCATTTTTAATATTCATTTCATAATCAACACAAAACTGATTCAGGTCTTCTAAAGCAACAGTTCCATCAGGAATATTAACATTTTCGGGTCTGATATCTACGTGATTAAAAAGATGCTGATGCATAAAATAATGATAACTCTGATTGCTTTCCTTGGGCATTGGATAGTATTCATCTAAATTGAAAGTAATAACATTATCAAAACTCAAACCTTCTTCCTTGTGCATGCGCACTAACTCCTGATACACTTTTATAGGAGAAGATCCAGTAGCCAAACCTAACACACATTTTTTATTTTTTTCTTGTTTGGAGCGAATTAAGTCCGCAATCTCCTGAGCAACGATTATTGAAGCATCTGCTGCATTTTTAAAAATTACGTTATGAATTTTTTCGAAACGGGTGTCCTCAAACTGACCTGCTTTTTTGAAGCTTATGTCATTACCTAAGTTTGATGTAGTTCTCATGATTTTGTTATTATATATTTAAATGGTGCAAAAATTATTGTATCTCTATTTTTTTATGTTAATTTTTATAAAGATACACATATCTTTTACATTTATAATTAATTCTTAATTAGGTTTTTTGATGCAAAACTGCTTGAGTTTTGCCTGTATATAAATTTTATTTAAAAAATAAAAAGAAATTTCGATAGTTATAAGCTCTTAAAAAATTAAGCAGAAATGCTTTTCAAATCGGAGCGGCTGGCTTTATTTGCCTTTGTTCAATTAAAAAATCCTGCAACATCATTTTTTAACTTTTTTTTGTTGATTGTAATGCAAATTTATAATGTCTTCAGTCTTCAGAAAAATAAATTAAACCAACACATCTTTTTTATAAACGAACGGCATTATTCAATCAACAATGCGTTTTTAATGATAATCTGCATCTTTTTAAATGCTTCATTAAAAACTTTCCCAACATCATTTTTCAATCTTTTTTTTAAAATCCAGACAGCCGATATAGACTGTCTGGAATAAAAAATAACTATTTGTGGTTATTAGAAATTAGGTCCGGTAGTATCCCACCAAAGCCTGGTTCCACCGTTATCAGGCCCTCCTAATTTTGCAAGGCCTGTTTCAATTCCACCAGGATTTCCGTCTTTTTCCGATTGTACAAAATTTACTCTTCGCGGTCCATATTGAGTAGTAATTGTTCCTCCGCTGGTATTATGCAATATTCTAAATAATTTAGGATATCCAGTTCTTCTATATTCAGACCATGCTTCCTGCCCTTCTGGGAAGTTTGCTATCCATTTTTGAGTAATAATTTTTTGCAGTTTCACCTCATTAGCAGCCGTACCATCCCAAGCGACAGTAACATTATTTACAGCTGCTCCATTATTTGCAGCATCTTTAGCATCAACAAATTTTTTGGCAGTCTTAACATTGTCAGCGATATAAGCTGCAGCACCAGAAGCACCATGCTGTGCGAATGAAGCCGTAATACCCGCTTCATATAAAGCCTGAGCTGTTCCCCCCATATTCCATCCTCTTAAAGCACCTTCAGCTCTTAAAAAATACACTTCAGCTGTAGTCATCAAGACTTTTTCATTTGATCCAACGATTGAACCAATTTCAGACATGCCCGTACGATCTGATTTTGCAATCATATTGATACCTGTACGGATTCCTCTGTACTGTCCAGGAAAATCTACAGATCCTTTAAAATATTTGGTAAGCCTTGGGTCTTCATATCCGCCCATTATCGATTCCATATCAGCAGACATTCTAATATCACCCCAATCTTTTGAAATTGTTAGAATAGGATCTATGAAATTTGGAATAATTATTTTAGCTATATCAGCATTTGTAGTCATCACTCCAAAAGTCTGGCTGATTGCTTTTTCTGCTTCAGTTTTAGCCAAAGCTGGTTTGATTTTAACAATTCTCATGGCTAAACGCAAACGAAGTGAATTTGCATATTTAATCCATTGTTTGTAATCACCTCCGTAGCCGCTCATATCTACTGATCCAAAAGTTGAAGCTTCACCAGCATTTACTCTTTTAGTTAGTTCAGTAACAGCAAAATCTAATTCAGAAAACATTTTAGTGTATACTTCTTCTTGTGAATCATATGGAATTGTTGCATCCGTAGTTCCAAATTGAGAATATACGATTGGTCCAAAAACATCAGTTACTCTGTGCATACCTTCCACTTTCAGAATCAATGAAATAGCATAAAACTGATCATATTTACCCTTTGTTCTCTGTTCGATTTTTAGAGTATTTGCCATTACATCAGTATAAGGCAGACTCCAGATAAAACCATTCCAGCCATCAACAAAATTATAATTTGAATTATCTCCTGCAGCTCCTTTAAAAGGAGTTGGTGTAGCCATATAACCTGACCAAATATCTGCGCTCAAGTTTTGCTGCAATTGGTATTTCCAGTGTGTTGTATTGAAAATACCTGTAAAAACTGTAGTAAAAGGAACTTTTACATGATTAAAATCCTGCTCAAGATCTTTAGCTGTAATCCCAGTGGGATTGGTATTAATTTCGTTGAAATCACTTGTACAACTTACTGCAGCTAGCAAGGAAGCACATATAGCAGTTGTTTTTATTTTATTTAGTATCATGATGATATAAGATTAAAAAGTTACATTTAAATTAAGACCGACACTTCTTGTTGATGGTGCAGCATAAACATCAATTCCCTGTAAACCATTCCCTGTACTCAAAGAAATATTTGGGTCAAATGGTGCATCTTTGTAGAAGAAAAATAAATTTCTACCAACTAAAGACAAATTAGCTGTCTTGAAAATTTTGCTGTTTTTAAGATCAAATGTATATCCTAATGACAATTCTCTTAAACTTACATTAGTAGCATCGTAAACATACTCTCCTGTAGCACCTTCTCTGCCTCCAACTTGGCTATAATAACTTTCTGCATTGTATTTTCCTGCAAAAGCTTGTCCAGCTTTTGTTGTACCTGGAGCATAAACTGCATCAATCGCTACACCTCCAGCGTCTCTAGCATCTCCTGTTGTTTTAGAAACTCCAAACTTATCATTTACAGCTTCAGTCAAGCTCATTACATCTCCACCAAAGCGTCCATCAATTGTAAAGTTTAAAAAGAAATTACCATATTTGAAGGAGTTAGAAAGCCCTAACATATAATCTGGATTTGCGTTTCCTACTTCTTCAAAACCAGTTTTTTGAATAGACCCATCTTCATTCAATAATACTCTGCCTTGAGCATCTCTTTTTAGGTTGATACCTTCAATAACTCCAAATGGACGGCCATTAATTAATGAATATCTATAGCTGTTTACACCTGGCTGTGTCAATATAACTGTTCCTCCCAATTCTTCTGGTAATCCAGAAACTTTGTTAGTGTTTTTTGAATAATTTACTGTAGCATCCCATTTAAACTTATCATTATCAATAATTTTAGCATTCAATAATACTTCAATACCATTATTTTCAATTACACCGCCATTGTAAGCGTAATTCTGGTAACCTTCAGCATTTGTAGACGGAGCTGGAATTGTTAGTAACTGATCTTCAGTTTTATTACTATAATAAGTTAACTCAATTCCGAATCTATTGTTAACAAATCTCCATTCAGTTCCTAACTCAAAAGAACCTTGACTTTCTGGCTTCAATGTGGTTCCTGGTCTTGGCCCTACAGTTGGATTTATATTTTGTGGGTTTGCAGCTGTATATGTATAAGTTGGTGAAGTGTAAAATGCAGGTACATCATTACCAACCTGCGCAAAAGAAGCACGAACTTTACCAAATGTAATTGCGTCTGGAAAAGTAAACATTTCGGATAAGATGGCTGTTGCCCCAACAGATGGATAAAAGAAAGACATATTTCCAGTATTAGCTAAGGTCGAAGACCAATCATTACGTCCTGTAACATCAAGGTATAACATGTTTTTGTAACCAAAATTTGCTGCTGCAAATACTGATTGCTGCTCTCTGCGATAGCCATAATTTTGATAATTACCAGTATTTGAATTAAAGTTATGAAGTGTAAACCAGTTTGCAATACCCAAACCAGATGGATCAGAATCTAAGACTGTTTCATCATTTATAGAAGTTTTTGTAAAACTAGTACCTATGTTTGCAAAAAAAGTAAAATCTTCATTGATTTTAGTATTAATTGTAGCAATCAAATCACCGTAATTTTGAGAACTCACATCATCAATACTGATATACCTGCCATTTGCATGAGACAGAGTTCCTTGTGTAGAAGCATAAATTTCTTTGTCAAATTGTGAAGTTACTCTATCATAATTATATCGTGATCCAATAGATAACCAGTTATTAACTTTATAGTTCAGACCTACAGATCCGTTTATGTACTGATTACCATCAACAGATTTATTACGATTCAATCCCCAATATGGATTCTGTTCAATGTCTCTGTTAGTCATCCAATTCTGAACCATCATGTTTCTTCCTGGATCAAATTTTTCAAAATTATTTTTATATTCGTTAAAATCATATCCTCTTGGCATCAAATATAAACCTGTAAGAGGATTAAAGTACAAACCGCTTGTTGGTCTGTTTGTTACATATTGAGAGGTATAATTTGCATTCGCATTAACTGTTAATTTATCACCGAAGAATTTCCCCATTTGTCTGATGCTAAAGTTATTTTTGCTCAAACTATTTGTAGGTATAACACCATTAGCAGTAGTATTGGCATACGAAAGATTAGTAGCTGAATTTTGAGATCCTGTAGAAAAACCAAAAGAAGATATTTGAGTCACTCCTGTTTCAAAAAAGTCTCTAGTATGATCTGGTGTGCTTTGAGCCGCTCCCCAAGACTCATCTGCACCTGGTTTTGCTATATACGAAGTCTGGAATTTAGGCAGATAAGCCGCAGTTTCAACTGTAGTATTAGAAGATGCTCTGAAAGACGAAACTCCTTCCTTTGCTTTTTTAGAAGTCAATAATACCACACCTCTAGCACCTTGGCTACCATATAAAGCCGTTGCCGATGCACCTTTAAGCACTGTCATACCTTCATAATCATCTGGATTTAATAACCCGATAACATCACCACCATCACGGTTACCACCTTGGGTAGAACCAAATGAATCATTTGGCTGAATAGAAGATATGTTCAGCATTGGAACTCCATCTACAACATATAAAGGATTGTTGTTTGTAGTAGATGAATTTCCACGAATAGTAACTTTTGTAGAACCTCCAGTACCACCAGCACTTTTAGTTACTGCAACTCCAGCTATTTTACCAGCTATAGTATTCATTAGATTCGGGTCTTTTGCTCTAACCAGATCTTCTCCTTTTAATTCCTGTGCAGAGTAAGTTAAAGACTTTCTGGATTTTTTGATACCCAATGAAGTTACAACTACTTCGGTCAAAGCTGTAGAACCTGCTTCATTCAATTTCACATTAATAGTCTGGGACTCTCCTACTGTTACACTTCTGGATTCATATCCTAAATATGAAATTTCCAGTACAGCTCCCGTTTTTGCCTCAATTGTAAAGCTTCCATCAAAATCAGTGGCAGTACTATTTGACTCTCCTTTCACGGTAACATTTGCAGATGGCAAAGGAACACCCTGTGCATCAGTAACCAGACCCTTGATTGTTTTCACTTGAGCAAGAGCAGCTTGCGTAGAAAAAATAACCATTGCGATTAAAAAAATTTTTCTCATTTTTAAATTATTTTGTTAGTTATTGGGTAAAATTATTCTTAACATACTGTTAAAAAAAATAAATTAAACCAACAGCACCCTTTTTTAAACCAACGACATAATTCAATCAATAATACGTTTCTCGAAAACGTTTTCTCTCTGAACATTTTTTACAATATTCACCTTTTTACAATTTTTTATTTACTGAAACTCCATTTTTAATAACAAAATGATTATTGTTGCATAATAATATCAGTATCTCCTATTAAAAAACTTATTATTCAGCCATTATAATGAAGAAAATAGATTTCCACATTAAACTCCAAAATCATATATGGTTCTGGCTAATTTATTTCATGCTCAACTTCTTAAGATGGGGAGCTTATTTTAACGATTATAACTACTCATTCAAATCTAATTTAATTGAGTTTGCACTCCACATTCCGCTGGTATATTTCAATTTATTGATACTCATTCCAATGTTTGTACTAAAATCGAAATATGTTAAATACACACTTTCATTAATTGCAAGCCTGGGTTTGGTATATTTGTTAAAAACTGGACTGACGTATTATATCATTTCGAAAAATATCTGGCCCGAAGCCAATAGAGATTACAGCCCATTCGAGATTAATCATATTGTTGCTGTTTGTATTGGAGAGCTTTATGTGCTTGCCGTTGCGTCATCTATTTATTTAATGCTGACATGGCTTAAGGAAAGAGACCGCAACAAAATAATTATTGAGAATCAGAATAAAATAAAATTAAAATATCTGAAAAATCAGATTCAGCCACACTTCTTTTTCAACACCCTCAATAATCTGTATGCACTTTCATTAGAATCATCAAGCAAAGTTCCAGATGTAATTATAAAGCTGTCCAACTTAATGGAATATGTATTGTATGATGTCGATGATGACCAATTTGTGCCTTTGATTAAGGAAATCGATTATATACAGAATTATATCGAAATTGAGAAACTCCGATTCCAAAATGTAGAAGTGAGAATCAATCTGGAATCTGACATTGACAATGTAAATGTTCCGCCATTATTATTCATATCTCTAATAGAAAATGCATTCAAACATGGCGGCGTGAACAACGACAGGCTTAAAATCAAAATCAATTTCAGGGTAAGAAATTCTCAGCTGGAATTTGAAATAATAAATAATTTTGTAATTTCACCACCAATTGGAAACAAAAAAGGAATAGGTTTATCGAACACCAAAAAAAGATTAAAACTTATTTTCAAGAATAATTTTGTTATTCAGCAAAAAATAAAACTCAACTTTTATAGTATCAAAATGCAAATCCCTTTATATAATGAAGATTAAATGTGTATTAATAGATGATGAGCCTTTAGCTATAAAAGTCCTGCTTAATTACTTTTCTAATTTTACAGATTTTGAGGTAATTGGTACATTCAATAACTCATTAGAAGGACTTGATTTTATTAATTCTAATAATGTCGACGCGGTATTTCTCGATATTAATATGCCAATGATGACAGGTTTTGAATTAATAAGCCTGCTCGAGAAAAAGACAAGAATCATTATTACAACTGCTTTCCGGGAATTTGCTGCCGAAAGTTATGATCTCGAAGTATTGGACTATTTAGTAAAACCAATTCCACTGCCACGTTTTATAAAATGCATTCATAAAATTGAAGCTGAACATCAGTTAAAAAACAATATTAAGATTGAAAATCATCGTATCGAACCCCATTTATTTATCAAAGTGGATAAAAAAATGGTAAAAATCAATATTGATGAAATTCTTTTTGTGGAGGGAATGAAAGAATACATTAAAGTAGTTACTCCCGAAAAAACATATATTACACATAAATCATTAACATCTCTGACTGATGAACTGCCATCGGATCGTTTTATGCGCATTCATAAATCCTATACAATTGCATTAAATAAAGTAAAATCTATAGAAGGAAACAGGATACAAATATTGTCATATACCATTCCTATTGGAAGAAATTACAGCAAAGAAGTCAAGACCAAAATCCTGGAATAACCCAGACCTCCATAATGGCAAAAAAAAACATTCCCCTGATGTTTTATTTAGTGTGTTTTTTACATTTATATTACTGTCAAAAACATTCTATTTTTTATATAAAAAATGCAGGTCTACAACGATTTTTTACTTTAAAAAAAGCAATAAAACTGCCTTTAGTTGACAAAATAATGCCGTTTATTTAAAAGTGTAAAATTTTATATCTTAAAATTTTTTTTTGAAATTCTTAACAAATATATTTACAGTCTTGCAGCATCAAAAAGTTAATAATAACCAAAAAAAAATTAAATTTTAAATTATGAGTTCAGAAAATTCACAAACCAAATGGGGACAGTTTATCCCCTTAGTTACCGTATTCTTCTTTTGGGGATTTGTCGCTGCAAGTAACGACATTCTTATACCTGTTTTCAAAAAAGCTTTTGATTTAACACAGGGAGAAAGTCAATTAGTTGCTTTTGCTTTTTACATCGCATATACTGTTGGTTCTCTTATATATATGGGAGTTTCATTTATCATAAAAGAAGATTTAGTAAACAGAATCGGATATAAAAATGGATTATCACTAGGACTGCTTATCTCTGCACTAGGAACACTTTTATTCTATCCAGCAGCAAATACAGGATCATTTACACTTATGCTGGCCGGCCTTTTTATTGTTGGTCTGGGTTTCTCACTTCAGCAGACAGTTGCAAATCCGCTTGCAATTGCATTAGGACCTATTAAAACGGGTTCGCAGCGTTTAACATTAGCTGGCGGTATAAACAATTTTGGTACTACAATTGGACCGCTGATTGTAAGTTTTGCTATTTTTGGATCAAGTACTAATGCCAATACAGATGCAAGTATTGAAAGCGTTAAAATTCCATATTTAATTTTAGGATTGGCATTTTTAGTTGTGGCAGTTTTATTAAAATTCTCTTCGCTTCCAGAGCGTCCAGAATTAATCGAAGAGGATGACTCACAGGATAAAACAGCAGTAAAAAAATCAGCATTGCAGTATCCTCAATTGGTTATGGGTATGATTGCAATATTTTTATATGTTGGTGTTGAAGTTTCTACAGCAAGTAACTTGCCAGCTTATATGGAAAGTAAATTAGGTTTTTTAACCAAAGACGTTGCTCCATACATCTCTTTATACTGGGCAAGTTTAATGATTGGACGCTGGACTGGAGCAGTTGAAGCATTTACCGAGAATATGAGTCTGCTTAAAATATTACGTTTCCTGGCTCCTTACTTGGCATTTGGAGTTTTCTTAGCAGTAAATGCATTGGCAAATCACGATTTAACTCCTTTTTACGTTTACGGATTAGTAATCTTAGTATTAATAGGGGCTGACATGGCGAGTAAAGGAAATCCAGCCCGAATGCTGTTGATTTTTTCTACATTAGGTATTCTGGCAACAGCAGTCGGAATGGTAACTACTGGAATGATCAGCGTTTACGCTTTTACTAGTGTAGGTTTGTTTTGCAGTACCCTTTGGCCTTGTATTTTTACTTTGGCAGTAAGCGGATTAGGAAAACACACTAGCCAAGGAAGCAGCTTCCTTATCATGATGATTATGGGTGGTGGTTTTGTAAGTGTATTTCAAGGAAAAATTGCCGAAATTATCGGAATACAATCAAGTTATATCGTTGGTATTATCTGCTTCGCTTATCTTGCATTCTATGCCTGGAAAGTAAGTGCTATTTTAAAAGCACACGGCATCGATTTTGATAAAAAAATATCTGGAGGACACTAAAAAAAATCCAGTTTATATATTCTAAAAATCCCATTTTCTTGGCTGAAAATGGGATTTTTATTAATCTTAAATCAAGTCAGTAAAAAAACTGAAACCTTTTTAAAAGTCATAAAAAAAGTCCCATTTCAAAATTGTGAAATGGGACTTTTTTGTAGATAAATGTTATATTGGCTGAATTCCTGCAGCCTGAAAACTGTATCCTGGCTTTATTTATTTCCTTTCTCGAAATCAGCAACAAACTGAGCCAATCCTATATCAGTCAATGGGTGTTTCAACAAACCATAGATTGCAGAAAGCGGTCCTGTCATAACATCAGCACCTAGTTTAGCACAATTTACAATATGCATAGTGTGACGCACAGAAGCAGCTAAAATTTCAGTTTCGTAACCGTAGTTATCATAAATCTCTCTAATTTCACTAATCAGGTTTAAACCATCTGTAGAAATATCGTCCAAACGCCCAACAAAAGGAGAAACATAAGTAGCACCTGCTTTGGCAGCCAATAAAGCCTGACCTGCTGAGAATACTAGTGTTACATTCGTTTTAATTCCTTTATCAGAAAAGTATTTTGCAGCCATTACACCTTCTTTAGTCATAGGAAGCTTAACAACGATTTGATTATGCAGATCAGCAAGTTCTTCACCTTCTTTCACCATTCCTTCAAAATCCAAAGCATTTACCTCGGCACTTACATCACCATCAACCAGATTACAGATATCAACATAATGTTTCAAAATATTGTTTTTTCCTGTAATTCCTTCTTTAGCCATCAAAGACGGATTAGTCGTTACACCATCTAAAACACCAAGAGCTTGTGCTTCCTTAATTTGAGCTAAATTAGCCGTATCAATAAAAAATTTCATAATATATTTATATTTAATTGTGTTCCATTCTTGGGCGTGTTTGCCGAAAAAGCAAAACAGGCTTTCCGCTGTATCTTTTATTTTTTAAAGAAAAAAATAAAAGGATGCCGCTTCAATCCTTCACGCAAAATCAGCTGCAAAATTACAAAATCAATATCAATAACAGCAGTAATTTCAATGGCAATTTCAATTTCAAAAAACAAAATTCAAATTCTAATCACTTTATTATTTTCAAATCTAAATTTTATAATGATTCATGAGCATTTTTTCATATATCTTGTCGGGCAGAATTCTCTTTAATACAATAGAAAACTTCTGCATAAAAGCACCAACTTTATAATGAATTTTTGGGTTTGGATTCTGAATAACCGCATAAACCGCTTCTGCCATTACATTAGGATTGCTTCCGCCGTCTACATGTTCATTCATGGTTTTTAAGTTATTTCCGTATGATGTCTCATAAGCCGAACCTTCTATTACCGGCGCATGAAAACGGCCAGCAGCGATATTAGTAGCAAAATCACCTGGCGCTATATTTGTAATCTGAATTCCGAATGGTTTTACTTCCATGCGCAGAGCCTCAGTTATTAACTCTAAAGCTCCTTTCGAAGCCGAATAAACACTGCGGTACGGCAGCCCCATATATCCCGCGATAGATGTAATATTAATAATCAGTCCAGATTGCTGCAAACGCATTTGTGGCAGCACGACTTTTATTACTTCTATTGGTCCAAAAAAATTGGTTTCAAAGTTATTTTTAATTTCTTCCATTGGAATTTCTTCCAAAGGCCCCGTAATACCAACGCCGGCATTGTTAATCACAACATCCAGTCTTCCTGAAATACCAATTACTCTGCTCACAGCCGACTGAATAGAATCAGTATTTCTAACATCTAAAGCAATTAATGGAAAAACTGAATTCAATACTTTTTCGGGATTTCTACTTGTTCCGTAAACAACGAACCCTTTATGATGCAAAAACTCACCTATAGATTTCCCGATTCCTGATGATCCTCCTGTAATTAATACTACTTTATTCATTTCTTGTTTGTTGTTATTTTTGTTTATTGTTTTTGTTTAACGCGAAACAATAAACAACAAACTTAGTAAAGGGTAAAAATAAAAAAATCCTCCCGAGGGAAGACTATATTCAAAAAATATTGGATTAAAAAAAGAAAAAAATGGCAAGCGATCTACATCGCACCGCTCAACCACGTACCCTTGCTATGTTCCCATCCTGGGGGAGTCTGCAGGAGCTGGTCGTGTAGGACTTGCCGGTGCAAATATACAACCTTTTTATATTTTTGCAAGCACTTTGCTCTAATAAAATAACGTTGTATATTGGTCTCTTTAAAATTAGAAACATGAAAAAACATAACTTATTAATTGCCATTTTATTAGGAGCCACATTAATTGGATGTGGAGATACGAAAAAAGGTGAAAATTCTATATTTACTATTGATGATTCAGCTTTTCCTGCCCATTTTACTACTCCAGAATCAGTTTCTATCGGTATTTTAAATCCAAAATCGAAAGAAATCGATAGTATTGCCTACTTTGTAAACGACAAAAAAGTGGGTAGCACAAAAGGTTCAGAAAAATTTAAATTTGAATTAAAAGACCAAAAATTAGGGTATCAATTCCTGAAGGCAACCGTGTATTTTGGCTCAGATTCATCAGATGCCACTAAAAGAATTGAAATAGTCTCCAATGTTACCCCAAAATTATTAAAATACAAAATCGTAAATACCTTCCCGCATGACACGGCATCGTTCACAGAAGGATTTGAATTTCATAATGACACTTTGTGTGAAAGTACTGGGCTAAAAGGAAAGTCTTATTTTAGAAAATACGATTATAAAACCGGTAAAATTTACAAACAGATTGATTTAGATTCTAAATATTTTGGGGAAGGCATAACTTTTATTAATGGTAAATTATACCAATTAACATGGCAGGAAAAAACTGGTTTTGTATATGATGCCAAAACGTTAAAACTAGAAAAAACATTCACATACGATAAAGATATTGAAGGCTGGGGAATGACTAATGACGGCACCTATATTTACCAGACTGATAAAACAGAAAAAATCTGGAGAATGGATCCGGCTACGCAAAAAATGATTGATTATATAAATGTATATTCTGGAAATTCGAAAGTTAAAGCCATCAATGAGCTGGAATGGATTAATGGAAAAATATTTACTAATGTTTTCGAAAAAGATGCCATTGCAGTTGTAGACCCAAAAACAGGTGCTGTTGAAGGGATTCTGGACATGTCAGGATTGCGAAAATTAGTGAATGTTACTGCTGGAGATTTTTTAAACGGAATTGCTTATAACCCAAAAACCAAAACCATTTTTGTTACTGGAAAAAATTGGGACAAAATGTTTGAAATAACAGTTTCTGAATAACAAAAAAATAACACAAACACGAATTTCACAGATTTCACGAATTATTACGTGATAATTTGTGACTCGACCGAAGGGAATAGGCGGAGCAAATTTGTGTTTTATATAATATCAACAAAAAATGATTACTCTTATTATCAATATAAAAGAACTGCTTCAAATTCGCGAAAATACTATTTTAAAAGTTTCTGGAGCAGACATGGCTGTTTTACCAACAATTAAGAATGCTTTTTTATTGATAAAAGACGATTTGATTGCTGATTTTGGTTCTATGGATGATTTACCAAAAGCATCAGCTGATAACACTATTGATGCAGCTGGAAAAATGATATTGCCCTCATGGTGCGATAGCCACACTCATATTGTATATTCAGGAAATCGCGAACAGGAATTTGTTGACCGGATTAATGGTCTGACTTACGAAGAAATAGCCAATCGTGGTGGTGGAATATTAAATTCGGCAAAAAAGCTGAACGAATCCTCAGAAGAAGACATTTACAACCAATCCAAAGAACGTCTTGAAGAAGTTATACAATTGGGTACAGGAGCGGTCGAAATCAAATCTGGTTACGGACTGACCGTTGAAGGTGAACTCAAAATGCTTCGCGTTATCCAGCAATTAGCTCAAAACTATCCAGTAACCATAAAAGCTACTTTCCTTGGAGCACACGCCTTCCCTGCTCTTTTCAAAGAAAATAAAAAAGAGTATATTGATTTAATCATTAATGAAATGCTGCCAGAAATAGTCAAAAACAAATTAGCAGATTTTATTGATGTTTTTTGCGAAACGGGTTATTTCTCGGTCGAAGAAACGGAACAGATTATGCAAGCGGGAATTCAATTTGGCTTAAAGCCAAAAATCCATGTCAATCAATTCAATTCAATTGGCGGCATTCAAGCTGGGGTGAAACACAATGCCCTTTCTGTAGATCATTTGGAAATTATGAATCCTGAAGATATAGAAGCTTTAAAAAATACCGAAACAATGCCGGTAGCCTTGCCTTCTTGTTCCTATTTTTTAAGTATCCCTTATACTCCAGCGCGTGAAATGATAACTGCTGGTCTTCCTTTGGCACTGGCAACAGATTATAACCCTGGTTCTACTCCATCTGGAAATATGAATTTTGTAGTGGCCACAGCCTGTATTAAAATGAAAATGACTCCTGAAGAAGCCATAAATGCTGCAACTATAAACGGGGCTTATGCAATGGGAATTGCTGAAACACATGGAAGCATTACAAAAGGCAAAAAAGCCAATCTAATTATTACAAAGAAAATCCCTTCCTACTATCAATTACCATATGCCTTTGGAAGTAATTTAATTGATTATATAATTTTAGAAGGCAAAATATACTAACAAAAAAAGAGCGATACTCTTAAAGAATACCGCTCTTTTTATTATTGTTTACTCCATTATTTTAAGGAGAAGCTAGTACTTGAAACTAATTGGTCTTTATCAAATACATTTACTGCATATAAACCTTTAGCAAAATCTTTTCCTGCTAAATCTTGAGAAACCTGAACTGTTTTATTTTCATATTTCACACTTGAAACAAAGCTGTAAGTCAATTCTTTCTCACCAAAAGTCACTCTTTTGGCTTCTCCCAAAACATTATTTTTGCTGTCGATTACCTGCACGTAATAATCTTTATCACCCGATTTTGCAATTGAATTTTCAGCTATAGTAAAACTAATTTTAAGAACATTTGCTCTGCTCGCTTTATCGGTTGCTATCTCTTTTCCAGAGCTTTTTAATTTATAGGCTGCAGTCTGCAAGTTTAAAACAGATAATTTACCACCTTTTTCAACAGTTTTAGATAACTCTTCATTCTGACCAACTAAAACTTCATTGAATTTTTTTGCTTCGCCTAATACAACCACTGTACTGTCACGTTGTGAAGTCAATGTAACATTCTGTTTTTTAAGACCTTCGTTTTCAGCCATCAATTCTTTCATATGGCCTTGGAGAGATTTCACCTGGTTTCTGTATTTAGACATATCGCCATTTGATTTTTTAAGCTCATCCATCAAGTTTACTACTTTGTCTCTTTCCTGCAGCAGCTCTTCAGACATAGATGTGTTTTCAGACAAGGCGGCATCATAAGTCGCTTTAAGATCCTGCAGATCTTTCATTACAGACTCTTTCTCAGAACCTACTTTTACAATCTCAGTATGCACTGTTTCAACCTCTGAAGACATTTTAAAAATATAAACTAAACTACCTACTAATAATATAGCCAAAACAGCTATTACAGCTTTTAGACTTGAATTGTTTTTTTGATTTTCCATGTTGAAATATAATTGTTTTTTACAAATTTAATAATATATATAACGCAACTTAATTCAATTATATTATTTTTGAAAAATATTTTTTTTATGGAAAAACTTATTACATTCAGTATAAATGACCTTGCCAAAATAACAAGCCATAGAAGTGGCGAAATTAAATTTGGAGAGAAAATAATTGTCGTACCAAAAGATGCAGAACCCTTTAATTTCATAAAAAACAGTGAAGCCAGATTCGTTTTATTTGGCATACCTGAAGACATAGGAGTCAGGGCAAATTATGGAAGACCCGGAGCCGCATCTGCATGGCAGAGTGCAATACAAAGTATTGCTAATATCCAGCATAACCGATTCTCAAAAGGCAATCAGATTATTATTCTGGGGCACCTGAATCTGCAGCAGGAAATGAAAGAAGTCGAAAATCTTGACTTTAATGACATTGATGACAGATCTAAATTAAGCCAATTAGTAGAAAAAATTGACAAAGAAGTTTCCCATATTATCTGCAAAATCATTCAATCAGGCAAAATTCCAATAATAATTGGCGGTGGCCATAATAATTCATATGGCAATATAAAAGGAGCCGCTCTGGCTAAAGGAAAAGCAATAAATGCTGTTAATTTTGATGCCCATTCCGATTTTAGAATATTAGAAGGACGGCATAGCGGCAATGGTTTCTCATATGCTTTTGAAGAAGGTTTTTTAAAAAAATATTTCATTTTTGGCTTGCATGAAAACTACACTTCCAAAAATGTTTTAGATATCATAAAGAAAATTGAAGACAGAGTTCGATACAATACCTACGACAGTGTCAATATCCGAAAGGAGAAAATCTTTTCTGAAGAAATGACTGCAGCTTTAGACTTTATTAAGAATGACCCATTTGGCATTGAAATCGATCTGGACGCTATACCAAATATAGCAAGCAGCGCAATGACTTTGAGCGGTTTTTCAATTGAAGAGCTTCGTCAATTTGTTTCTTTTTTCGCAAAAAATAAAAATGCTGCTTATTTGCATATCTGCGAAGGTGCACCAGATTTAGGAGAAGATAAAAACAACCATTTAATTGGCAAGCTTATTGGCTATTTGGTAACCGACTTTATGAAATCAAATAATTCGGTTGAAGCATAAATTACAGAAAATTACATCTTAAAAGCAAAAAAATTTTCATCCAAAATAATAACACTATCTTTGCGACCTTATCTATGTACTAAATACAGGATATTTAATATCAAAAATATGTTATTCGAAGATTTATCACTTTCAAAAAGTATACAAAAAGCCGTATTTGAAGAAGGCTATACACAAGCAACACCTATTCAGGAGCAATCCATACCAGTAGTTTTGGCTGGAAGAGATCTGATAGGCTGTGCTCAAACCGGAACAGGAAAAACAGCAGCATTTGCCATTCCAATTATACATCAGCTGCATCGTATAGTAGGCTCATCCAAAAAAGCAAAAGTAATCCGGGCACTTGTAGTCACTCCTACAAGAGAATTAGCTGTTCAAATTGGGCAGAGTTTTGACACTTATGGAAAATACACTAATCTGACGCAATTAACGCTTTTTGGCGGTGTATCTCAAAATCCTCAGGTAGACGCCTTAAAAAACGGAGTAGACATTGTTATAGCAACCCCAGGACGTTTATTAGACCTGCACAAGCAAGGTTTTATAGATTTGAATCATTTGCATACACTCGTGTTAGATGAAGCAGATCAGATGCTGGATATGGGTTTTGTAAATGATGTAAAAAAAATTGTAAAGCTCACGCCAAAAAACAGACAGACTCTTTTCTTTTCGGCAACCATGCCAATAGCTATAAGAGAATTGGCCGAAATGTTTCTGACAGATCCTGAAACCGTAACAGTATCACCAGTTTCGTCTACCGCAGAAAATGTGGAACAGCGTATTTATTTTGTTGAAAAAACAGAAAAAAGAAACCTCCTTTACCATCTGATAAAAAATGAAAATTTATCTAATGTACTTGTTTTTTCCAGAACAAAACATGGCGCAGACAATGTGGTAAAAGCATTAAGAAAGAAAGATATTCCTGCCGAGGCTATTCATGGTGATAAATCACAAAACGCAAGACAACGTGTTTTAGATGCATTTAAAAACAAAGAAGTTGGAGTGCTGGTAGCAACAGATATTGCTGCCCGAGGTATTGATATTGATCAGCTGCCTTTTGTCATTAATTTTGACTTGCCCAATATACCCGAAACGTATGTTCATCGTATAGGAAGGACTGGCCGTGCTGGAAATGGCGGAATAGCAATTTCTTTTTGCAGCAAAGACGAAAAAGATTATTGGAAAGACATCCAAAAGCTTATAAAAGTAAATGTTAACACCATAGATAATCACCCATACCCTTGGCATTCTGGAAATCCTGCTTCAGATAACAATCCTCCTAAAAATTCAAACAGAAGCGGAGGCGCTCACAAATCCAGAAAATCGAATGCGTCAAAGCAAAATAAAAAGCGATGGTACTAGATAGTTAAAACCTTGTGATAATAATTTAAAAAGCATCTTTAAAAAAATTAAAGATGCTTTTTTTATAGTCAATACATTAATTATCAGACAAGGCTTTTGGATTTCATAATAAGGCTGTTCAATACTTTAAATAATTGAACAGATTCAAATGGCTTCACAATAATATCATTGATTCCTGCCATTATCGCCTCATCTGTTATTTCGTTTTTATCAAAAGCTGTCAATGCAACAATAGGAGTCTGAATATCCATTAATCTGATTCTTTTCGAAGTTTCAAATCCGTTCATCAAAGGCATATTGATATCCATCAAGATAATATCAAACTCTTCTTTTTCCAGAATTTCTAAAGCTTTAAAACCATCATCAACTACTTTGCAGGAATAGTTGTTTCTTTCGATAGTTTTCCTCGTTATCATCTGATTGATGTGATTATCCTCGACAACAAGCACTTTAAACATTTGATTAGAGGTCAAATCGACCTGTATGTTACTTATAATTTCATTATTTTTCATAGAATTATATTCAAAATCAATACAAAATGTAAACACTGTACCCATTCCTAATTCGCTTTCAACAGTAATATCACTGCCAAAAAGCTCTAACAATCTTTTCACTATAGAGAGTCCCAGCCCAGTACCCTGATAATCCAGTTCTTTGCGGCCTACTTGGACAAATTTATCAAAAATTTTATTCTGATCTAAAGAAGCAATACCTATTCCGTCATCTTTTATCTTAATCTCTATAGAATGAATAGCATCTTGAACTCTAAGTTGTTTAGCTATTATTTCAATCTTGCCATTTTTTGTAAATTTTAAAGCATTGCTGACCAGATTCATCAAAATTTGGGCAAATCGAAGTTTATCACCAATTAAACTCTCGGGAATCAAAGGGTCTATATCAATAAATATATTATTATTGTTTTTTTTTGCAATGAAGGATAGTGAATTTTTTATCATATGACATTCATCACTTAAGTTAAAAATCATTTTATCCAAAACAATTTTATTTTCCTCGATTTTATTAATCTGCAGAATATCATTTACTAATGATAATAAATAACGTGCCGAAAATTTCAAAGAGTTTAAGTGCGGGCTTTTAGCCAGTTCTTTGTGTTCTTCCAGCAATAAATCAGCAATACCTACTACTCCATACAAGGGAGTCCGCAGCTCATGGCTTATTGTAGAGACAAATTGTGTTTTTAACAAGGCAGATTCTTCAGCTTTTTTATTAGCAATAATCAGCTCTTCATTAGCAAGCAATAAATCTGCATTGGACTGCAATCTGAATTTATTATTCTTAATTAAGGAATTTAAAAAAAGCAGTAAGACAAATATGGCTATTATGAAAAGTAAAACAATAATTCTTGATTTTTTTAAGCTCTGAAACTGAAGATCTTTTTCATTTTCTATCTTATCAATAGTCCTCTTATACTCATCCAGCTGAAAATTAATTCCTTCAACATTCGCTTTTTCTAACTTTTCTTCAGCATAAATATCTTCATTGAGGCGCGTATATGCATCTAAATGCTCATAAGCCTTTTTATAATCTTTTAATTTTAACAAAAGCTTGGAGTATTCTAAATGTGCATATGATAAATCTGATTTTTCATTTAACTTTTCACCTAGCCGAATTGCTTCATTAAAGTACAAGCCTGCTTTTAAATCATCATTTTTAAAATTATAATACATGCCGTTAAGCATTTTCAGCACTACAACAGTAAGATCACTTCTATGTCTGTCATAATATGCATTAATATGCTTTAAGCCCTCCTCCCCCTCTTTAAAATTCCCAATATCAAAAAGTGCCCAGGTGAGATTGAGTGTTGTAAAAGCCAATTGAGAAGAATCGGAAATTTTTTTACCGTATTCAATAGCTTTTTTATAGTGGAGAATCCCAATGTCGTATTTCTTTTTTTCAAAACAATACATATTTCCAAGGTTATTATTAACCCTTTGCTTAATTGTATCGTCTTGAGTCAGATTGGCATAATTCAAAGCTTTTTTGTAGTAAAAAATGGCTTTGTCAAATTCTGCAAGAGCATTAAAATTTGCCGCTACATTATTATAATTTTTAGCAATAAGGACATTGTCTTTACATAATATTGCCTTGCGCAAAGCTATCCTTGAAATCAATAGTGATTTTTCAAAATCTCCAGCTTCTCTATGCTTAATTGCAGATGAAATTAATTTGGAAATTTCTTTTTTAGGAGATATCGTTTGCCCAATTGCAATCCCAAAAATATTAAACCACAAAGCAATTATTAAAACTATCCTTATTAGGGGCATAATAGAAGTTTTTTTTCAAATATACATTAAAATATAAAATTTATTAGCCTTAAGTTGAGAATATTTTAGAATAATCATTAGTTTATAAATTAAAAAACAGCACATTATGAAATGGGCTGCTTTTTATAATTTTTGTATTTAGATTTTAAATCAAAATAGGCTGGAAATATTCATCCGTTTATTCATCTTCCCATTTTCCTATTACAGATGTTGCCAATGCATTTCCCAAAACGTTCGTAGCGCTTCTGAACATATCGCAAAAATGATCAATAGGCAATATTAACGCAATTCCTTCAATAGGGATTTTAAACATGCCACATGTTGCTGCCACAACCACTAAACTTGCCCGCGGAACACCAGCAATCCCTTTGCTTGTTAACATCAAAACAAAAAGCATCGTAAATTGTGTAGGATAGTCTAGATGAATTCCATAGGCTTGAGCAATAAAAATACCTGCAAAAGTCATGTACATCATGCTTCCATCAAGGTTAAATGAATAACCTAAGGGCAGCATAAAAGAAACGATCTTGTCTTTTACTCCAAATCGTTCTAATTCCTCTGTTAGCTTAGGAAAAACTGCTTCAGAGCTTGTAGTTCCAAAAGCAATAATCAGCGGTCCTATTATATGTTTCAATAAGATTTTCATTCTGCTTCCCAGAAAAATAAATCCGATAACAATGAGTACAATCCATAATGTACTTATTCCAATTAGAAAAGAACCGAAAAATTTAAAGTAAGTTATTGCTAATTCCTGGAAATCCCTGACAGCAAAAACTCCTGCAATTGCTCCAAAAACTCCTATAGGCGCAAATTTCATTACGTAATTTACCATTTTCAATACGATATGGGATGATCTATCTAAAAAATCGATTACAGGTTTCGACTGCTCTCCCATTGAAGCTGCCGCTAATCCAAAAAAGATAGAAAAAATTACAATCTGTAAAATTTCATTGGTCGCTAAGGCTTCAAAAAGACTTTTTGGCACAATATGTTCTATGAAATTTTCAAAAGATAAGCTTTGTGTTTTTGCCGTTACATCCGAAACGCTTGCCAAATCAACATTGGATAAATTTAAACCAACACCCGGCTGGAGTAAATTAACATAGAGCATTCCTATTAACAATGAAAAAAATGATGCCGTAAAAAACCATCCCAAAGCTTTTCCTCCAATCCGTCCAACTGCTTTTATATCTCCCAATTTTGCAATTCCAACAACCAGAGTGGTAAAAACTAACGGAGCAATAATCATTTGTACTAACCTGATGAAAATTGTAGCCAGCATTTTTATTTTGGTGCTAAATTCCTGTGCGGTTTCTGCCGTGGCTGAGTTGTGAATTATAATCCCCAGCACAGCTCCAATGAGCATTGCGATAAGTATTTGACCAGTTAATCCTTTAAAAAATGATGTTTTTTTTGTTTCAGGCGTATTCATTTAATTAAATTCAGGGTTGATTTTCAATATTTAGCTCGTCAAAATACTGAATATTTTTTTTCTTCTTTATAAATAAAACTCTATATAATTCTTGAATTACAAGTACGTTTTATTTAAAAGAAAAAAATCTGCTATAACCATTGCTGCCATAGCTTCTACAATTGGTACTGCACGGGGAACAACACAAGGATCGTGACGCCCTTTACCGGTCATCTCCGTAATATTTCCTTTGTTATCTAATGAATCCTGTTTTTGCATTATCGTTGCTACGGGCTTGAAAGCTACTTTAAAATAAATATCCATACCATTGCTTATCCCGCCTTGGATGCCGCCAGAACGATTGGTTTTAGTAGTTCCGTCTGGATTGTATAAATCGTTATGCTCGCTCCCTTTCATTTTAACACCTTCAAAACCGCTTCCAAATTCAAAACCTTTCACGGCATTTATAGAAAGCATTGCTTTGCCTAATTCGGCATGCAGTTTATCAAATACTGGCTCGCCAAGACCGATAGGCACATTTTGAATCACGCAGGTAACAGTTCCTCCAACAGTATCTCCTTCTTTACGGATCTGGCGGATATATTCTTCCATAGCAGCAGCCGATTCTTCGTCTGGACAGCGAACCGGATTATTTTCAATTTTAGAAAAATCCAATTCGTGATATTCTTTATTTAAAAAAATTGGTCCTACAGAAGAAACATAAGCATTGAACTTAATATCAGGCAGCATCTGCTTTGCAATAGCACCAGCTACCACTCTGCTTGCCGTTTCGCGGGCAGAACTTCTTCCACCGCCTCTGTAATCACGGAAACCGTATTTTTTATCATACACATAATCAGCATGACTTGGCCTGTAATTATCTTTAATATGCGAATAATCGTCTGATTTCTGATTGGTATTTGGGATTATAAAACCAATTGGTGTTCCAGTAGTTTTACCCTCAAAAATTCCAGATAAAAACTGTACATCATCTGGTTCTTTACGCTGTGTAACTATTGCCGATTGACCAGGTTTTCTTCTGGACATTTCGAACTGAATTGCATCCAGATCCAGCTGGATTCCAGATGGACAGCCATCAATAATGCCTCCTAATGCTTCTCCATGTGATTCGCCAAAAGTGGTTACTCTATATAGTGTTCCGTAGCTATTTCCTGCCATTGTATAAAATTTTAGGCAAATGTAAGTTTTATGAATTAAACTAAAAATTATAAATTAGTAATATTTTGCACAAAGCACATATAAAATCTTTACAAAATCACTAATTTTTAAAGCAGGCGACAATTATGTCTTAAATTAACAAATAATGCTTTATACATCAATTCTCCCACAGATAAATACAATAAGACGCAGAATTATACAAAAAAACCACCCCGGTTTTTAAAATCAGGGCGGATTCTTTTATAACGAAACCTTAATCAATTATTTATACTTATTAATCGCCTTTTGATATAGAGCTTCATAAATAGGCAGAATATTCTTGATATCGAATTGTTCAGCAACATGCAATGCATTCTTTTTGAATTCCTTTAGAACACTTTCTTCTTTTAAAATTTTTAAAGCATTTTGAGCCATCTCATTTACATTTCCAACATTGCTTAAATAACCAGAAACACCATCACTATTAACTTCTGGCAATCCCCCAGAATTACTTGATATTACTGGTACACCGCAAGCCATAGCCTCAAGAGCAGCCAAGCCAAAGCTTTCGGTCTCAGAAGGCAGAAGAAATAAGTCAGTCAGATATAAAATCCGGTCAATTTCATTACTGTTTCCAAAGAATATTACCCTGTCCTGAATACCATATTTCCTGCACATTCTTTCAGCTTTCTCTTTTTCGGGACCATCACCTACCATCATTAATTTGGCTGGGATTTCTTTTTGAATTTTATAAAATATTTTAATAATATCCGGAATTCTCTTTACTTTTCTAAAATTACTGATATGTGTAATTATTCTTTCATCAGCATTGGCCATTACTGAACGGCTGCAAGGAATTGCAGGATCATACTCACTCTTATTTAATTCAATAAAATTAGGTATTACCTGAATCTCATTTTTTATATTAAATAATTTTAATGTATCATCTTTCAGGCTTTGAGAAACCGAGGTCACATAATCAGATTTGTTGATACTGAAAGTAACTGCTGGTTTATAGAATGGATGATTCCCAACCAAAGTAATATCGGTTCCGTGCAATGTTGTAACCATAGGAATATCAATCCCTTCGTCTTTCAGCATCTGTTTTGCCATGTAACCTGCATATGCATGCGGGATAGCATAATGTACATGCAAAAGCTCAATTTTATACAATTTAACCATATCAACCAATTTGCTGGACAAAGCCAGCTCATACGGCTGAAAATGAAAAAGAGGATATTCTGGAACGATTACTTCGTGATAATGCACATTAGGATTCAATAATGCCAAACGCACAGGCTGGCTGTACGTTATAAAATGTATTTCGTGTCCTCTTCTAGCCAGTTCCAAACCTAATTCTGTTGCAACTACTCCACTTCCGCCAAAAGTAGGATAACAAACAATTGCTATTTTCATATATTTTTTATGGATGTTTTTATTAATCATATTTCTTTGTGCACTCTATTTGATTCTGCTTTAAATCGATTTTATGCCAATTTGAAATATAATTTTAAAGTGTAACGAAAGTAAGGAGATTAGGAGCGTTTATTATGAAAAAAAAGTTAAATTTTAACATTTTTAAGATATGCAAAAAATGCTGATCAAAAAATAATTACATCTGCGATGCCTTTAGCAAGGTGTGTTTTTGCAATTATTCCCAGAGCTTTTTTTGATGCGGAGCTCGCTTTTTGTTAATCCACTTATTGAGTTTATAACACAAAAAAGCAGAACCACTCCCTATCAGGGCTCCCGCTAATACATCTGAAGGATAGTGAACGCCCAGATGCATGCGCGAATATCCTACAGCACCAGCCCAAACAAAAGATGGAGCTATTACATACCATTTGGGATAGGCCATGCTTAAGGATGTTGCCGTGGCAAAAGCTGATGATGTATGTCCCGAAGGAAATGAATAACTGGACTCCTCAACAACATTATCTATTTGAGGATAAGTCTCGTAAGGCCTGTCTTTTTTTATAGAATTTTTTAAAGCATAAGTTATAAATGCTGAAACGGCCAATGTTTCACCAATGAAGATTGCTTTTTTCTTTGTTATACTGTCTTTTTCTATCAATCCGACAGCATAAATAATAACTGGAGTTCCAATGCTTATTGGGAAAGCACTATTGGTAACTCCTTTCATAAGAGGATCTAAATTAGTATTTCTATTGAGATTGATTTTTTCTAAAAGATCAATATCCGGATTTTGGGCATTGGAAATCGAAAAAAAGAATAGGAGAATAAAAAGATAAATTAATTTAGGCATTTTTCTTTTTTTTGACTTAAAAAAAACGGCTATGCCAGCTATCTAATGCAGGTACTTCCCAAGATTCATTGAACTCTTCAATATTGTTAACCAGATTATTGAAAACAATTGTGTTTTCGGTAACTGCTTTGTCTTTCACCATTTTCTTGAAATCAATTAATGGCTTATATGCAATATGCTCACCCAGCTTGAAAGTTACATTCATTTTATCCAATAAATCTACATTGTATTTTTTTTCAAGGCCTTGAATAAACTCTACCGAGGAATCAATAGAACAGCCCGTAGCCGCCTGTACTTCCTGATTTACAGCCAAAATTATAAAACGATTGTATTTTAACAGATAAGAAGATTCAAGACTAGTACCGTGTGCTGCCCATTCGTTAAGAAAAGACTGCAGGTCAGTTTCAATTTCGGAAAACTCAGCATCCGAAAATTTTCTATTCGATTGATAGATCCAAATTTTAGATTCTCCAGGTAAATTTTCAAAAGGAACGTACATTGTATTTATGATTTTAGAATGCAGATTTTAGACTGCAGATTTATAATTTTAGGTTTAGACTGAGAAAAGTTTAAAGTTATTTAAGGATTGTTTAAAATAGTTTAACATTCTTTTTTTCAAACCATTAAACATCAAACTCTTAAACAATTAAACTTTTACAGATCCTGAGCATTTGCAATTAACTCAGCGATGTCCATTACTTTAACGTCATTTTCTCTCTCTTTATTTTTAACGCCGTCTGTGAGCATGGTATTGCAGAAAGGACAGCCGGCAGCTATGATATTTGGTTTTGTTTCCAAAGCATCTTCTGTTCTTTCTATATTGATTTCCTTACTTCCGGGTTCAGCGTCTTTAAACATTTGCGCTCCGCCGGCACCACAGCACAGCCCATTTGCTTTTGACCGCTTCATTTCGACTAATTCAGCATCCAGTTTTTGGATTAAATCTCTTGGTGCTTCATATACATTATTGGCTCTGCCTAAATAACAAGGATCATGAAAAGCAATCCTTTTTCCTTTAAACTGTCCTCCTTCAATCGTTAATCGGCCGGCATCTAATAATGATTTAAGGAATTCGGTATGGTGTACTACTTCATAATGTCCGCCTAATTCCGGATATTCATTTTTTAACGTATTAAAACAATGCGGACATGCTGTTACAATTTTTTTAGTTTCATAAGCATTCAGCACTTCGATATTCATCATAGCCTGCATTTGAAACAAAAACTCATTTCCTGCTCTTTTTGCGGGATCTCCTGTACAGCTTTCTTCTGTGCCAAGAACTGCAAAAGAAACATTTGCTCGATTCAGAATCTTCACAAATGCTTTGGTTATTTTCTTTGCTCTATCGTCAAAACTTCCTGCACAACCTACCCAAAATAAAACTTCCGGCTGTTTTCCCTGGGCTAGCATCTCGGCCATTGTTGGCACTATTAAATTTTCTGACATAACGTTAAGTTATTTTGTTTATGGTTTATGGTTCATGGCCTGTTCTATAATTTTATAAATATTTGTTTTATCTTTTGTCAAACCAAAAACTACAAACTATAAACAACAAACCATTAACTATTTTAGTCATTTTTCCAATTCAGACGGTCCTGCTGGCTGTACTGCCAAGGAGCGCCATTATTTTCAATATTGCTCATCATCGCATTGATAGGCATTGGAGCAGCACTTTGTTCCATTACCAGATAACGTCTCATATCCATAATAATCGAAAGCGGACTGATATTTACCGGGCATTCCTCTACACAGGCATTGCAGGATGTACAAGCCCATAATTCCTCTGGAGTAATATAATCGTTCAATAGTGTTTTATTATCTGGCACAAAAACACCTTTGTTGGCATCGATATTTTTTCCAACTTCTTCCAGCCTGTCTCTTGTATCCATCATGATTTTACGCGGAGACAATTTTTTACCAGTCTGATTTGCCGGACAGGATGATGTACAGCGGCCACATTCGGTACATGTATAGGCATTCAATAACTGAATCCAATTTAGATCCTGTACATCACTGGCACCAAATTTACTTGGAACTTCATTTTCCGAAACCGGCGCTGCTGCAAATGGATCGGCATTAGGATCCATCATCAGTTTTACCTCTGTCGTTACCGAAGCTAAATTATCAAACTTTCCCTGAGGATTTAAATTGGCAAAATAAGTATTCGGAAAAGCCAATAGAATATGAAGGTGTTTTGAAAAATATAAATAATTCATAAAAACCAAAATACCGACAATATGCAACCACCAGAACGCTTCATTCAGCAGCATCACCAATTCGTTTGACATTCCATCAAAAACTGGAGCTATAAACTGGCTGACTGGGAAAGAACCTGCTTTTATAAAATGTGAAAATCCTCCGGGTACATTCTGCAAATGCAGATCGGAAGCATTCATCAATAAAAACAAAGTCATTAAAGTAACTTCAAAATATAAAATGTAATTAGCATCACCTTTTGGCCAGCCTTTCAAATCCGAATGAATAAATCTTTTCAGCTTGATAATATTTCTTCTTATCAAAAAAACGGTAACCGAAATTAAAACTAAAACGGCCAGAATTTCGAAAGAACCGATTAAAACGTCATATACTGCTCCAAGCGGTGCAAATATTCTATGAGTACCAAATAACCCGTCAATAATGATTTCCAGCAATTCAATATTGATAATGATAAAACCGGCATACACTATAATATGCAGTATTCCGGCAACGGGTCTTTTTACCATTTTTGACTGCCCGAGAGCGATCATAGCCATATTTCGCCATCTTGCTTTTGCATTATCTTTACGATCTACATCAATGCCAAGATTAATATTCCTTATTATTTTTTTGACATTCAAATAGAAATAACCGAATCCAATAATCAATATAACCGCAAATAAAATACTGCTAAGATAACTCATGAAATTAGTTTTTTACGTTTGTAATAGAATCTTTTGGAGCCACGTAGGGTTTATTTTTCTTGCCAAAAACAGATACGTTGACATATCGGGTTGGATTCAGTCTCACATCCTGTAAAAGCAGCTCTAATTCTCTTGATGTTTTAGCTAAATTTACGTACAAGGCATCATCTTTCATTAATTTGCCCATTGTACCTTTACCAGACTCTATACCTTTCATTATACCGTCAACTTTAGCCAATGTTGTGTTCAGGTTTCTCACAGCAAGGCCTAAATCTGCCTTGTTTAATGAATCTGATATCTTAACAAAATTATCCGAGACTTTATTAAAATTAGAAACAACTCCTTTCAGCTGTCCCTTATTTTCTTCTAAAATCACATTTGCATTTGCAGCTGCTTTATGAAACTGTTCCATAGTAGCACTAAGTTCAGCTAAGCTCTTCTTTAAATCTGCTTTGCCTTTGGCATCCAAAACTTCATTGAAACTCACAACTAACTGATCGGCACTTGTCATCAGCTTTTCAAGTTTTGCCATAGCAGGGCTGACTTTATTCCCTAATGAATCCATTAGACCCAGTTCTGTTGCGCCTTTTAAATAGTCCCCACTCTCAGCAATATTCTTATCAGCATAATTTGGATGAATAGCCAGCTGTTTGCCTCCGATAAGGCTTGCATCATAAATTACAGCAGTACTGGTTTTTGAAATTGGAAAATCAGTATTAATTTGTAATTCGACTAATAAAGTACCTTTTTCTGTAAGGTTTATAGCTTTTACTTTGCCAATGATTAATCCGTTTATAGTTATGGGAGCTGATGGAGCAAGTCCTTCCACGTTTTGATATTCAACGTAAAAAAACTTATAACTGTTAAAAAGGTCTTTGCCTTTTAAATAACTGTATCCCCAAATGAACAATAATATTGATGTTATAACTAGAATTGCAGTCTTTATTTCTCTTGTAATTTTCAAAATTTTGTCTTTTAATGGGTAAATTTAATATAAAATATTCGATCTAAAATTATTTGATAGCTTCTTGAATGCTTATTTTTTTGCCATTCCTAAACGCAATCAAAAAGGCAGAATCATATCCTTTGGACTTTACATCCTGCAGCTGGTTCTTTGCTTCCTCATAATCAGTTGTTTCACCGTAAGTGTATTTATAAATATTATCTTCATAAACAACTGATACATTTTTTAATCCTTTGAAATTTTTGGATTCTAAGGCGATTCTTTTTTTACTTGCCGAAAGCTGAATTTTATAAATGGAGCCTAATGTATCTTTTTTAATAACGGCTTTATTAATTTCAGGAACTGGAGTGCTTTTTACAGGAGTTTCAGAAGTTTTTACAGGATTTTCTTTTAATATCTGAGAAGGTTTTTCACCGTAGGTTTCAGCTCCTCCATCCCCAAAATACTCATATTTATAACTGATAATTGCATTTGCAATAGCTTTGGCAATATCATTTTGGCCTTCTTCTGAATTTAATAATTCTCCTTCGGCAGGATTAGAAATAAATCCTGTTTCAATCAGCACTCTAGGCATATATGCTTTGTGCAAAACCATAAAAGGTGCTTGTTTTACCCCTCCATGACGTAATTTTTTGCCTAATTTGGCAAATTCATCTTCGACCTTGCTGGCTAATGAAATACTGTTTTCTAAATATTCCTCTTGCATAAGAGTCATACCAATCATTGTTTCTGGCGAGTTTGGATCAAAACCTTCGTATTTTTGCTTGTAATCCTTCTCCATAGTAATTACTGCATTTTCCTTTTTGGCCGCTTCAAGATTAGAAGCAATCTTATTCATCCCCATAACATAGGTTTCAGTACCATCTGCTGCAGTATTTTTATTGGCATTTAAATGTATTGAAACAAAAATATTGGAATCGGCTCTATTGGCAATATTGGCTCGTTCTACCAGATCAATAAAAACGTCAGTTTTCCGGGTGTAAATAACATCAATCTTTGGATATGATTCTAATATTCTGCCTACCTTCAACACAATTGCCAATGCGATGTTTTTTTCAACTCTTCCGCTATAATTGGCTCCAAAATCATGAGCGCCATGACCTGCATCTAAAGTAACTTTAAAATTATTGGATTGACTATATCCATCAACTATCACCATCACAATTAAAAATGTGAATGCAATTTTTATTTTTTTTGATATATTCATCTAATAGTTAATTTTATTACAAGAGTTCTATTATAAATTTATGTTTTGATTATTTTTGCCGAAAATTATAGTAATTTTGGCTCAAATATATTCGAGTCTTCATTTTACAAAAATAGTATTTAAACCTTTGCATACAAACTTATTTAATATCGTTTTACTATCAATTTTCCTGTCATTAGGCTGTTCTGATTTATATTCTCAAGATATAAAAAAGAAACAGACTGCTATTTCTCCTAATAAACAAGAAGTTAAGAAACCCGCTGATAACGCTGTCAATAAAAAACCAATTGCTGAAACCACAGCTGATACTGTCAAATTAGACACTATCAAAGTTAAAAAAGTTTTCCTAAACGGTCAGGTTAAATACAAAGCCGATGACTATGCCAAAATCGAACAAAAGAAAAAACTCATCACTTTATACGATAAAGCCGAACTATATTACCAGGATGTTGAATTAAAATCGGGTATTATAGTTATGGATTATGAAAAAAATGAAGTCTACGCTGGCCGAATTAAAGATTCGCTTGGCAACTATACCCAATTTCCAAATTTCAAGCAAGGATCCAATGTTATTGAACCCGATTCCATACGTTTCAATTTCAAGACAAAAAAAGCTTTAATATGGAATTCCAGAACAAATCAGGGCGAGTTTAATGTAAAAGCTGCTATTACCAAAAAAGAAAATGATTCTGTATATTTCCTTAAAGGAGCAAGATTTACGACAGCAAAAGACGTTGATAATCCAGAGTATTATTTTCAGACCAATAAAATAAAATTCATTCCAAACAAAAAAATAGTTACTGGCTCCACTTATATGGTAATTGCAGGAGTTCCAACACCAATATATCTGCCGTTTGCCTATTTCCCATTATCAAAAGAAACCAGTGTTTCTGGAATTATATTGCCTTCCTACAATGATTCCAACACCAAAGGTTTTTCGCTGCAAAATGGAGGATATTATTTTGCACTGAGCGATCATTATAATTTGACAGTTATTGGAGATTATTATACCAATGGAAGTTATGCTTTAGGAATGCAATCATCGTATGCAAAAAGATATAATTTTCAAGGCAATGTCAATATCAGGTTTGAAAATAATATTATTAGCGAAAGAGGATATCCTGATTATTCTAAAACAAAAATATATAATATTCAATGGTCACATTCTCAAGATTCAAAAGCCAATCCAAATTCTACATTTTCGGCCTCCGTGAATTTAGGGAGCAGTGAATATTTTAAGAAGACCGTCAATCAGGTCAATGTAGGATCTTCATTAAACAATACACTGACTTCATCTGTTTCCTACAGCACTGTATTTCATACAATTCCAGAAAGCCGAATATCGCTTACAGCAACACACTCACAAAACACGAATACAAAAGTAATAAATATGACGCTGCCCACGCTGCAATTTAGCGTAGACCGTATTTATCCTTTTGTTAAAAATGATGCAGCAAAAAAAGGCTTCTTCAAAAACATCAATTTACAATACAATCTTAACGGAAAAAACAGCTTCATAACAACTGATTCATTGTTTTTTAAGCCAGAAATGTTTCAAGATGCTGATATTGGGTTTCAGCACTCTATTCCCTTAAGTACCAACTTTAAAGTCTTTAAATATTTTAGTGTCTCAACATCTTTAAACTATGATGAAGTATGGTATTTTAAAACTATCGAAAAACATTATGACGACCAATTAGCTAAAGTGGTTACCACAGATGTAAATGGTTTTGATGCTTACAGAACATACAGTTCTTCCACGAGTATTGGAACAACAATATATGGGACATTTAATTTTGGTGCCGATAAAAAAATAAAATCAATCAGGCACGTTATGAGACCCGCAATTTCACACAGCTATACGCCTAGTTTCGAAAAATACTATGATACCTACGCCACTGATGGCAGTGGAACCATGCAAAAAGATTATACCCGATTTGAAGGAGGTATGTATGGATCACCTGGGCTAAACAGTTCGAACTCTATTGGTTTTAATTTAAGCAACACTTTTGAGGCAAAAGTTACTGACAAAGACACTACCAAAACAGAAGCAAAGAAGATAATGCTGCTGAATAACTTAAACTTTTCAACCAGTTATAATGTTGACGCCAAAACACTAGCATGGGCACCTGTAAGAATCAGTGGAGGAACACAGTTTTTTAACAATAAATTAAGCGCTAATTTTGGGACAACATTAGATCCTTATGCCATTGATAATTCTGGTACCCGAATCAATACTTTCAACATCAATAATGGCGGCAGTCTTTTTAGAATGACAAGTGCCAATTTGACAATGAATTACTCACTTAGCAGCAAAGGCGAGAAGAAAGAAAAAACTGATTCTCAGGCAGCTAGAAATGGTGGCCGGGAAGATGATTTATTTGGCTCGGATATAGATACAGGCAGTTATCGGAAAAACAGCCAATTTACCGAAGATGACGAAACTGAAGATGTGGTTAGTGAATTTTTTAAATCGAAATTACCTTGGGATATGACATTTGCCTATTCCTTAACTTATGGAAACAATAATAGAGAGAAAAAAATAACCGGAAATTCTATTATGATTTCAGCCAACACCGATTTAACACCAAAATGGAAAGCTGGTGTATCTACTGGATATGATTTTGTTCAAAAAGGGGTTACATTTACCCAATTGCGTTTTGAAAGAGATTTAATGAGCTGGAGAATGGATTTTAACTGGGTTCCATTTGGTCCAAACACAACATGGAATTTCTATATCGGAATTAAATCGGGTATTCTTAGTGATATTAAATGGGAAAAAAGAAATCAGAATTTCTAGCCTCTAAGCCCAATTCACAATATAAGTACACACGCTTGCTGAAAGTAATCTTTAATTTTAAACTATTCTAAATTCATAAACATGAAAACAATAATTTACACTGAAAATGCTCCAGCACCAATTGGGCCTTATAATCAAGCTGTATTAAAGGGAAATACTCTGTATACATCTGGACAGATTGCATTAAATCCATCTACAATGGAATTAGTGACAGATACAATCGAATCTGAAACTAAACAAGTAATGGAAAACATGAAAGCAGTTCTTGAAGCAGCAGGAATGACTTTTGAAAATGTTGTAAAGACTTCTATTTTTATTTCTGATATGAATGATTTTGGAAAAATCAATACTGTTTACGGATCATATTTTAATGAAAAAACCGCTCCAGCTCGTGAAACGGTTCAAGTGGCATGTCTGCCAAAAAATGTAAATGTGGAAATTTCTATGATTGCTGTGCTATAGCATTTATTAACAATTGTGCTGTTGCTTCATTTGTTGCTAACGGTATATTGTGTACATCGCAAACACGTATAAGCATGTTAACATCTGCTTCGTGAGGGTGGCTAGAAAGAGGATCTTTAAAGAATAAAACCATTTGAGTTTTACCTTCAGCAACTCTGCCAGCAATTTGTGCATCGCCACCAAGAGGACCAGAGAGCATTCTTGTGGTTTTAAAACCAGCTTCTTCTGCTCTGCCCCCAGTTGTACCAGTTGCTATAAACTGTATTTTTTCTTGACTCAGCAGTTCACGATTTTTGATGAGAAATTTTACGATATCCTCTTTTTTACCGTCATGGGCAATAATTGCTATCTCCATATCTTAACTGTTTGCTACGTGGTAAGCAATTAATCCATCAATAGGTCTCCTTAAAACAGTTCCTAGCTGAAGCTCGTATTTTTCAAAGATTTCAGCTAATTCATCTTTTAGATAAAAAGCTATCGAACCTACAAAATTAACTGGTATCTCTCTGCAATTTTCAAATTGCATAATATAATTTTTAATGAATGATTTCATCGCTTTAAAAATTATCTTACGGCAAAATGCGTGCTCTTTATTTTGAATTAAAAATTTTGCAAAAGTAGCAAGATAAGCATTTGGATTTGGTTCTTTGTATAGTTTATTTTTAATATAATCTGGACTTAAATCATATTCATTTTCAAATACTTCAGCCAATTCTTTTGGCATTTTATTAAAGTAGTATTTTCTGATTAATTCTTTCCCAAAAACGTTACCACTGCAGTCATCCATAACAATGTAACCTAATGACTGTACTCTTTGTTCTAAAACCTTACCATCAAAATAACTGCAATTTGAACCAGTACCAAGAATACCTACAATAGCTTTTTCACCTTTTGGAGTAGTAGCAAAAACAGCAGCATATGTATCTTCTTCCACAACTACTATTGCATTTGAAAAATAGTCCTTAAAAATTTCAGAAAGCATCATCTTCATTCTTTCAGTACCACAGCCGGCTCCATAGAAAAATAAATGGGTAGCTGTTTTTTTATTTTGTAATATATCAAAACGGTCATTCAAACGTTCAACTATCTCTTCTCCGTTAAGAATTTCAGGATTTAATCCTAGTGTTTGTGTAGTAAACAAAACTTTTCCATTGTCATCAATTGCAATCCAATCAGCTTTTGTAGAACCACTGTCAACTATTAATTTCATATTATTTGGTTTATTGGTTATTATTTTTTGTTTCTATATCAATTTTGTAGATTCTTATAAAGAAACAAAATAACAAAAATCCCATTAACATAAATTAATGGGATTTTTCAAAATTATGTGTTTTATTTTAATGAAGTGATATGTACAGCCAAATCAATTAATTTACTTGAATATCCATACTCATTATCATACCAAGAAACTAATTTGAAGAAAGTTGAATTCAATCCAATACCTGCAGTTGCATCAACAATAGAAGTTCTTTTGTCAGAAATAAAATCCTGAGAAACAACAGCATCTTCAGTATATCCTAAAATTCCTTTTAACTCATTTTCAGAAGCTTTCTTCAAAACAGCCATAATTTCTTCGTATGAAGTTTCTTTAGCTACTTTTACGGTTAAATCTACTGTAGAAACGTCAGCAGTAGGAACACGGAAAGCCATACCTGTTAATTTTCCATTCAAATCTGGGATAACTTTTCCAACAGCTTTTGCAGCTCCAGTTGATGAAGGAATAATGTTAATAGCAGCTGCACGACCACCTCTCCAGTCTTTTCTAGAAGGTCCGTCAGCTGTCATTTGAGTTGAAGTTGTAGCGTGAACTGTTGTCATTAAAGCTTCAACAATTCCGAAATTATCATGAATTACTTTAGCTAATGGAGCTAAGCAGTTTGTTGTACAAGATGCATTAGAAACCACTAAATCAGAAGCTTTTGCAGTTTCGTGGTTAACACCCATTACAAACATTGGAGCATCAGCAGAAGGAGCTGAGATAATTACTTTTTTAGCTCCACCTTTGATGTGCTCGTTTGCAGTTTCAATAGTTGTAAAAATACCTGTACATTCAGCTACTACATCAACACCAACTTCATTCCATTTTAAGTCAGCTGGGTTTCTTTCAGCAGTGATACGGATGTTTTTACCGTTTACGTATAATTTTCCTTCTTTTACTTCTACAGTTCCGTCAAAACGACCGTGTACTGAATCATATTTTAATAAATAAGCCAAGTGATCAACATCTAATAAATCGTTGATTGCAACTACTTCAATATTATCTCTGTTGAAAGATTCTCTGAAAACAATTCTTCCAATTCTACCAAACCCGTTTATTCCTAATTTTACTTTTGACATTGTATTTAATTTAAATTATTTTTATTTTATTTTACTTTCTTTTTTTTTAAATAGACATAATATCTGATACACGGAGTAATTCCTGATCGATTTCTGAATCTCCTTTAATCGCTTGTTCTAAAGGAGTAAGTACGATCTTATCAGCTAATAAACCAACCATATAGTTAGATTCGCCTTCTAATAAAGATTCTACAGCTTTTACTCCCAAACGGCTGGCTAAAACTCTATCAAAACATGATGGAGCGCCTCCACGCTGCATATGTCCTAATACAGATACACGCACATCATATTCAGGGAAATTGGACTCAACATAATCTTTTAATTCAAAAACAGTTTTACCAATTTTATCACCTTCCGAAATAACTACAATACTTGATGATTTTCCTGCTGCCTTGCTTTTTCTCAAAGAATCTAATAAGCGATCCAGTCCTAAATCTTCTTCTGGAATAAGAATTTCTTCGGCGCCAGCACCAATTCCTGCATTTAATGCGATATGACCAGCATCCCGTCCCATAACTTCTATCAGAAACAGTCTGTTATGTGAACTTGCCGTATCACGAATTTTATCAATTACTTCAACAACAGTATTAAGAGCTGTATCGTAGCCTAAAGTATGGCTTGTCCCATATATATCATTGTCAATAGTTCCAGGAATTCCCATTACCGGAAAATTGTACTCAGAATTAAACAGTAAAGCACCAGTAAAAGAACCGTCTCCGCCTATAACAACTAAAGCATCAACGCCAGCTTTTAGAAGATTTTTGTGGGCCTTTTCACGTCCTTCTGGAGTTTTGAAATCCATTGACCGTGCCGACTTTAAAATAGTTCCTCCTTTGTTTACAATGTTGTTTACACTACGGGGTCCCATTTCTTTAAAGTCCCCTTCAATCATTCCTTGATAGCCTCTATAAATACCAACACATCCTATATCATGAAAAGCACATGTTCGTACAACAGAACGAATGGCTGCATTCATTCCTGGAGAGTCTCCTCCAGAGGTCAGTACACCTATCTTTTTTATTGTTTTTGACATTTTTTTAAGTATTAAAGTGTAAATTTAGCAAATATCAAAGATATTTTAGGGGTGCTTTCTAACATTTTAATAAATTATTTGAAATTCAAACGTTTTCGTTGATAAGTTTTCTGGAAGCAAAAAAAACAGCAATATCTGCTCTTTTAAAACCCTGAAAACCTGCTGTAAGATAAGTATTCCATATACAAAAAGTCCTTGAAAAAATTAAACTTTTCCACTCTTAAATGTTATTCTTTGCTAACAAGATATTAAATAAAAATCAATCCTCTTCAGGAAGAACTGCGTCTTGATTAACTTTGGGCTTTTCTTTTTTTGGAGGAGCTGGTTTTGTAAAATTTATAAAATCGGGGCTTAAATTAGAGTCTGAATCCACCTCTTTTACGCTTTCCTTGTTTAGCCTATTCAACTTATTACTGCTAAACATCTTATCTACCAGCTCACTAAAAGTATCAAAATCGACTTCATACGAAATTCCTACGCCTTGCGTATATCCAATATCCTGTCCTATATAATTGATATCGTTCTCTTTATTAAAAAAATGCAGATTGAAGGTACCATCTTCATTCATTCTATATTTAATATCAATATCACCAACCACAGAAGATTCATGTACACCTCCAAATGGAACTCCAATCTTTCCATTTATAGTAATTCTTTCGTTTACTTTTGATGAAACAATTGCCTCAAATCTGCCATCGGTTTGCGAACTTGGCCTATTGTCTGGCGAAACAACATTGAAATTCATTGCAAACTTCTCGTCTGATGAATGAACAATATCTCCCAGCATGCTCGAAGCAGTTTCATACAAACTGGAAGCCATTGCCTGGCTAGACCCATCTTTACTCAAAAAACTGCCTGTTGACAATAAATATAATGCTTGTGTCTGTCGTACATCTTTATCGGACAATTCACTTTCCAGTTCTGATTTCATGACACTCTTAATAGTTGGAAACTCAATCATGAAATCTGGTTCGGGATGAGCTAAATCACCATGGATTCCGATAACCACTTCAACATCAATTTTCTTATTGACACTCGAATTTTCAAGAAGCAAGGCAGGATTTGCAGATGTTTTATAAACTGCCTCCAGATTTAACTGTGCTCTCATAGGATTACCTTCCCAAATGATAGATCCTCCTTTTTTGACATTGAATTTTTTATCAATAAGACCGCCATATTTGAAATTATAAGTACCATCATACGGCAAAAAGTCACCCCACATATTAAAATTGCCCAGCGTGTTTATTTTAAACAACAGTGTCCCATTTCCCCTTCCTTTCATTCCATGTCCAGAGTTTCTGTCCAGAATAACTTCAACTTCAGCATTAGGTGTTATCTCTAAATCAAATTCCAGCTCCAATCCATTATAATTTCTTGTTTTTTCGACTATTCCTTTTTGCAGATTGAATTTTTCCTTCGGAGTAATAAAATGAATGAAACTGTTTTCGCTGACACTCTCGGCATTATTAATTGGTATTTTGAGAATGGATCCTTTTTCCGATTTTGCATCAACCTTGATAACTAATCCGCTTGTAGGTCCTTTTATTGTTGCATTTCCATTAATAAAAGCAGTACCAAAATAAGCTGCGTCTTCACTGTCTTGAGTATCCAGCACAAGAAGCCTTTTGCTGCCTATAGCCAAATCCAGTTTCCAATCTGAAAAATTCTTGTGTTCTATTACTCCATTCAAGGTTCCGGTGGTCTTGAATTTAGTATCGGTTAAAGTATTGTTTCTAAACAGAAATTTCTCATCAGTCAGATCAATTATAGTTCTGTCTTTTAAAGCATAATCGACATTTAGATAGGGTATGCTCAAGCCACCGTCACTAACAAAAAGACGTCCATTGATATCAGGCTTTTTAACAGTACCGCCAATGGTCGCATTACCAGAAACCATTCCGCGTATATTGGAAATAACATCGCCTCCCAAGGAACTCAGAGTAGCCAGATTGAATCGGTCAAATTTAAAATTTAAATCAAATAATGTCTCTTTATTTACAATTTCAAAATTTCCATCGGCACTGAAAGATTCAAAATCATTGTTTTCGATAGTAGAATATAAAGTGAATTTTTTGAGGTTCTCATCTCCTTTTATATCAAATTTCAGCACACCCAGATCATAATTATTAACCTTTAAGTTATCAATAACCAGTGAAGCTGTGGGCTTATAAACAAGCTTGTTTTGATTAAAGTTAATTTTGCCATTTAAGTTTCCATTGATATCAAAACTTTCCTGAGCAGATGTTAACGCATTGATATCAAAATCCTTAAATTCCAGGTTCACATCCTTGTATGTGCTTCCCTTGAATTCTCCATTTAACTTTATTTCCTGTTCCTTATTAGAGAATATAAAATCATCTAGCTTAAAATCACTTAATTTTTTATCAAAAATCACTCGGTTATTTGCGGAATTTGATTCGTTTATAAACCAAAGGCTGTTTTTTAATTTGATCTCGGATTTACTGAAACCAACAATGTTTTTATTGTTCTTATCGATAGTATGGTATAAATCAAGATTGAAATAATCCTTTCCTTTTGTACCTCCTTTAAATTCAGTCCTGAAAAACAAAGTATCTTTTGATGTGACATTAATCAAGCTGAAATCTCTAATTTTATACATCTTGGTCTTAATGCTATCCAGTTCGATATATGCATTATAAAGCGGATTTTTGTTATCGATAGAAACCCTGATGTTGTCAAAAGAATTATCTGATGCAGTTATTGTTGGCGAATTAAAATTGAACTTAAATTCATTATTATCTGAATTAATAATCCCTTTTACTACTGTATTTTCGCTGATCTCCATTTCAGGAAAAAACAGTTCGACAATTTTATTGTAAACTTCGAAGTTAAACTTTAAAAACTGTCCTTTTTTTACTTTTACCGGCTTGTAATTTGTGTAAAGGCTGCCTAGGGAATTTGCAATAAGTCCATTCAATTCTACAAATTTAAAATTCCCCACAATTGTACCATTGGTTATATCTGGAGCAGTAACTTTTATAGTGCGGATTCTTCTCTCATCAAAGCTTGAGTTTAAATTAAAATCATTAAACTGATAAGTGTTTTTAGAATTTAAATAAGTTGCATTATTAATATAAATATTCCCGTGCAGGTTTTCAATCGAATTTCCCTGTACATCAACAATGGCCTCTCCGTTAAACTTAGAAATGGTATCGTTTACAAAATGCAGTTTATTCAATTCGGCATTATCAACTTTTATCTGAAAATCATATTTGCTTTCTTTATTGCTTAAATTAACCAGCCCATCAAAATTCATCTTCAAATTAGGATCATCAATAATTATCGCTCCTTTATATAAGGGCAGCTTAAAATTGCCATTTACTTTTATGTTCTTGTAATTATAACCATTATAGGCAAATTTAGATATATCACCTTTCAATGAAGTATCCAGATACTTCTCGGAAAATCCTTTTCCATCAACATCCAGATTTAAGCTTACCAATGATAAATTTTTATTATCCAAAAGATTGCCAATATTAAATTCGTTCAAAACCACATAGCCATTATAAGCAGCTTTGTCGCTTTGATCCATATCTATAATTGTAAATTTAGATGTTACTTTTCCTAAATCTGTTTTAGCGTCAAGGTTTGCATGTATTGAAGTTGTGGTAAGCTGCGTATTGCCCACCAACGTAACATTTCCAAATTTCTTTATAATTACAGGCAGTCTTTTGCCTAGTACATTGGGCAGTATTTTTACTAAATCAGTGTAATTAGTACTTAAATGATCAAATTTTCCATTCATATAGAACTCCTGATCCTTATCTCCCAGAAGGTTTTTAAAATTGATAAAACCCATCAAACGGGTGCCTTTATTATCATTCAGGCTAAGATCCAAAAATTTTAAATTATTAAGAGGTCCTGTTATATGGCTTCTAAGCTTAAATACTTTATTTCTTCCCAATTCATTATAAAAACAGCGGATATCGTTGGACGCAATTTTTGCGGATTTAAATTTAAAATCAAACTCTACCTTGTTTACAAAGTCTGAAAAATCTTCAATTTCATAATTCAAGGCGGCATAACCTTTAATACTAGACTCTTCGGTTTTTAACTCCATTTTATCTAATATCATATGCTGCTGTGTGAAGCTGTAATTCCCTTTTAAGTTTTTAATATACACGCCTCTATGATCCAAAAATGACATTTTCTGAATATTGGCATATATTTCCGGACCATAAACTTTGAAATTTGTAAGCGAAATTTTCAGCCTCGTAAAATCGACCGATGTTGGAGTCTCATAATTTTCATCAGACAAGATGAACCTTCCATTTGATAAGTCAACACTGGAAGCTGTCAATAAAAATTTTTTCTTAGAAGGGGTTTTGCTTGTCCCAAAAGCATCTACAAAATAATCGAGATTGGTTTTTCTTTCTTTTTTGTAGGTTTTTAAATTAAAAAGAACACCATCCAGTGCTATATCACTAAAAATTAAATCACCATCTAATATTTTTTTTGCACCGAGCACAGTTGTGTTAATTCTTTTAACATAAATCAATGTATCTTTATGATGATCAATAATTAAAACTTTTTTAAGTTTTACGCCACCAAAAACAGTGAGCTGCACTTCATCAACATTCATGTGTATCCCGAAGTCCTCATTTATGCTTTTCATGAAGTACCTAGCCATCTTTGTTTGGACAAAAGGCATAGTAAGAGCTATAAAAAGTACTAGCAAAAGTAATATTAGTCCAACGAAAGTACGGAATACTATTTTTTTTATCTTTTTGATACGTCTTGTTTTTGTTTTTTTGGTACAAATAAATAAATTGCCCTTGGAAATGGTAATATCTTAACTAAAAATATTTAATTTTGGCACAGCTGTAAAAATACTATTTTTATAGTAATTCATCAAATATACTTCAAAATTCATCTGTTTATATGCAAATTCCTGAGGTTTTTATACTTGCAATAGAAAGTTCATGTGATGATACTGCTGCTGCTGTATTATGTAACGATAAAGTATTATCAAATGTTGTGGCCAATCAGTTAATACATAATCAATACGGGGGCGTAGTGCCTGAACTTGCATCTCGAGCTCATCAGCAGAATATAGTTCCTGTAATTGAAGCTGCATTAAACAAAGCAAATATTAAAAAAGAGCAATTATCTGCAATAGCCTTTACACAAGGCCCTGGACTTATGGGATCCCTTTTGGTTGGCAGCTCATTTGCAAAATCAATGGCATTAGTATTAGGAATACCATTAATAGCAGTAAATCATATGCATGCTCATATTCTGGCTCACTTTATAGATGAAGAAGGTTTTGATAAACCGGAGTTTCCTTTCCTGGCATTAACCATTAGCGGCGGACATACCCAGATTGTAAGAGTTGATGATTTTTTTGACTTAACAATTATAGGAGAAACTACAGATGATGCCGTGGGTGAAGCTTTTGACAAAAGTGCAAAAATATTGGGACTCCCCTATCCTGGAGGGCCTCTGGTTGATAAATATGCACAATTGGGAAATCCAAAAGCTTTTCCTTTTACTAAGCCAAAAGTTCCTGGGTTAGATTTCAGCTTTTCGGGTCTGAAAACAGCAATTTTATATTTTATTCAGAAGAAAAAAATTGAAAATCCTTCCTTTATAGATGAAAATATAAATGATATCTGTGCATCCATTCAGCATACAATTATCGAAATTTTAATGGATAAATTAAAAATGGCTGTAAAAGAGACTGGTATTAAACAAATTGCCATAGGTGGCGGAGTATCTGCCAACTCAGGAATTCGAAATACTCTGAAAGCAGCAGAAACCAAATACGGCTGGAAAACTTTTATCCCCAAATTTGAATACACAACCGATAATGCCGCAATGATTGGAATTGTAGGTTATCAAAAATTTTTATCTCAAGAATTTGAAACTGCCGATGTTGTTTCAAAAGCAAGAATACAATTTTAATTATGCAGTTATTTTATAATCCATCCATAAACGAAACTACCACCGCTTTCTCTTTTGACAAAGAAGAGAGTAAACATATTATTAAAGTCTTACGCAAAAAAGACAGCGATATTTTATTTGTTACAAATGGCCAAGGATTATTATGTAAGACAGAAATCACTTTAGCATCAGATAATAAATGTACTGTTGAAATAATATCTATTGAAAAAACTGAAGCCCCAAAATATAAATTGCACCTTGCGGTTGCTCCAACAAAAATGAATGACCGCTATGAATGGTTTCTGGAAAAAGCAACCGAAATTGGCATACATGAAATTACGCCAGTTATTTGTGACCGCTCCGAACGAAAAGTAATCAATATTGAACGGTTTGAAAAAATTATTCTTTCGGCAATGAAACAGTGCAATCAAATGTTTCTGCCTAAATTAAACCCTGCAATTCCGCTGAAGGAATTTGTCAAGCTTAAGCAGAACGGAACATTACTAATTGCTCACTGCGAAGAAACTAATAAAAAATCGCTGAAATCAGCCGTTTCACCCAGCACCGATTACACCATATTAATTGGTCCTGAAGGTGATTTTTCTACGAAAGAAATCGCACTGGCACTTGAAAATAACTATATACCAGTATCATTGGGCGAAACAAGATTACGTACCGAAACTGCCGCCGTAGTGGCCTGTCATAGTGTTGTCTTTACTAACGAAGCTTAGATTTACAGTATGAAAAAAGCATTTTTTGCATTATTATTCATTTCATTCTCTTGTTTCTCCCAAGAAATTGCTTTGTTAAAATACAATGGTGGCGGAGATTGGTATTCGAATCCAACTTCATTGCCTAATTTAATAAAATACTGCAATGCAAATATAAATACCCAAATAAAACCAAAGCCCAGAACAGTAGAACCCAGCAGTCCCGATCTGCTTTCTTATCCATTTGTTCACATGACAGGACATGGAAATGTAGCATTTAGCGATGCTGATGTAAGCAATCTTCGGAAATATTTACTCGCTGGGGGTTTTCTGCATATTGATGACAATTATGGCATGGATCAATACATTCGTAAAGAAATAAAAAAGATATTTCCAAACGAGAATTTGATTGAAATACCATCAAATCATCCAATATTTCAAAAACCATTTGTTTTTGCTGACGGCTTACCCAAAATTCATGAACATGATGGCAAGAGACCACAGGCTTTTGGAATTTTTATAAAACAAAAACTGGTATTGCTATATACATACGAATGCGATTTAGGAGATGGCTGGGAAGATGCCGAAGTTCATAACGACCCAATAGAAGTTCGTGAAAAAGCATTAAAAATGGGAGCCAACATCATTAACTACATTTTCACAAATTGATTTAACACTAACAGTGCTTTTCAAATCATTTCTTATACTTTTATTTGAAAACCATTATAGTATTCTAATTGGTAAATCAATTTTTGAGTTTTGAAGTGTAAACCAACTGTTGTTTTAACAAATACAAACCTACGTAATTTCACCCAATTTACTGATTACAGACCCTGTAAAATAACGTATTCGTAAAAAACAGTAAAAAATACGCTTGTTAATTGGAGAATATTGTTATAAAATTGTAAAATAATTAACCAATCAAACATTTTTATAACAAAAACCACAACTATGAAAAAATTAATTTTATCAGCTGCTGCTGTACTGATGCTATTTTCGTGTCAAAATGAACAAAATGAAATTGCAGCGCCCGAAACAAATGCCATGGCGCAACGGAAATGTGCTTCTCATGAAGTTTTAGAAGAACAATTAAAAGCCGATCCCACCTTGATTATCCGCATGAATGAGATCGAAGCTTTTACAAAAAATGCATTATTAACGAGAAGGCTTGTAAATGGAAAAGTAGTAATTCCAGTAGTTGTCAACGTATTGTATAAAACTGCTGCTGAAAACATTTCGGACACACAAATACAATCTCAGATTGATGTATTGAACAAAGATTTTACCGCTACAAATTCAGACTTTTCAAGTACTCCGGCAGAGTTCGCAACTGTAGCAGCAAACGTAGGCATAACCTTTGAATTGGTGCAGATTAATAGAAAAGCGACAACTAAAACCTCATGGGGCACAAGAGATGCTATGAAAAAAACCAAACAGGGAGGATTAAATCCTACATCCCCAGCAACAAATCTTAACTTATGGGTTTGTACCATTGGTGGCGGGATACTTGGCTATGCTCAGTTTCCAGGCGGATCTTCGGCTACCGATGGAGTGGTTATAGATTCCAAATACTTTGGCCTATCAGGCTCAGGAAGCTATCCCTATAATTTAGGAAGAACAGCAACTCATGAAGTGGGACACTGGATGAACCTTAGACACATTTGGGGTGACGCTTCCTGCGGAGACGATCTGGTTGCAGACACACCTGTCGCAAAAACATCAAACTATGGTGTACCAGCTTATCCGTATGCAAGCACATGTCTTCCTGCTCATAACGAAATGACAATGAACTACATGGACTACACTGATGATAGAGGAATGTTTATGTTTACAAATGGTCAAAAATCAAGAATGACTGCCTTATTTGTTGCTGGTGGAGCAAGATCAGGATTCGGACAATAATTTATTTTAATTTTAAAATTGTAAACTCGCTGCTTGTTAGCGAGTTTTTTTATCTTTATAAACTAATAAAACGGTATGATTACAACCAGAATTATAGCAAATGGTATAGTCCGCGCTATTGCTATTCTGATTTTAGCAGCAATAGCACTTTATTTTTTATATCAAATCCAGAATATATTAATTTATGTCTTAGTTTCATTGATTCTGACTTTGATTGGCTCACCAATTTTAGGTTTTTTGGAGAAAAAGCTGAAATTCAAGCACACTATGGCCACTATAGCAGTTTTATCTATCTATTGTTTAATCATATTGATTTTTATGATGTTATTTATTCCATTGATAATTTCTCAAGGTCAAAATTTGTCTCTGTTAAACACAAGTGAAATAGAAAAAAACAGCCTGCAGCTCATGCAGCAGATAAACACTTTTCTGGAACAGCATCATATTGATGCTTCTAAGATTTTTAATCCAAACAGCTTTAAATCTTTTATTAATTTTAATACGGTGCCTAATTTTTTAAATTCAGTTATTGGAACCATCAGCGGTTTCGGGATGGGATTCGGATCTGTTATGTTTATTACATTTTTCTTTCTTAAAGACCGGTCTGCTATTTTGGAAGGTGCCAAATTATTAATCCCAGACTCACACGAAGAAAAAATTTTAAACTCTGTAGAGAAAATAAACCTATTGCTGTCAAGATATTTTATCGGATTATTAATCCAGTTATTTATTGTTTTCATATTGTATACTATTGTTTTATTTATTTTTGGGATACCAAATGCATTAGTAATTGCTTTTTTATGTGCAGTTTTAAATATTATCCCCTATCTAGGGCCATTAATTGCATCGGTGTTTGCTGCAGTTTTAACTATGCTAAGTAACTTGGGTTCTGATTTCCAATCCGAAATACTGCCTACAACCATATATGTACTGATTGGATTTTGGGTTGTACAGTTAATTGACAATAACTTTTCTCAACCAATTATTTTTTCCAAAAGCGTCAGCTCTCATCCACTCGAAATATTTCTGGTAATATTAATCGCAGGTTTCTCATTTGGAATATTAGGAATGATAATTGCGATCCCGCTTTACACAATTTTGAAGGTAATCTGCAAAGAATTTTTCCCAGATAATGAGTTTATTCAACATTTAACAAAAAACATATAAATTGAACTTAGAAATTTTAGAGCCTAAAATACAGGAATTTATAAACTACAATATTGGGGTTTCTGTTTCTAAATTAGCACTCCAGAAAAATCCATTTCCATCTGTTGAATGGATTTCCATTTTAAACCAAATCGCAGCAAAAACTAAAGCAAAAGATAAACTGCCCACTTGGTTTTCTACTCAAAATATAATTTATCCAAGCAGAATTTCGGTCGAGCAGACTTCCTCAGAAATAACTGCATTATACAAATCATCAATTGTTTCTGGAGAAAACCTGATTGATTTAACAGGAGGTTTTGGTATTGACGATTTCTATTTTTCCAAGAAAATAAAAAATGTAGTGCATTGCGAAATCAATGACGAACTATCATCGATTGTTAACCATAACTTTAAGCAATTAAACAACGGCAACATTCAGTGCTATTCGGGTGACAGCCGTGATACATTATTAAAAATCAATACAAAATGGGACTGGATTTATATTGATCCTTCTAGAAGAAATGATACAAAAGGCAAAGTTTTTATGCTGAAAGACTGTTTGCCGAATGTTCCCGAAAATTTAGATTTCTATTTTGAAAAAACAAATTCTATTTTAATAAAAACAGCTCCAATACTTGACATATCTGCTGGTATCAGTGAACTGAATCATATTAAAACCATTCATATAATTGCAGTTGACAATGAAGTAAAAGAACTGCTATGGGAATTGCACAAAAGTTATAGCGCATCTATCAACATCAAAACTGTAAATATTGCAAAGGAAAAAACCGAAACTTTTGAATTTAATTTAGATGACAATCTGCAGCAATCAATTTTCAGCTTACCGCAAAAGTATCTATATGAACCCAATAGTGCTATTATGAAGTCGGGCGCATTTGATCAAGTGGGACAATTTTATGAATTGAACAAGCTCCAAAAACATTCACACCTTTATACTTCGGATAATTTAATTCCGTTTCCTGGGAGAATTTTCGAAATAGAAAAATGTATTCCTTACAGCAAGAATGAAATGAAACAGCATCTGGAAAATCAAAAGGCAAATATCACTACCCGAAACTTCTCTGACTCTGTTGACAGCATCCGCAAAAAGTGGAAAATAAAAGAAGGCGGAAATTTATATTGTTTTTTTACAACTGATGAAAATAACAGCAAAATTGTTTTAATTTGCACCAAAATAAAATAAAATGAAATACATACTGATCCTTGCATTCTCCTTCTTAAGTTCATCGCTATTAGCTCAAAAACCTTGTGAATATGCTACAGATGTTACCGATTCTATTGGTACTTACAAAGCCACAAAAGAATATTTAATAAGTGAAAAAGTCTTTGGTGGAAATTCAAGTTATATTTTTTATTCGCTTGCATTAACTGATGGATTGCCTACTTTGACAGTACAGTTTATTCAAAAAAGCAAAGATTTTGTAAAAGCAAACTGTTTTGATAAAAATTCAAAAATTTTTCTGCAGTTGCAAAATGGCAAAATAGTCACTTTACTGCATATTGATAAAGAAAGCTGCGGTACTTTAATCCGCGATGACAAAGGTTTTGATAATAGAGTAAAATCAGGAATCTTTATGTTTGGCAAAGAAAATTTCGACGAGCTGAAAAAATCACCCGTAACTTTAATGCGGATAAAATATTTGACAGATACTGAAGATTATGTATTTAAAAAAGAATTCACTTCAGAATTGGACGGGAAAGTGTATGAACCCGAAACTTATTTTATCAAAAACATCGGCTGCGTAGAATAAAGCTACTAACGGCTGTAAATAAAAAAAACATTTTCAAATGAGAATATCTCTACATTTGAAAATGTTTTTTTTTATACTTGATTACTCATTTTATTTATCAGTGCTAATAACATATTTTTTAACATTCCGCACAACGGCAGGAACTAATACGCCGATAACCATAACCTCTACAAACGTAATTCCAGATTCATTTTCTGGAGCAATGCATTTCTGTAATATTCTTTTCATGTAACGATTTCTATGTAATTTTTATTTTGAAATAAATGGGGACATAAATCGATTTTTTCAAAATAAAAAAAATAAATTAATAGCTTTTGCGGCTCAATAAACAGTCACTCTTTAAATCATTGTCTATAAATGATTTGTGACGCAAAAATAACATAGAATTCAATAAAACAACAATTTAGTCGATGAAATGCAACATTTTTTAATGTTTTTAGGTTAAATCTTACCGATAACATAAAACACACCCCCTTAGCTACTTATAAAATGAAGGAAAAAAGTCAACCTTTTTAAGTATCTGTATTTCTTTAACAGAGAGAATTCATAAATTGAAAAAACAATCTTAAAATAACAGCAGAAAATTATCTGCAGGAGCTATTTACACTGCCATTTAAAATTGGATACTTTATCAGTTAGGCCAGCCCTCAAATTGTAGTGCCACCATTCTGAATCAAAAGAATTAAAATGCTCTTTAAGCATAATTTTTTTCAGCAGATTTCTGTTAAATTTAATCTCTTTAGAAAAATCAGGGAAATTATGGCTTGCTTCTTTTCCAAAAAAATCAAAAGAAGTTCCCATATCCAGTTCTTTTCCATTAAAATCTACGAGCGTTATATCTATAGCCCCTCCTCTATTATGAATGGAACCTTTGGCAGGATTTGCAACATATTCAGGATTGGGAACAATTGCCCACATTTTTTTTTGAATATCTAACGGCCGATAACAGTCAAAGAGTTTAATCTTAAAGCCTTTCTTCATAAATCTCTTATTGGCTGCAATGAGTGCTTTGACGGTCTTAAAACGCAAGTAGCATTCGGCACAATCATAGACCTTGGATTTCAAAAAATTATCATCCGAAGCATATTTCATATCATAAACAAAATCATTGCTGAAATCTTTCAGATTGACGAATGTTGTATCATTGACTGAATCAGAGAATTGTAGATCACTTGCTGTTATTTGAGCAATGCTGTTTTGAAAAAAAGCAAGACATAATAAAAACAGCCATAGTTTGAAATAAAGCTTCATAGCAGGTATTTTTCTATAAAAATAGAAAAATTATAAAGCCGGAAAGGTAATCCTAATAAAAATATCAGGGAATTTTATGCAACAAATAAAGGGCTGATTAATTTTCAGCCCTTTATTCCTTACTAACAAATAATCAATGAATTCTAAATATACTGATTGATAATATTTTCGAACAATTCCTGTTTGCCGCTCTGCAGGTTTAATTCTCCGTTTTCCTGAGCAATTTTATACAAAGCCTGAAGATCTAATTTTCCTTCTTCAAAAGCTTTTCCGTTTCCTGAATCGAAAGAGCTGTATCTTTCTTTTCTTAATCTTTCGTAAGGAGAAGAAGTAATAATCTTGTCAGCAGTCAATAAAGCTCTTGCAAAAGTATCTGCTCCGCCGATGTGAGCTAAGAAAACATCTTCCATATCGGTAGAATTTCTTCTGATTTTGGCATCAAAATTAATTCCGCCACCCTGCAGACCGCCTGCTTTGAGGAATACAAGCATCGCTTCGGTAGTTTCCTGAATATTGTTTGGGAACTGGTCTGTATCCCAGCCATTTTGGTAATCGCCCCTGTTTGCATCTAAACTGCCTAACATCCCAGCTTTGGCTGCAACTTCAATTTCATGCTGAAAAGTGTGCTGTGCCAATGTAGCATGATTTACCTCGATGTTCATTTTGAAATCTTTATCTAAACCGTATTGACGTAAAAATCCAATTGCAGTGGCACAATCAAAATCATACTGATGTTTTGAAGGCTCCATCGGTTTTGGCTCAATAAAGAAATTTCCTTTGAATCCCTGTGCTCTTGCGTAATCTCTAGCCTGTGCCAAAAACTGTCCCATGTGATCCAATTCTCTTCCCATATCGGTGTTCAGCAGCGTCATGTATCCTTCGCGGCCTCCCCAGAACACATAATTTTCTCCTCCTAATGCAATGGTAGCATCCAAAGCCAGTTTGACCTGTCCTCCTGCTCTTGCAACTACATTGAAATCAGGATTTGTTGCTGCCCCATTCATATAGCGGGGGTTAGAAAAACAGTTTGCAGTTCCCCAAAGCAATTTTACTCCAGAAGCTGCCTGTTTTTCTTTCAGATAATCTGTTATTGTTGCCAACCTGCTTTCAGATTCTGCAAAAGTTGCACCTTCTCTAACTAAGTCATAATCATGAAAACAGTAATAACCAAAGCCCATTTTAGTAATAAACTCGAATGCTGCATCTGCTTTTTCTTTTGCTGCTTCAATAGCATCTGCTGGCTGATCCCATGCAAAATGCTGTGTTCCTGGTCCAAAAGGATCACTCCCTTGACCGCAGAATGTATGCCAGTAAGCAATGGCAAATTTAAAATGCTCACGCATTGTTTTTCCTGCTACGACCTGGTCTGGATTGTAATATTTAAAAGCCAAAGGATTATCTGATGCAGCTCCCTCAAATTTAATCTGTCCGATACCTTTATAGTACTCTTTATTTCCTAAAACTATCATTTCTATACTATTTATTTGTTAATATTATTTCTAATTCTTTTTTCCATTTTTGATATGCCTTTTCATAAGGCTCTTTATTTTTCAGTGGCAAAAAGGTCATGACATGATCATTGGTCGTTATGCTTGAACCAAATTTATCATAATCACCATCTTTTAGTCCAACTGCCCGAGCAGCACCTACCGCACCTGTTGTATTGTAAATTTCTATTTCGTGACCAATAAGCGTTGCAACAGTATTTGAAAAAATTTCTGAGCGGAATAAATTATCGTTTCCAGCCCTGATTACATCTATAACTGCATTATCATCTTTAAGGCATTCCATACCATACACAAATGAAAAGGCAATTCCCTCTAAAGAAGCTCTGAATAAATGTGCACTGTTATGAATGTTTAAGTTTAAATTCAGGAAATGAGTTCCAATATTTTTATTGCCAAACATACGCTCTGCACCATTTCCAAATGGGATTACCACTACTCCATCTGAACCTACAGCAATTTTTGAAGCTTTACGGTTCATGGTTTCATAAGTTTCGTCACCCATATTATTACGAAGCCATCTGTATTGGATTCCTGCACCATTTATATTCAATAATTTTCCAATCCTTGGTTTTTTCTCTTCATAATTAACATGCACAAAATTATTTACACGTGTACTATTTCCAACTGTAGCGTCAGTTACAGCGTAAAAAACACCAGAAGTCCCTCCTGTTGCAGCAACTTCTCCAGCATTTAATACATTCAAAGACAAAGCATTATTTGGCTGGTCGCCTGCTCTATACACTACTGGAATACCAACAGGAAGCCCTGTTTCTTTTGATGCTTTTTCGCTCAGCAATCCCTGGTCTGCAAAGTTTTCTACAATGCGTGGAGTCAATGACTGGTCAATTCCATAATAATCCAGCAGCCAATTGGCAACTTTATTTTCCTTATAATCCCAAAGCATCCCTTCGGAAAGAGCATTTTTTGTTGTCGTAATTTCATTTGTCAGCTTATAAGCGATATAATCACCTGGAAGCATGTATTTATAGACTTCTCTGTAAATTTCGGGTTCATTCTCTTTGACCCATTTTAGTTTTGAAGCTGTAAAATTCCCAGGAGAATTCAACAACTGATTCATGCACTTTTCATGGCCTAGTTCATCAAAGGCTTTGCTGCCAATTTCTACTGCCCGGCTGTCGCACCAGATAATAGCATTGCGCAGCGGATTACCATTATTATCAACAACTACCAATCCATGCATTTGATACGAAATTCCAATGCCCTGAATTCTGTATGCTTCAATATTAGCTTCACGAATTATTCTTTTTGTAGCTGTGCAGATATACTGCCACCATATCTCTGGATCCTGCTCTGCCCAATCAGGATTGAGGGAAACAATCTCCATCTCGTTTTGAGGCTCGTTCAAAACAATTATTTTTTTTCCTGTAGAAGCTTCGACCAAAGCTGCTTTTACAGAAGAGCTGCCAATATCGTATCCAATATAATACATAATTTATAATCTATTTTATTTTTTTAAGCAATTTTAAAATACCCCTTGTTTATCATGCAAAAACCAGGTGTTGGCTTACGCTATTTTTTTATCAAAAATGAAATTAAAATCGCCATTAGACCATATTTCCTGAGACTGAATTTTTAAAGTATAAAATTTGGCAGCACGATGCGCCACATTTTCTTCTTTTTCGTCTAAATCCTGAACCAATCCCAATTGAAGTATCTTCCTCCGGAAATTGGACTTGTTGATTTCAATACCTAAAATTTTTTCATATAAATGAACCACTTGAAGCAATGTAAATTTTTCAGGCAATAAATTAAATCCGATTGTACTTTGACAGATGTTTCGTCTTAATTCTCTTAAACTGAAATCCAATATTAATTTGTCCTTATCATTTAAATTTTCAATTTCATTAATGTCAATCCATTTCATATCAGTATTTGTCTGCTCTCTTTCTAAAACTGTATGATCGTTTTTTATGAGGCCATAATATGCAATTGAAATATTTTCCTGTAATGATGAAACAGAAGGATATCCAAAAGCTTTTAATTGATCAATAAAATATCGGCTGGAGCCTGTGTGCCTTTTTAAAATGGTATGAGCTGTGCTTGTTATTGTTTCCCCTTTTTTGATGCAATCATTGGCAAGCCTCCAATTAGCAACACCTTCATTATCTGTATGTTTAACAAGCAGGATTTTGAGGCCGTTCTTGTCAAGATTAAAAATCACACAATCAACTTCTAATCTATATGGGCTATAATGCTTGATGCCATTTCTCTCATTTTTGTCTCCTTTTTTCATTGTGAAAATTTATTTATTAGAGGTTAAATATGGTATCGCTTTTATAAGCTGGAATTTATCTCAACAACTATCTTATTTTTCTTTATTATTCATTGAATTCAATTAAATGTTTTTTTTTCAGCAGACAGCGGTTAATCTATTTTGTTATAAGGATCAATTACAGCAATTGAACCATCAGCCGAATATTCTAATTTAGTTACCTTCATGCTTCGCAAATGAGTAACTCCTTTTGACAGGCTCGAATCATGGTAAAATAAATACCACTCCTCGTTAACTTTGCATATCGAATGGTGTGAAGTCCAGCCTACGACAGGATTCAGTATTCGGCCTTGGTAAACAAATGGTCCATAAGGATTGTCTCCAATTGCATAACAAATAAAGTGAGTATCCCCAGTTGAGTATGAAAAATAATATTTATCGTTGTATTTATGAACCCATGAAGCTTCGAAAAAACGGCGGTCATTGTCTCCTGCCAGCAATAATTCTCCATGTTCATCCAGAATCTGGATTTCTTTCGGCTCCTCGTCAAACTCCAGCATATCATCCCTGAGTCTAGCAACAATAGGGCCTAGCGCATGGTCCCTGGCGCTGGGTTCTTCGTGACTCTTATCATATTTATTGTTTCTGTACTTTTGAAGCTGTCCGCCCCAGATTCCTCCAAAATAAATATAATGTTTTCCATCTTCGTCCTCAAAAACTGCAGGATCTATACTGTAGCTTCCTTTAATGGCTTCTTTTTCGGCAACAAATGGTCCCACAGGTGACTCGCTGACAGCAACTCCAATCTGAAAAATACCATTGGAACGTTTTGCCGGAAAATATAAATAATACTTTCCATTTTTGTAAGCTGCATCTGGAGCCCACATTTGTTTTTCGGCCCACGGAACATCGTTTACATGCAAGGCAATACCGTTATCAACTGTTTCCGATGTTATATTCTCCATTGAAAACACATGATAATCTTCCATCCCAAAATGATCTCCATTATCATTAAAGGGAATACCAGCATCAATATCATGTGAAGGATAAATATATATTTTGCCTTCAAACACATGCGCCGATGGATCAGCAGTGTACATGTGTGAAACTAAAGGCTGTGAAATGGCTGTTTTATTAATCTCCTCAAAATTAATTTGTTTAATATTATCTTCAGGCATATTCTATTTTATGTTTTTAAATTAATTTCTTCTTTCTTTTAAGTCATTTTCGATTTGAATTTCCATTTTTTTATCAATCTTGTAGAAAAACAATAAACCGCATCCTGCTAAAAATGGAATTGCAGGAAAAATACTAACCAGCAATCTGATGCCGTCTATAGTCACATCTGCCTGCTTTAAGGAATTAGGGACATAATGAAAATATCCCAAAAATAAAGTTGTCAATGAACCACCTATACTTAGTCCTGTTTTTAATCCAACCATCATAGCTGAAAATATTATGGCTGTTGCACGGCGGTTATTGAGCCATTCGGAAAAATCAGCAACATCAGCTATCATTGCCCATAGAAGCGGAATTGTTATTCCATAGAAAAATCCATGCAGAATCTGTGATAAAAATATAAGGGAGATCTTATCCGCTGGAATGAAATAAAAAGCCAGGATAAATAAAGTTGAGATGAAGAGGAATATACCAAATACATTTCGCTTGCCATATCGATCAGCTAAATTTTTAGATAGCGTAATACCAACAATCATAAAAATAATTCCGCCAGCATTGAATAATCCAAATCCAGCGGCCACAGGGTCATTCCCGAAATGATTTAATCCAGCTTGAGTCAGCGAATCCAATATAGGCTGAATAAAAAGCGCCAACTGCTCCTTATCTACATAGTTTTCAAAATAGTACACATAGGAACCGCCTTTCAAGGCCAGAGTAATAAATACTAAAGTTGTAAGGGTCAGCATGATAATCCAAGGCCTGTTTTTTACCAGGTCACCCAAATCTTCTTTTATACTTGATTTTTGTTCAGGTTTAGGAATTACACGTTCTTTGGTTGTCAAGAAGGTAATCAAGAGCATTATGGTGCCAATGATTGCTAATACGGTCATCACTTTTTCGATTCCGACAGCTTTGTCACCATTTCCAGCGCTCTTGATAATGCCAAGCATAAAAACCTGCACAAAAAACTGCGCAAACATTACTGCTACAAACCGATAGGATGATAAACTGTTCCTGTCGGACATATCACCAGTAATCACGCCGCTTAAGGCAGAATATGGAAGATTGTTGCTCGCATAAAAAAGCAGCAGCAGAGTGTAAGTAACTACAGCATAAACTATTTTGCCATTATATGAAAAATCTGGTGTCGTAAAGGCAGCCAAAGCAACACATCCCAAAGGAACTGCAGTAAGCAAAATCCATGGTCTGAATTTCCCCCACTTTGAGCTGGTTCTATCGGCTAGAACCCCGATTATTGGATTGAAAATAAAAGCGGCAATTAAACCGACTACAAGCATAATTATTGAAGAATCTGTTGGAGATAAACCGTAAATATCAGTATAAAAATAAGCCAGATACGTCATCAAAGTCTGAAACACTAAATTTGCGGCCAAATCGCCTAAACTGTATCCAATTTTTTCTTTGATGGATAATTTTTGAATATTACTCATTATTGTAAATAATTAAATGGGGGGTTCAATCGGATGTTCGCTGGAAATACATTTTCCTAATAATATACGCTTCTGGTTTTGAAATAAAATTTATCATATTTCATAAAACAATCGGTTGTGTAAAAATACTAAAAAAAACATCCCGGCAAAAAAAATAACAATTTATTTATACGAAAACATTGAAATATAACTAATTGCTTCTTAATTTTTAAATGACGGTTTTTTTACCATCGATTTATTCTTGATTTCCTTCAGCTCCATAACTGCATTGTAAGCTTTCTTCGGTTTCAAAGCAGAATCAAATAATAATGGATAATTTGTTCTTCCCTTGATTGGCCAATCATTCAGCCAGGACTGGCCGTCATGAACTCCCCAAAAGGTAACACGGCTGATTTTATCTTTATGCTTTAAGAAAAGCTTAAAAATAGAAGCATATCGATCTGCCAGTCTGGTTTGAATTGAATCAGGAAGAGCTTTTGGATAAGGATTCATTTTAGCACTTCCTTCAAAATTCTGATTTACATCAGCTCCTTGCAAATCCCAAGGATTGGGCAATACGGTAATATCCAGCTCTGTAAAAGCTACTTTAAGTCCAAGTGCCGAATATGCCAAAATGCTTTTTTCTATTTCCTCTAATGTTGGGCTCTCCAGCCTCCAATGGCCTTGAATACCTACACCATCAATTTTGCCTCCATGAGCTTTTATATTTTTTACCAATTCAATCACACCTTCTCTCTTTTGGGGCTCACAGATGTTGTAATCGTTATAATACAAATCAACCTTCGGATCCGCTTTTGCAGCAAGCTTAAAAGCATCTGGCAGATAATCTGGGCCAATTGTATTCAAAAAAACAGATTTTCTTAAAGTCCCATCTTCATTCAATGCTTCATTAACTACATCCCATGAATCTATTCTTCCTTTATATTTAGATACAATAGTGGTAATGTGATCCTTCATAAAAGCCTTCATCTCGGTACTATCTTTAATTTCAGCCATCCAGGGGGCTAATTGGCTGTGCCAAATCAATGTGTGTCCGTGAATGAACATTTTATTTTTTTTTCCATAAGCAACGAATTTATCGGTCAAGGCAAAATCATATTTATCTTTTGCAGGATGTATAAACATGGATTTCATAATATTTTCGGCAGTAATAGCATTAAACTCCTTCCGGATCAATTCATTTACTGAAACATCCTTTTCATCAATCTGATCCGCGCTTAAGGCAGTCCCTATGCGAAAATCTGCCTTGAAAACGTTTTTTAAGGAAGCCGGATCCGGCTTCGAATTTTGTGAATTGCAGCAGCCAGATGCAAAAACAAATGCCAGCAAAATAACATTGTTTATCAATTTCATTACTTATAGTTTTTTTAATAGTTACAATTTAGATTTTAGGAATTAGATAATCTGCCTAAACTTGATTGCCTAATTTATAGGCAATTCCCATCTCCAAGCCTCTTAGTTCAGCAAGTCCTTTTAATCTTCCAATTAATGAATAGCCAGGGTATTGTTCCTTAGTACCTTCTATCGCATGCAAAAAACCATGATCAGGGCGCATTGGCAAACTTACTTTTCTTTTGTTCATCAATACAATCAGTTTTTCAACTATTACCTCCATTCTGGTGTCTCCATTTAAATGCTCAGACTCCCTGAAAATGCTTTCGTTTTCTCTGATTGTATTTCTTAAATGCAGAAAATGAATTCTATCTCCATAATCATCTATAATTTTTTCCAGATTATTATCTGGATTTGCGCCTAAAGAACCGGTGCAATAGCATAATCCATTTGATGCAAACGGAACAGCATCAAAAATGGCTTTAATATCATTCTCAACTGAAAGAATACGTGGCAATCCCAAAATAGAAAATGGCGGATCATCTGGATGAATAGCTAATTTGGAGCCATATTGCTCAGCCACTGGAGCAACTTCTGACAAAAAGAAAATCAGATTTTCTCTTAACTTAGCATCATCAATCGTGGCGTAGTTGTCTAATAAAGCAAGTATTTGATCTGCAGTAAAATCTATTTTGCTCCCTGGCAGACCTAACAATATATTTTTGAAAAGCAGCTTCTTATCTGACTCTGATAACCCGCTTCCAAACGCTGCTGCTTTTTCTTTTTCTAATTCAGAATAACTGCTTTCCGAATTAGGCCTCTTTAGCAAAAAAATATCAAAATAGGTAAAAGCATCCTTATTATATAACAGCGCTCTGCTTCCATCCTCATTGATAAAATCATGATCTGTGCGAACCCAGTCTAAAATAGGCATGAAATTATAGGTGATAACCTTGATACCGCATTCGGCTAGATTCTGTATGCTTATCTTATAGTTTTCAATGTACCGCAAATAATTTCCGGTGGCTCTTTTTATCTCTTCATGAACAGGCAGACTTTCTACCACTGTCCATTCCAAACCAGCCTCACGGACTATTTGCTGCCGTTCCTTTATTTCTTCAGTTGTCCAGATTTCTCCAACTGGTATATGATGTAATGCTGTAACTACTCCTGTTGCCCCAGCTTGTTTTATATCGATTAAATGCACTGTGTCCTGAGGGCCAAACCAGCGCATTGTCTGCTGCATTTTTATCATAATCATTTCATTTAAAGATTAAAATCCAATACTATTCCCGCCATCTACTGGCAAAATAGTACCTGTTGTAAATTTAGATTCATTTGATGCAAAATAGTATACTGCATCGGCAATATCTGATGGTTCACCTAAAATTCCCATAGGTGTTCTGGAGAGAACTTTATGTTTTCGATCTGGATCATTATCCAATGCTTTTGCAGACATTTTTGTCTTGATAAAACCAGGAGCAACACAATTTATACGAACCCCAAACGGAGCCAGCTCCACAGCCATAGCTCTTGTCATTGCTTCAATAGCACCTTTGCTGGCCGAGTATGCAATAACTTTGGGAATGCCATATTGCGAGGCCATCGAACTAATATTAACGATGCTCCCGCCTTTGTTTTCTTTCATGTTTTTTACAACTGCTCTGCTTACAGCAAAAACACTCAGAAGATTGGTATGAATAATAGACAAAAAATCTTCATCGGTCACTTCCAGAAAATCTTTTTTTAGATTTATTCCAGCATTATTTACCAAAATATCAATTGGTGTTTTTTTTGTCAGATTTTCTATCATTGCCGGAATACCAGCAATATTATTCAGATCATAAATAACTGGAATGGCATTATCTCCAATTTCCTTACACGCTTCTTCTGTTTTATCTTTCGATCTGCCAATGATGTAAGTGGTAATGCCATTATCACATAATTTCTTTGCAGTGGCAAAACCTAAACCAGAGTTTCCCCCAGTGACTATTGCTGTTTTTGTGCTCATATTATTTTTTTAATGTAAAATTAATTTCCTGGTGCAAAAGGGAATTTTAAAGATTCAAAATATTTTAACGGCTGAGAAGGCTTTTCGACACCATTTGGCAATTCTTTACCCGAAAATTGCTGAAAATACAATAAACATGCATCCCGCCACCATTTTGCTTCGTTGTGCTGAATATTCAATAGCATCTTCACTTCATTATAACGCTCATTATCAATATATTTACCAATCGTATTCCAGGTTTTCTGCATTTCCTGAACTTGATTTACACCTTCTTGATATTTAAGAGCCAGACCATCCCAAAGGCTGTTTCCATTCTTCAATTTATAATCCCAAGGCAGATGATGAAACCATAATAAATATTCTTCAGGACAAGTTTTTATATTATCAAAAATACCTGCTATTGCTGGAGAATATTGAGAAACTGCATCTGTCCCCTTTTGGGATCGGTCAAAACCAATGCCATTCTGAGCCGCTTTGTGGTAATACACAGGATTCCATTCCGGTCTTGACAGATTGCTGACCCAGGGTCCTGGTCCATAATGATGTCCCGTGTCCATAATATGATGCAATCCTAAGGGCGTCATATAATTAACGACAGCTTCGCGAGACTCCATCATTATTTTTTTTACAGAACGTAAAAAATCATCATCATTAGAAAAAGTACATCTCAGCCATTCATCGGCAATCGCTTCCGAATCTAAATAAGGATTCCATGCCAGTCGCCCGAAACCATACCAGTTAGCCTGTGCAAAAGGATGTCCAGTCCAGTTTAAATCATTTCCAATATTTGCAACACCTGCTATTCCTGTAATTTTATTTTTATACAAAGAGCCGTCAATTACTTTGGCCACGGTTGAGCCTTTCCCGTTTTGATACGTATCAGACTCCAGAACTTCCTGAAATAATTTGGGCAGATAAACCAAATGTGTGCTAAAGCCCAAATATTCCTGTGTTATTTGAAACTCCATCATTAGCGGTGTTCTGGGCATAGCACCAAATAATGGATGAAAGGGTTCTCTTGGCTGAAAATCAATTGCTCCATTTTTTACCTGAACAATTACATTTTCCCTGAATTTTCCATCATAGGGACGAAATTCAGCATACGCCTGCTTTGCCCGATCATTGGCATCATGCTCAGAATAAACAAATGCTCTCCACATAACAACGCCACCAAATGGAGCAACGGCATCTGCGAGCATATTAGCTCCATCAACATGATCCCTGTCATAATTTTGCGGTCCAGGCTGTCCTTCCGAATTTGCTTTGACTAGAAATCCTCCAAAATCTGGAATTCTCGCGTATATTTCTTTGGCTTTGGCATTCCACCAATTTATCACATTTAAATCCTTTGGGTCTGCAGTTTTTAGCCCACCAATTTCTATTGGTGCCGAAAAACGGGCTGTTACATACACTCTAATCCCATAAGGCCTGAAAACATTGGCAAGTGCCTCCACTTTTTCCAAATATTGAGGTGTCAAAATCAAGGCATTAGCATTTACATTCGTCAAAACCGTACCATTAATTCCTATGGATGCATTTGCCCGGGCATAATCAATATAACGCTGATCTATAAAATCAGGTAATTTCTGCCAATTCCATAAAGAAAATCCTGCATATCCACGCTCTACAGTACGATCCAGGTTATCCCAATGATTGAGTATGCGGATATTTGTTTTTGGAGCATCAGCAATATTCAGTTTTTCAATGGGTTTATTGGTTTGGATTAATCTTAAAAAGCTGTAAACTCCATACAGAACACCGATTTCTTTTTTCCCGCTAATAATTATATGGCTCTTATTATTAATGATAACTGTTTTAATAATATAGCCTTCATCGTTTATTTGATTAAAATCAGATTCGGCCGCTTTTAAGATTTCTTTAGTCAATAAGGCTTTAGAACCTATTATGATATCATGATTATTGTATGTATTTGTTGCGTATTCAATTTTTTTTTCGAGCATATCTGTCAATGCCGATTGCAATTCATGGCCGGCAATAGCCATTGTTTCCGAATTTCCTAAAACAATTATTCCTTTAATATCTGAAAGATATTTTGATTTAAAACTCAAATTAGTCAAAGGATCATATTGAAGCCATAATTTATAATCTTTTTGAGCAGAAACTGGCCAGGAAATCCACAAAACCAGTACGGCCAATTTCAAAAAGCTTATTTTTAATTGTTTCATTTTATCCTTTTTTATTTTGTTTCAAAATTTTAGCATGTTCAAGCATATTTATCCAAAACCGACTATTTGATAATAATTTATATAAAAAAATATTTTTTAGTGAAAATTAATAGTTATGCAATCGGTTGTGTAAAAGTATAAGATTGTATATTAAGAAAAAAATTTTTTGTCTCTTTTTTTCAAAAAAAAAATCTGTTTGAGCAATTTTTGCCCAAACAGATCTTAATTAAGGTTTCAATAACTAAAATTATTCTTTCTTTCTATCTGATGATTCGCGGACTAGAACTTCAGTATTTAAGAATGTTATTTCCTTTGCATCATCTTTTTTGGCAGAGTTTAGGCTTGTTATAATTATTTCGGCAGCAGATTTACCCATTTTTTCAGCAGGATGAGTAATGGTCGATATATTGGGATCAATTATTTGCGAAATGGGATCATTATTAAATCCAATAACGGCAATATCATCTGGCACTCTTAATCCTCTTTTCTTGGCCGTCTGGACAGCGCTTACAGCGATTATGTCTCCGGGTGCAAATAATCCATCCGGAATTGGATCCAAGTCAAACAATTTATTGCTGGCCTTTACTCCTTCTTTATAAGTAACCGATTTCAGATTTATTATCAGCTCTTCATCTATTGGGAGATTATTATCTCTCAGGGCTTCCATATACCCTCTTTTTCTTTCACTATAAAGATTGCCCAATTCGGATCCTGCAGTTAAGTGCGCAATGCGGACACAGCCTTGGTCTATGAGATGTTTGGTTGCTTTATATCCAGCAGAGTAATTATCGATAACAACCCTAAATGTATTGTAATCTTTTGGCACCCTGTCTACAAATACAAGCGGGATTTTATTATTAGAGAACTGATGAAAATGCGCAGTATCTTTCGTCTCCATTGCCAGTGAACAAATAACACCGCTTACCCTGTTGCTGTATAAAGACTTAGCCATATTGACCTCTTCGAGGTACGAGTCATGAGACTGCATGATTATAACTGTATAATCAGACTTTTGGGCAGTAATTTCGATACCGCTGATTAATGAAGATAAAAAAGGCTGCGTAACAGTTGGGATCAGCACGCCAATGGTTTTGGTATTATTGCCACGAAGTCCTGCTGCTAAGGTATTGGGAACAAATCCCATCTCTTCGGCAGTTTTCTTGACTTTCTTAATGGTTTTATCACTTATGGTATGATGATCTTTTAATGCGCGAGAAATTGTAGACGTAGCTAAATTTAGTCTTTCGGCTATATCATAAATCGTTACATGTTTATTTTCTTCCATTAGCTTAAAATACAATTTAAACGTAAATATATGTATTTTAAGAACATTCCTGATAATCGAAAACACATTTATTTATATCATGAAATTATCACATTTGCATTTTATAAGGTATTATATAAAAAAACTTCCTGCAAAATAACAATTGGATATCTTCAAGTCATAAACCAAACAAAACCACAAAAAACATTTTCTCTATTTTATTAAGCATAAAACAATGCGTAAAAGAAACATCATTCTTAATAAATTATATATATTTGCGCGATCTTAAAATCTTGTTAATACAATCTTAAAACAGCTGTAATCAGCGAAAAAATAAATAATCTGGATCCACCAAAAATGGATCTTCACATTTAAAAGCATTTAATACCCAAAATGAACTTATTTAAAACCGTTTTATACTCCATTTCGCTTTTACTATTTCAAAACATTATTTTTGGCCAGCAAGGAACTGAGGTGCCAATAAAGCAAGACCAGCTTCCCGAATTCATAACAGCAAATCCTATTGCTTATTCAGATACCCAGATTGATAAAGCATACAATTATGACATGCTTGCAATGGGTGATACTGTGGTTTACCTGTATCCTGGTGTTGTTTACCCTCCCGAAAACAGGGATTATAGACGATTGGGATATGATACCGCTATGTACTTTGGAACAACAATTATTGCATTTAGTGTATTATGGGCTATGCCTGAAAGCGTCAGTAATTGGGATAAGGAAGAAATTAAGGAAAAAGGTATTTTATGGAAATGGAAAGAAAATGTAAAAGCTGGTCCTGTCTGGGATGAAGACGATTGGGTTTTAAACTGGATTACACATCCATATTCTGGAGGAGTTTACTACATGACTGCTCGAAGCAGCGGATTCAATATTTTCGAATCATTTCTTTATTCAGCTTTTATGTCAACATGCTTTTGGGAATATGGAATCGAAGCATTTGCTGAAATCCCGTCTAAACAAGATTTGATTATTACTCCTGTATTAGGATCTGTTGTTGGCGAGGGTTTCTTTTATGCCAAAAAAAGTATTCTTAAACACGATCGCCGGGTTTTAAAATCACGCTTCTTAGGCTATACTTCATTATTCCTGATTGATCCATTCAATACTATACTTGATGGCCTCAACTATAAAGAAAAAGTAAAAACACAGCTTAATGTTGCTCCAATCGGTTTTGATCAAGGGGCGAAGAAAGCCATTTGGGGACTAAGTTTCAATATGCAGTTTTAATTCCATAAGAAATTTTCAACACATTGAAAATGAATTATTAAATCATTTCTTTCATTGTTGCTTAAAATAAAATTATAACCTATATTTTAAAAAAAAAAGAGCCGGTTTTAACATAGGCGTAAAAAAAAATCATTAACTTTAACCACTGCTAATCAATACTTTATAACAAAAACAATCGTTAGTTATTAATTCAGGTTAGCACAGGATTGTTCACTAATTTATTAACCTAAAAAATGATTTTTTTTGAGTGAATTTAAAATTATTGTCGTTTTTATTTTGATGGTTTTAAATTATATAATTTTTATAAAAACTATTTCAAAATACAAGCTGTTAAATCAGGCATTTTTAAAAATAGCAATCAATAAAAAGTAACACCTAGAGGTTTAGAAAAAGTTTTATGTTCTGGAGATTTCATATCACAATAAAGAAATAAACTTTAAATGTATTGATAACCAATGGCTGTAATGCGAAATTTAGCCTTTGCTGGAAATTAATAATGTTTTGAATTTAAAGACAATCATTTAATAAAGTAATGCATGCATTATAAATACTGGCATATATATGTCTATAGTATTAGATGAGCTTGAACATACTTTTAAATGTAAAAAGAGTTTTATTTTTAATTAGGCCTATAAGGCATAAATAAAAGTAAAAAGTGAAAAGCCAGTTAATTTTAACTGGCCTTTCCTTTTTTTATTCCTTAACCAAGTAAATTCCATCTTCCTTTATTTCGATCAGTTTTTCTTTATATAAGGCACCAACTGCTTTTTTAAAGGTCTTTTTACTCATTTTAAGTACAGTTTTTATATCTTCGGGATGGGAATTATCCGTTAATCTCAAAAAACCTCTGCTTGCTCTTAATTCATTTAAGATTTTATCGGCATTAGGTTCTATGTTTTGATATCCTTGAATCTGCAGTACTACATCAATTTTATTGTCAGGCCTGATATTTTTTATATAACCCCGCATGCGATCTCCTGTACGGATACTGTCATCATAAACTTCATCCTTATATAGCAGCCCTTTGTGCTTTTCATTGATAATGACATTAATTCCCAGTTCGGTGATATGCGATACAATAAGATCTACCTCTTCTCCTTTTTCGACAGTTAAATGATCGTTTTTTAAAAACTGATTCAACTTGCTTGAAGCCACTAAACGATTCGTTTTTTTATCTAAAAAAAGATACACTAAATAGCGTTTTCCTTTTTCCATCGGACGTGCCTGTTCTTTGAAAGGCACCAAAATATCCTTCTCCATTCCCCAATCCATAAAAGCACCTATCTGGTTGATATAATTTACACGCAAGAGAGCAAATTCATTTAAAAAAATATAAGGCTCAAGAGTTGTAGCAACTGGACGCTGTTCATGATCTAAATAAGCAAAAACAACAATCTCCTCGCCTATTTCAAATTCATTAGGCACATATTTATTGGGTAAAAGTATATCGTGTATTCCTTCTGGATCTTTTTCAGGATTTCCTAAAAATAAACCAACTTTTGTATCACGTAATATGGTAAGTGTATTGTATTTTCCTATTTCAATCATTTTTACTTAGATTCGCTGTCTCATATGACAAACTATTTTGTGAGTGGCAAAGATACAAAGTTTAAACTAAGAAATATAAGGAGATTTCCTGATGTAAAAATCCCCCAAGGGAATTCTTTTTTTTTATCAGCGTAATATCATAACTATAAGAACATGTTATATAAATTTTCATTCCATAAGATTTTATGTTCAAAGCAATTTCATGCGAAACCTTAGTGATCATAAAATCCAGTCAGCAAATTAATTATACAATAACTAATCTTAATTTAAATAATTTCTAGTGCATTTGCATAAGAAGCATCGGGTTTTTGATTTGGAAAATTAACTTCAAGACCTTCATCCATTTGCATGAATTTAAGTTTTTGACCAGTACTTACCAGCCTGACTTCTTTTATATTTTTCGTATAATAGCCTGCTTGTTTTCCTAAGCTTTTAATCAAAACCGTACCATTCTCCGGCCAAGCCATTACGGTAGCAAAAAGTTTTTTCCCTTTTTGCACAAATCGTATATCAGCAGCAGTATAAGGTTTTCCTTTACCTTCGTTAAATCCCTGAGCTGTTAAGGCTTCAGTACTTTCCTGCTGTGGTCCTTCTCCAAATATTCTCCATGGGCGAGTGCCATAAATGCTTTCGCCATTAGCTTTCATCCAAACACCAATTTCGGCAACAATAGCACGTTCCAATTCATCAATGCTTCCGTCTCCACGAACTGGAATATTAAGCATTAAGTTACCATTTTTACTTACCACATCAATCAAAGTATGAATAACAGTTTTAGCTGATTTATAATCCTTCCTGCTATAAACACCTCTGTCATAATGCCAGTTTCCAATACAGGTATCTGTTTGCCAAGGAAGAGGCTCAATAGCATTACTTTGCCCTTTTTCTATATCCCAGACCATTGCTTTGCGCTGCTGCTGGTCAAGTATTTTACCTGTTACTACAGTTTGTACTGTTTTATGTTTTTTTAAGCTTTTATTGTATAAATATGCCGCTATGCGCAGACCAGCATCACTAACAGGCCACAAGGGTAATGCTGTGTCATCAAAATAAATCAAATCTGGATTATATTTATCGATCAGGTCGATTGTCCTGTCATGAAATTTTTCCATATAAGCTATAGAAGGGCTAGCTACGCCATTTCCCCAATTCCATTGTCTATGAATAGTTCCATTATCTAAGCTGCCTTCACTCAATGGATGATTCTGCTCATACAATTCCTGAGGATCCAAGCCTTCCCACCAAGTTCCAGCCCCGTCTGCTTTAGTTAAATTTCCATCATAAGGCACGCCTGCTAAAATCCCCTCTTTGTCTGAACGCTTAGAGGTTTCAAACCAGCTCCAGGCATGTGCTGCATGAACGCTTACCGCAAAAGGCAAACCTGCTTTGCGAGCAGCTTTTTCCCAGCCTCCTATAATATCTTTTTTGGGACCTATTTTTGTCGAATTCCAATGTGGCTGGTATTTACTATCATAAAGATCTAAATTATCATGATGATTTGCCATAGCCATAAAATACTTAGCTCCCGCCTCTTTATATAAATTAACTAATTCTTGGGGATCCCAATTCTCAGCTTTCCAAACATTAATAACATCTTTAAAACCAAATTTTGACGGATGCCCATACTTTTCAACATGAAATTTATATTGCCAAGAACCTTCCTCATACATTCCTCTTGCATACCAATCACCTGCTTCTGGCTGACATTGAGGTCCCCAATGTGCCCACATTCCGAATTTTGCATCGCGGAACCAATCGGGTATCTGATATTTTTCAAGAGATGCCCAGTCAGGCTTAAACGGATCGTTAAAAAATCCATCTAGCGGAACTTCATTAAATAAAGTATTGCCCAGCAAAGGGGATAAATAAAGTCCAGCAATTGCCGAAGCTCCCAACTTCAAAGCTTTTCTTCTTTTCATATTTTTAAATTTACTTTTGTCATGATGTATAAAAAGACTGACTTAAATTATATATTTCCGTTTAATCAAAAATATCAACGATTATTTTCTACTTTTACAAATAAATTAAGCATCTCCTATATATTTATTCATAAATTTGTGAATAAAATTTATTTATGAATATTTTGTAACTATTTGCAACAAATATAGCAGATCATAAAGCTTTATTTTTACCTGAAAACGATTTTTTATTATTCAAAAACGACTTTTTGCTTAAAAACTGCTTGTGCACAAAAGCATTTTCAAATATTCATTCTCTTTATTACATATTGATTATGTAAAGCTGAATCACAATTGGAATTATACCAATGTGATAAGTCCTTATTATCGTTTGTATTATATTGATGAAGGGCTGGGTTCGCTTTCCGATAGTTCAAATAATCTAATTTTGGAACCTGGATTCATTTATCTTATTCCCAGTTTTACATTATGTAATTTAAAATGTGAATCATATTTAAGCCAATTTTTTATTCAATTTTTTGAAGAAACTCCTGACGGAATCAATTTATTCAGCACAAATCGTAAAGTAATGAAACTTGAGGCAACCGAAATTGATGTTTTGCTTATCAAAAAAATGCATCAAATTAATCCAGGAAGAGGAATCAATCGATCAGACAATCCTAAAATTTACGAAAAAGAGACTTACTACAAAGAATACCGTTCACTGAATAAAGAAATGAAAACACACCTGAAATTTGAAAATCAAGGCATTCTTCTGCAATTGATTTCCAGATTTCTAGAGGCTAATTATTTCAAATCTGATCATAAGAATAGTATTCCTTCAAAAATTCTGGATAGTATGAGTTATATACAGCTCAACTTAAGGAACAATCTCACCGTTGGGGAATTAGCGGCAAGAGCTAATCAGAACAAAGATTATTTTTCAAAACAATTTCTTGCCCATACGGGTCTAAGACCTTTAAACTACATTCACGAGAAGAAAATAGAAAGAGCACAATACTTGATTGAAACCACTAACAAAACATTTTTGGAAATTGCAGCAGATGCTGGTTTTTCTAATTTGCCTCATTTTTCAAAAATTTTCAAACAGATAGTAAGCTTAACTCCTGGAGAATACCGCCGCCAGAATGCTGTACTGAAATAATTCCGTTTACTCGGCAAAACATTAAACAAAAAAAGCGCCTATAAGACGCTTTTAAAATACTCTGAAAATTCTAATTGTAAGCACTTTCTCTTCCAAAATGAAGAGTTAACAGATAGTAAACAACTGCTCGATATTTATTTTTATTGGATCTTCCATATTGTTCTAATACAGCATCAATTCCTGCTTTGAGAGATGGACCATCGGACAAACCTAATTTCTTAATCAAAAAATTTTTCTTTACTGTAATTATTTCTGATTGCTGCGTGCCTGCAATAATGGAAGAATCTGGATTATAAATAGATGGACCGCAGCCAATGGTTACTTTTGTTAATAGTTCCATATCAGGAGTAATCCCGCATTTTTCTTTCAAGTCGGCTGCATATTTTACAATTAATATATCTTTTGCGCTCATAACAATAAAATTAAGTTAGTTTCAACTATATAACTATCTCAAATTTAATAATTTATTATTAATGTGTGCGATTTTTATCCATTAATTTTTTATAAAAATATTCTTTCTTAAATGTAACATCTTTTTTAAACCAAAATAATTCTTATAAAATAATAAAGCTTAATTACTACAATCAGGCCAGTTCTTTAAAATATTGAAGCAATACAGCATCATTATCCAGTGTTGGTGTAAAAATCTCCAGCAGACTTGGTTTTTCCTTCAAATACAATGAATTTAATCCTGTTAATAAGCCTGCTTCATCGGCAGCCGTCACATAATCCAGACCATACATTTTACATAAATGTTCGGCTGTTAAATTATGGCTGGTTTCAAAAAAAGTATTAAAAACTGGCGTTTCTTCATGTCCTGGCAAAATTCTGAAAATGCCACCTCCTCCATTATTTATCAAAATGATTTTAAAGTTTTTTGGAATGTAATTATTCCAAAGCGCATTGCTGTCGTATAAAAACCCAATATCACCAGTAATAAAAACAGCTGGTTTTGCATTCCCAACCGCAGCACCAATTGCTGTTGAAGTGCTGCCGTCAATACCGCTGGTTCCCCTATTGCAGTATACTTCAATAGAATCATCAATAGGTATCAATTGTGCATATCGGATTGCCGAACTGTTGCTGATTTGCAATTGGCCGTTTTTTGGCAGGCTCTGAATCACTTTTTCAAAGACTTTCAGATCTGTAAAGGGGATTTTGGATAAATAGATTTGATGTTTTTCATTACGCAATCTTTTGACAGCATCCATTCTGGCAAAATAATCACTTTCAATTTTAGCCGTTAATGGTAAAAAAGTATTAAAAAAAGTATTAGGATCAACCTCATAATGCCTGCTAAGACAGCCAAAAGTATCATACGCCCGCAATGGGTCAATATGCCAGTGGTGTTCAGGCTTATATTTTCTAAAGAAAGCTTTTATACGCTTGGAAACTACCAGCCCTCCGAAAGTAACAAGAATTTCGGGTCTGAAAGCTTCAAAATCTTCAGCGGTAAAAGGAGTAATTATTGTATCTATACTGTTTATAAAACTTGAATGATGCAGATTTGAAGTCGTTTCGGTCATTACAACTACCGATTCATCATTGGCGAAAGCTTCAATGATTGCAGCATCAATTGTATTGGGCTGATTTACACCCACAAGAATCAATTTTCGGGTGGCTGTGTTCCAAAGACTGGCACTTTCCAGTACATCTTTGGTCTGGATCGTCTGAGGCACTTTTGCGGAAGCGAATATTTTACTGTTGACACTAAGCTCCGAAACAGTTTCATACAATGGTTCCTCAAAAGGTGCATTAATATGAACCGGCCCTTTTTTATCGATTGCCATATTGATGGCTTCATTGATTTTTCTGTCGTTTTCCTCTGATACTTCTTCAGTTAAATTGGCATTGTACAATGAATGATTTTCAAAAACATTCTGCTGACGGATAGTTTGCCCATCGCCAATATCTATCTTGCTTTGTGGTCTGTCAGCCGAAATGACGATCAGAGGAATTTCGCTGTAAAATGCTTCGGCAAGTGCAGGATAATAATTGAGCAATGCCGAACCTGAAGTACAAACCAAAACAGTTGGCTTACGGGTCTGCTGCGCTATTCCTAAAGCAAAAAAAGCAGCCACACGCTCATCAGCAATGCTGTAACACTGAAAAGCCGGATTGCTTGCAAAACCTATAGTCAAGGGTGCGTTTCTTGAACCTGGAGATATGATAATGTTAGTGATTTCTTTGGATAAAAATATTTGAAGAATGCTTTGTGCTAATGGTATTTTAGGATAAATCATTTAAAAGTCTTAAAAGTTTAATGCTTAAAAGTTTAAAAAAAAACTTCTGAAGCTGTGCTGCAAAGTTACAAAGTTGTGAAAGCTTTTCTGCTGATTTTGGTCATATTTTCATAATTTTGAACAACAAATCAATAAAGATGGAAATTACTCTTCGCCCCTATCAAACCAGGGACACACAGGCAATATTAGAGATTATCAATTACAACATATTGAATTCAACCGCTTTATACGATTATACCATTCGTACTTACGATCAGCAAAAAGCTATATTGGAAGATAAAATCAATAAGAATTTCCCCGTTATTGTTGCGGAATGCGATGGAATAGTAACTGGTTTTGGCATGTATAGCGAATTCCGGTTTCGGGAAGCTTATAAATTTACGGTAGAGCATTCCGTTTATGTAAACAATTCTTATCATGGAAAAGGAATTGGCAAAATCTTATTGGAGGAGTTAATTCGGCTCGCTAAAAATCAAAACCTCCATACAATGATTGCAGTTATAGATGCTGAAAACCAAAGCAGTGTTGATTTTCATGAAAAATTTGGTTTTAAGACCGTTGGGATCATCAAAGAATCCGGCTATAAATTTGACCGCTGGCTGCATTCGGTTTTTATGCAGCTGCTATTGGAATAAAACTTAATATGACTATCCGTGACTAATACCAAATCGATAAAATTGGCCACAGATTATAAAGATTAACACAGATTTCTAAAAAATACATGTAAAATCTGTGAGAATCTGTGTAATCAGTGGCAAAAAAAATATTTAGTATGCTTTGCGGATAGTCATGAAACTTAATATTAAATCTAAAAAAGCAAACACTAATTTCATAAATTGCCACAAATTCATTCATGGAATTACAGCACATACCGCATTAACTGACTAGATTCGTGTGAAATTAGTGTAATCCGTGTTCATATAAAGAATAGTATCTTTGCACTTTTACAATTATTATGAGTTTCACACTGCTTTCTTCACCCTTGCAGGGATTTACCGATTTTCGTTTTAGAAATGCCCAAAACAAATATTTTGGAGGGATTGACACCTTTTATTCTCCATATATCCGATTGAACGGAAAACTGGCTATAAAATCATCCTACGAACGTGATTTGCTGCCCGAAAACAATAACACCTTAGAAGTGATTCCGCAAGTGATTACCAATGATGCCGAAGAGTTTTTATTCGTTGCTAAATATGTGCGCCAACTGGGTTATAAAGAACTGAATTGGAACCTGGGCTGTCCATACCCTATGGTAACGAAATCCGGAATGGGTTCCGGCCTGATAAGTAATACGGAAAAAATCAATCATATTCTGGACAGAGCACATTCGGAAACGGATATTATTGTTTCTATGAAAATGCGTTTAGGATACGATACCACCGAAGAAATTCTGGATGTTTTACCAATTTTAGATACCTATCCAATAAAAAACATTGCTATTCACGCCCGCATAGGCAAACAGCTGTATAAAGGCGGTGTTCATCTGGATGCGTTTCAGCGATGCATTGACAATACCAAACACAAACTGTATTACAACGGCGATATAACTTCGGTGGCCAAATTCCATGAAATGCAGCAGCGCTTTCCTTCCATAGATCATTGGATGATTGGCCGGGGATTAATTGCTGATCCGTTTTTGCCCGCTATGATTAAAAATAATACTGCCGAATATCCTGAGAATAAAATGGAACTATTCAGTGCTTTTCACGACACTTTATACGAAGGCTACAGCGATTCTTTATCGGGTCAGACTCATATTCTATTGAAGATGCATCATTTATGGGAATACTTTTCAGTTATATTTTCGAATCCACACAAAGTGCATAAAAATATCAAAAAAGCAAAAAGCATCAAGAATTATGAAGCCACGGTAAGGGAAATTATTGCTAAAGAAAAGTAAATTTTACATAAACAGAAAAGAGCCTGACAAAGCAGACTCTTTATTTAACTATCCAATAAAATTATGCTTTAATCCAATTAACCACTTCTGGATCTGTTGGTAATGTTTTAGGAGAAATCACTTTTTCTAGTTCTCCCTTTTCATTAATAAGATATTTTTGAAAATTCCATTTCACTTCCGAATCCTCAAGTCCATTTTTAGATTTTTGAGTCAAAAATTGATAAACGGCGCACATATCATTCCCTTTTACTGAAACTTTATCCATCATTGGAAATGTGACTCCATAATTCTGCTGGCAAAAAGTAGCAATTTCCTCATTGCTTCCCGGTTCCTGTGAGGCAAAATTATTGGCAGGAAAACCTATAATAACAAAACCTTTTTTAGAATACTCTTTATACAAAGCCTCTAAATCTTTATACTGTGGTGTCAATCCACATTTTGAAGCAGTATTGACAATCATTACTTTTTTTCCTTTTAAAGTGGCGAAATCAAAAGTATTCCCATATAAATCTTCTACTTTAAACTGATAAATATTCTGTTTCACTTGTGCTTGAATCTGGGTGTTAAAAAGAAACATTGCGCAAAACGCTATTATTATTTTTTTCATGGCTTATTTTTTTATAAAATTAATCAATTTATCCTTTGTTATCTAAATCTATTTTAAACATAAGATTATAAGCATAAAAAAAGATGCCTTTTTAGAGCATCTTTTAATGAAAAGATCAATAATTTTTGAGATGCCCCCATGCAATTTTTTAAACCTAACCTACTAAATCTAATTCCTTTAAAATTACAAATCCCCAAAATTATCTTTCATTTATTATATAAACAGATATATGATCGAAAAATTGTAGTCCACAAATGAATAGCAGTTTTTTAACACTAAATAGATAAAATCAAAATAAAACATAAGATTTTACTTTCTTTTATTTCAATAGCTATATAAAAAAAGAGGCTCTAAAAAAACCTCTTTAATTGATAATTTCATCGGACTCCCCCATGTAATTAATTACCCTAAATCTAACCTACTAAATTATAATTACAAATCCATAAAATTATCCTTAATGAATAGATAATCAAATATATAATAAAAAAATATTTACTCTTTAAAAGAATCAATATAATCGATTAAATACATATATTTTTATAAAATATATGTATTTTCTTATAATTAATTTTAATTCTATAATTCTGACATGTATATATTAGAGCATTAATATTATTAAACTGCTTTTAAAAAAAAAATTCACAAAAAAAAGATGCTTATCAAAGCATCTTTTTAAATAACTATTTGTAAAAAATAATACAGCGTCTACATCTCTTTTAACTAACTTTAAAACAAACTATGAAAATAACCCACTAACTTTCAAAGATTTGCAATCACATATATTATTTGTTTCAGTAAAACCAAATACCATGCCAATATATCTGTAAAACGCTAAAATAAATCGATGAAATGCATTTTATATTAAATTTAACAGGTTTATATTTCTTTTTATTTATAAAAACAAAAAAAGGCTAATCTGTACGAATAGCCTTTTTTTAGATTATTTCAAGCTTATTTTTTATAATACTTTTTATACTTCGGATAAGTCAATGCGCCTATGGCAGAAATTGTTCCTAGCGAGTACCATATCCAGCTCAGCGAATGCGCCTCACCGCTGGCGTAGGAATGCAGTCCTACTAAGTGAAAATTTACTCCATAATAAGTAAATAAAATAGATACAAAAGCAAACATACTCATCAGATTAAAAATCCATTTTCCTCTTAATGAAGGGACAAATCTGGCATGAATTACAAATGCATAAACCATAATACTGATTAAAGCCCAGGTTTCCTTTGGATCCCATCCCCAATAACGGCCCCAGCTTTCATTAGCCCATTGTCCGCCAAGGAAGTTACCAATAGTCAGCATTATCAAGCCTATTGTTAATGCCATTTCGTTAATATAAGTGATCTCTTTAATATTCAAAGACATTTTAACTCTGTTCTTTTCATTGGTAAAAAAGATCAACAGCAGCGATACAAAACCTAAAATCATCCCCAAGGCAAATGGCCCGTAACTCGCCACAATAACTGCAACGTGAATCATAAGCCAATAGGAATTAAGAACCGGCTGCAGATTGGCAATTTCTGGGTCAATCCAGTTGGCATAAGCTGCAGCAAGTATCATTGCAGTCACAAATGCCGCCGAAGCCACGGTTAATTTAGATTTTATATCAAATGCCAGCCCAAAAAACATTGTTGCCCAAGCCACATAAACAATAGACTCATAAGCATTACTCCAAGGAGCATGTCCCGAAATATACCAGCGCGCAATTAATGTAATAGTATGCAGAATAAAAAATACTGCAATAATAATATGCATTGAATTAACTAAAATGCGTATCAGCTTTGAATCCTTAAAGATTTGAAGAATCGTGAATGCTAACATCAAAATTGCTGCAAACAGATACGCAAAAGGAAGTTTTTGCAGCAGATCATATTTGTTATAAGTAATTTCTAAGTCAATTTTATCTTCGGTGGGCCTTACTTTGCTTCCAAATTTCTTTTGAAAGCCATTAATGCTTTCCAACAATTCATCTGCAGTTTTATAATTCTTTGATTCGATTGCATGGCTCAGCGTTCCGAAATATAGAGGCAAAATACTTTTGGTATAGGTTGCATCCATTCCTTTTAAGCCAGCATGTTCTAATTCTAAATATGAAATCCATTTATTTCCTGGATCATCCGGTATTGGAAAAATCTTTAGAATACTGCCGCTCAATGCCGATTCCATCAGGTTGACTTTCTTATCGGTCTCCACAAAATCTTTTTCGAATTGATTTGGATTTCCGGCTTTATATGCTGCGTCAAGATAAGGAGATAATTTATAATTTCCTTTTTCGTCAAAGAAAGCTATAAATGGCGCAAATTGATCTTTGGAATCCACACCTATTATTTTGCGGATGCTGTCATTTCCTGACTTGATATAAATCAATGGAATTTCAATCCACAGCTGTGCGCTTTGTGTCATTGATAAAAACACCTGATCTGAGTTCATCCCTTTATAAGTATCGGAATGGCTTACTTTTCGCAGTAATTCTGATGAAAAAGTATTAATAGGTTTCATTCGCCCTCCCGCGTCCTGGATAATCAATCGGCCAAATTTCGCAGCATGTTCTTTGCTCACTGTAAAAGCTGTCAATAAAGAATCTAATTGCTTTTGAGTTGGTTTTACCCGTGCATGGCCTGTACTTTCGGTGTGAGAATGACCTGCTTCATCATGCTCATGATTGTGTCCATCATGTTCCTGAGCAAAATTTGAAATACTCAAAAACAGCATCAAAACAGTAATAAGCTTAGCTTTTTTATTTTTCACAACTTCTAATTTTCGTTTCAAATCGGCAAATCGGGAATGCTTGACAAACATGATTGCCATCATACTGAAAAACAGCATAAAATAACCGATATATGTTATTGTCGTTCCCCAGTAGTCATGGTTTACTGATAAAACTGTACCTTTTTCATCGGGATCAAATGAAGATTGAAAAAAACGATACCCTTCATGATCTAAAACGTGATTCATATAAATTCTGGCATCAAAAGGTTTTACCGGATCCTGAACCGTTACCTGGCTTTCGAATGAAGAGTAACTCTTCTCTGTACCTGGATATTTTTGTGCAATAAAATCATTGAGTTTTATCTTAAATGGCAATTCATATGCTTTGCTTCCGTAAAAAAAACTATATTCCAGACCTCCAATTTTAACTGTTTTGGGTTCTCCAGTTTTTCCTTTAGAGCCTATCAGCGTTACTAATTCTTCTTTTCCATTGGCAATCAGTTTGACAGTCAAGGCATCCTCATGATTTTTTTCTTTAAAATCATTTTTGGTTTCATAATCTATAACACCAGTAACAGCAGGTTCTGGAAAAACAAATCGGATATCGCCAATACTGTACAGAGAGCGCATCATCAAAGGCTGTACTATATCTTTCACAACTTTTCCCTGCAATTTGTCAGCCATTCGCATAAAATCGCCTTCAAAAGGCATCTGAACCGTGTATTCCTTTCCTGTGGTGTTAATATTGATAGCACCTTCGGTAAATTTATTTAAGGCAAAAAGTACGTTATGAATATTTTGAACTTCACCCGATTTCAGGAAATGTTCCTCTCTGCCACCATCACCAGCTTCTACTAATTTTAAATATAAAGTTCCTTTTGGATCTGCCTTTACATATTGTTTGGCTCCCATAATGAATTTTTCATAATGTACTTCAAACTTATTTCCTGAAAAATCACCCTTTATCGTAAAATCATTATTGGTAACTGGCGATAACAAAACCGCCTCTTCAAAAACCCTGCGTCTCATTTCGCCTTCATGTTCTCCATCGACAAAAACAGTCAGGAATGTTTTATCCGAATAAAATTGATTTTCGGCTGCTCCTTCACGAATGGGCATCATTCCCTCAAAACTTATGTAACGGGTAATAAAAGCACCTCCAATTATAAATATAAATGCAAGATGGAGCAGTAAAGTAGCCCATTTCTCTTTTCTTAACAGATTATATCTTTTGATATTTCCTATGAAATTAATCATGAAAAACCCCATTATAGCTTCGAACCACCAAGTATTATAGACCAGAATTCTGGCTGTATCTGTATTGTATTTGCTTTCTATAAAAGTTCCAGCCCCCATTGCTATTGCAAAAGTCAAGAACAATAAAGCCATTAAGCGGGTTGAGAAAAGGACAGAGAATAATTTTTTATCCATGTGGGAATACATTTCGTTTGTGTAAAGTGTCGCAAAAGTACTCAAAATTGTCCATTCGTTTTAGGGCAGAATTGTTAATTTAAACTAAAAATAAGGTGTTCTTTTATACCATGGATTTGCAAATCATTTCATTACATTTTTTTTGAAAATTTGCGAATGCGAAGTTGTTACAATACAGATAAAATAGAAATTCAACACTTCAATTTTTTTGTTAATTTTGCCAAATGATTAAAATTACGATTATAGGTTCTGGAAATGTAGCGCAACACCTGATTGATGCTTTCGCAAAAAGCAATACCGTAGCTATTATGCAAGTGTTTTCGAGAAACCCAAAACAGATCATTCCTAATATCGATCCAAACCAGATTACCAATGATTGGAATGCATTGAAAGAAGCTGATTTATATATTATTGCCGTTTCTGACGATTCCATCGCGGCTGTTTCTTCGCAGCTGCCATTTGAAAACCGGTTGGTTGTCCATACTTCTGGCAGTGCACCATTAACATTATTGGATAACAAAAACAGAAAAGGGGTTTTTTATCCCTTACAGACTTTTACAAAAGGAAAACCCATCAATTTTAAAACTATTCCGCTTTGTCTTGAAACTCAATTTAAAGAGGATTATAAAATACTGGAAACAGCCGCTTCTTCTATTTCGGATAATTTATATCCCATAGATTCCCATCAGCGGAAAGCATTGCATGTAGCTGCAGTATTTGTTAATAATTTTACCAATTACCTGTATCAATTAGGCAATGATATCTGTCTGGAAAACGATGTTTCCTTTGATATTTTAAAACCTCTTATTCTTGAAACTGCCGAAAAGTTATTGACACTTTCGCCTAAAGATGCCCAGACAGGCCCTGCAAAACGCAATGATATTTCGACTATAGAAGCACATGAATCTTTTTTGTCCAATGAAAATCAATCTACCATTTATAAAATACTAACACAATCTATACAAAATCATGGCAAAAAGCTATAAAGAAATAATGAATGATATTACTACGTTTATTTTTGACGTAGATGGCGTACTTACTGACGGTTCAGTCTTTGTTACTAATGAAGGAGAAATGCTTAGAACAATGAATATACGTGATGGCTACGCTTTGAAAGCTGCTGTTGAGAGCGGTTATAACGTATGCATTATTTCGGGCGGCAGCAACGAAGGAGTTCGAGTGAGACTTAGAAATTTAGGTATTACCGATATCCATTTAGGAACCCCGGATAAGGTAAAAACATTCAAGGAGTACACTGATATTAACAAAATCAATCCTGGACAGGTTTTGTATATGGGCGATGACATTCCCGATTATCACGTTATGCAATTAGTTGGATTACCAACGTGTCCGCAAGATTCAGCTCCTGAAATTAAAACAATTTCAACATATATTTCACACATTAAAGGCGGTAAAGGTGCTGTACGCGATGTTATTGAGCAGGTCATGAAGGTGCAGGGAAAATGGTCTACTCATTTTGACGGCAAATTGGATTAAGAGAAATACCGGAAATTCGCAAATTATTTTAAACTCAAATTTGTTTTAAAATTTGCGAATTTGTGGTGGAAACTATTTTTAGAGCTGAAAATGAATCATTTGAAGTCATAAAGAACAACAAACCAAAAACATGAAATACCTCAAACTAATACGTTATCAAAACCTGTTAATGCTGGCCTTGATGCAGCTGCTTTTCAGATATGGGTTTTTAAATTTTCAGAGCATTCCTTTGGCTCTAAACGATTGGCAATACTTTTTTTTAGTATTGGCAACAGTCATGATTGCGGCTGGCGGTTATATAATCAATAATATAATGGATCAGTCAACAGACAATGACAACAAGCCTCATCAGGTAGTTGTTGGCAAAAGCATATCCGAGACACAGGCCTACAATATTTATTTTTTTGTAAACGTTTTAGGCGTTGGCAGCGGTTTTTATTTATCGAATGTGATTGAAAAACCTGGATTTGCAGCTATATTTATTGTTATTTCGGCAACATTATATTTATATGCCACAAGTTTAAAGCAGATGCTGCTTATCGGAAATTTTGTTGTAGCGCTTTTACTTGCTTTCAGCGTAATTATTATTGGTGTTTTTGATCTTTTGCCAGCCATCAATCCTGAAAATAAAATTGCAATGGCTGAATTGTTTTCCATACTTCTGGACTATGCCATTTTTGCTTTTGTCATTAATTTTATCCGAGAAATAGTAAAAGACCTTGAAGATGTTAATGGCGATTACAATCAAGGCATGAATACCTTGCCAATAGCTTTGGGCATTCAGCGAACATCTAAAATAGTCTTAGGTTTAAGCATGATTCCATTAGTGATGGTCGTTTTCTACATTAAAACCTACATTTTTGCGAATGATCTGTATACCGCAACTATATATGCCCTGATATTTATTGTTGCGCCATTAATTTATTTTGCAGTAAAAATGGCCGACGCCAAAAAAAGCCAGGATTTTCATCATCTAAGCATGGTTTTAAAATTGATTATTTTGTCTGGATTGTTCTCAATCGCAGTTGTCACATATAACATCCTGCATCATGCTTAAAGAAAAACTTAAAAATTATAAAATCATTCTGGCTTCGGGTTCACCCAGAAGACAGCAGTTTTTTAAAGACCTGGACCTGGATTTTGAAATCAGATTAAAAGAAATTGAAGAAATTTTCCCTCCAGAATTAAAAGCATCCGAAATAACAGATTATCTTTCTTTACTGAAAGCCAATGCTTTTGAAGGAGAATTGCAGCAGAACGACATATTAATTACGAGTGATACTATTGTTTGGCACAAAAATTGTGCTTTAGGTAAACCAAAAGATCATCAAGATGCGTTTGAAATATTGAAATCATTATCGGGCGATACTCATGAAGTCATAACTTCTGTTTGTTTTAAGACAAAAACATCTTTTTATTTGATAAGCGAAACAACAAAAGTTACCTTTAATGCGTTAAGTGACGAAGCTATTCTTTATTACTTAGAAAACTATAAGCCTTATGACAAAGCGGGTGCCTATGGAATACAGGAATGGATTGGTTTTATTGGTGTTTCAAAAATTGAGGGATCGTATGCCAACGTGATGGGAATGCCAACAGATAAAGTTTATAATTATTTAAGCAGTTTATAAAAAAAAATGGATTTTTTCAATCATTATATCAAAGAGGAAATCAGTACTGGAGTACTCTTATTGGTTGTCTTTCTGGCTCGTACCTTTGTTTCAAAAATAATAAGAAGGTTTGCCAGCACAAGCGAAATAATTGAAAAGAGAACCAATTTAGTCATAAAATACATTAACGTTCTTATTACCATATTGTTCTTTATTACCCTGATATTAATCTGGGGAGTTCAGGCCGAAGATATTTTTATCACTATTTCGTCTGTAGCTACCGTAATTGGTGTGGCAATGTTTGCACAATGGTCTATCCTGAGCAATATTACTGCGGGTATTATTTTGTTCTTTTCATTTCCTTTCAAGATAGGTGATATCATATTAATCCATGATAAAGACTATCATGTAGAAGGAGAAATCGAAGATATTGGAGCATTTCACGTAACATTGCGATCCAAGGAAGGAGAAATAGTTATTTATCCTAATAATCTGTTTTTCCAAAAAGGAATTTCAATTATTAAAAAACCATTAGACACAAATAGTGAATTTGTTGATTGATTTACAATTTTGTATTGTCCCTAACTCTAAATCTAAATACTATGAAAACAATTAAATTTTTTATTATCGCACTTCTTTTTATTGGAGCAAATGCTATGCAGGCGCAAGTATCTGTCAATGTAAATATTGGAACACCTCCGCCGGTTGTTGTTGCATCACCTAAGGTTGTTATTGCATCACCTCCAGATTGGGGACCAGTTGGGTACGACAACATGGAATATTATTATCTTCCTGATATCCAGGTATACTACGATATTAGACTAGCACAGTATATTTATTTCGGTAACGGAAGATGGATACGTTCTTCAAGATTGCCGGCTTATTGCAGAAATTACAATTTATACAATGGTTACAAAGTTGTCTTGACTGACTATCATGGAAATGCACCCTATGTATATCATAATGCTCACAAAGTGAAATACTATAAAGGTTACAAAGGAAAACCTCAAAAAAACAGAAGAGACTATCATGAGCATTATGATAATGGAAACCATCATGGCAATCACCATGATAATGGAAACCACAAAGGACATGGCAAAGGAAAACATTAAAAATTCATAAAATTCAAAAAAGGAAAGAGCACAATTCAGGTGCTCTTTTTTTTTGTTCATGCCTAATGGGAATTTTGTAAACTAACACGAAAAAATTGCAGCCTGATTTACAGTTACAGCTCGCATCTTTGTTGGAGACTATTTAATTTCAATATTTTATGGATGTCCAAAAATTACCTTTTTATGCTAAACCTACCAGTATTCTTTTATGTCTTATAAGTTTCGCATTTATATTTTACATCGGAAAAGATATAATAACTCCAATTTTAATGGCTTTTTTATTTTCCATTTTATTGGTGCCTCTATTTTCATTTCTAAATATAAAATTAAAATTCCCAAGACATTTAGCAGCAATGACAACTGTACTGCTATTTGTAACGTGTATCGTGTGTATCTTAGCTTTTATCTCCTACGAAGTCACAAATATGGCTAACGATTTTGAGGCTATCAAAAAAAATGCAAATGCCTTTATAATTGACATTCATAAATTTATAAGAGAAAACTTCAACATAAGTATAGGCGAACAAAAAAAATATATCCACAATGTCGCCAAAGACTCTGTTGAAAATGGGAGCAATACAATTGGCTCCGCTATAATATCAATAAGCGATCTTCTGCTGGACAGCACGATCATTCCTATTTATACTTTTCTGTTTTTGTTGTACAAAGACCATTTTATTGTTTTTCTGGTAAAACTGATTGACAAAGAAAATCATCTGGTTTTAAAGGATATTCTGTCACAAATAAAATTATCAATAAATAATTATATTGTAAGCCTGATACTCGAAATGATTATTGTTTCGGTTCTAACGAGTATAGGACTCTGGATAATTGGCGTGAAATATTTTATACTGCTGGGACTTATAACAGGACTTTTAAATCTAATCCCTTACATTGGCATTTTAATTGCTGGAATAATAACTCTTTTAGCCTCATTAACCGGCTCTGCAGAAACCTCGATGGTATTGGGGATCTTGACAGTGAATATTATTGTTCAATTAATTGACAATAATATACTTGTGCCATTAATTATAAATTCGAAAGTAGAAATCAATGCTTTTGTATCCATAATCGGAATTATTTTGGGAGGAACATCGGCTGGTATTTCGGGGATGTTTTTGGCCATTCCGCTTTTGGCTATACTAAAAATTATTTTTGACAGAATAGAATCCTTAGAACCGTGGGGATATCTTATGGGAAATCATATGCCAAAAAGATTCTTCTGGAGAATCAGGAAAATAAAAACCGAAAACTAACTACAGAGATTTATTTTTATTTTTTGGGTGGCAATTAAAATTCGTCACTACTAAATTTATCCGTTAATTTGAGTCAAAATTTATCTGAATGCCTTCAATCAAAAAAACAATCGTTCTATTTTTTTTATGCTTTTATTTTCAATACAACTATGCACAGCAGACCCAGTCAAAAAAGGATAGTACAGATGTAATGTATTCTAGGATCCATAACTATTCCAAAAAAAATAATTTTACAAAAACCCTGCATAGATTATTTTTTAAATCCCGAAAGCCAAAAAAGAAAGAGGAACTGCTTGCTCATAGAGATCCTGCAATATTTAATGGAAAAATAATCCGGAAAATAAATATTATAACATTAGACCCATTCGGCCAGTCGGTGGCAGATACAGCACAAAAACCAAAAAACTGGAGCGAAAGAACCGGTAATAGACTGCATCTGAAAACAAAAAAAATTGCCATTTATAATTTATTGCTGATTAAAAAAAATACTCCTTATGACGCTTATAAAATTCAGGAATCCGAACGTATCATCCGTTCCCAAAAATATGTAAGCGCCGTTAGGATTACGGAAGAATCTGCTGGCAAAAAATCCGATTCTGTAGATGTAACTATCCGTGTGCTGGATTCCTGGAGTACTATCCCGCGCTTTTCGATATCAAATAGCAAGGCATCAATTGGAATAAAAGAAAAGGATTTTCTGGGAACAGGACAGCAGCTCGATTACCGGTTTACAAATAGTTTTGAAAATGGTGATAATGGCAATGAAGTCACCTATTCTATACCCAATATCAAAAATACGTTTTTAAGTACAGTCCTGCATTATAAAATGGATTTAGACAATAATTACACCAAAAGCATCGATGTGGAACGTGCTTTTTATTCTCCATTAACAAAATGGGCAGGCGGTGTTTATATTGGCCAGGAATTCAGGAAAGATACTATGCAAGCCCCAGATTTCAGTTACGCATACCAGAATTTCAAATACAATTCAGAAGATGTCTGGGCTGGAAAAGCAGCAAAAATATTTAAGGACGAACAAAATGAAATAACAAATTTAATCATTACTGGACGCTTTTTGAACGTAGATTATATAGAAAGCCCAACAGATATATACGACCCCGAACATTTTTATTCTGACGAAAAACTTTTTCTGAGCGGTATCGGGATCAATAAACGCAATTTCATAAAAGACAGCTACATTTTTAGAAACGGAATGACAGAGGATGTACCCATTGGAAGAATTTATGGCTTGACTTTTGGCTATCAGAATAAAAACGCTTCTTGGAGGCCTTATGCCGGTGCTCAGTTTTCTTTTGGAAATTATTATAGATTAGGTTTTTTGAGCATGAATTTTGAAGCTGGAACATTTTTTCAAAACTCTAAAACCTATCAGACCTCATTTTTATTTGAAGCAAACTATTTTACAAAACTCTACAGCATTGGAAAATGGAGGTTAAGACAATTTATCAATCCAAAAGCTGTTATTGGGATTAATCATCAAAACAGTATTGGAGATAAGCTTACCATTAATGAAGATAACGGATTACCCGGTTTTAATGCCGTTTTGTATGGAACCGATAAAATGATTTTATCATTGCAGACACAAACTTATTCACCTCACGCGCTATGGGGATTCCGCATAAATCCTTTCTTCAATTATACGGCCGCAGTATTGGGAGATTCGGATGTATCAATGATTAAAAACAAAGTTTATTCAAAATTTACACTTGGGTTATTAATAAGCAATGACTACTTAGTGTTTAGTTCTTTTCAGCTATCACTTTCTTATTATCCCAGTATTCCTGTGCAGGGATATGATATAATCAAGACAAATACTTTTGAAACCTCAGATTATGGACTTCAAAGTTTTGAACTGGCGAAACCACGAATCGTCGAATATAAGTAAAAATAAAACCCGAAAACTATTTTAAATTTTCCAGCCATTCAAAAATAGCTTTATATACCAGCTCTCTCACTGGCATTCTTGACAGCACTAAATCATGCATTCCTCCTTTAAAACCAATCACCTTTTTAGATGGAGACTCAATTAATTCTGCTTTTTCAATAATGTCATTCACATTCAGAATAGCATCTCCTTCAAACATTTCATCACTCCATTTTGATACATATACCGAACAGGAAGAATGCAATATCAATATCGGCTTATTTATAGAAATACCATTTGCAATTGCCAAATGGCCTTGATGTATTGCATTAATCCAACCCGCATTTATAGATGGTGCCACATGGGGTTTCCATTGCAGATTATAATCCCACTCGCCATAATCTCCTTTGTGCAGGCTCTTGCCATAAAATTTTGAAAAACCAATAGGCAAAGCCAAATTGGGATTAAGCCTTCCAATTAAAGACAGTATAGGAATCACAATTTTCTTTTGAATCCAAGGCACATTAAAATCATAAAAAGGACTATTGCAGATTAGGGCATCAAAGAGTTCAGTTTCTTTTCGGACAGCAGCATATAAGGTAATTACAAGACCGCCTGTAGAATGCCCAAAGAGAATTACTTCTTCGTTTTCCTCATCCCTTATTATTGAAAGTGCACGATCGATATCATCGTAATATTCAGATAATTGCCTAGCGTTGTTGGGTTTTTGATTACGCAATATAGACCGCCCATATTTTCTTAAATCTAAGGCATAAAAATGATAGCCATTTTTCAAAAATTCGTCGGCAACAGTCTCTTGAAAAAAATAATCATTAAAACCATGAATATATAAAATGGCTTTAGCAGTTGGAATTAATCTTCGTTTTCTAACTAAAGTAATGGCAACCTCGCCTTCGTAATCATTTTGCTGCTCAATGGCCGTCTGCTCAAAACCGTTATGCAAAACATCTTCTTTGTATTGTATATTCATTCGGGTCAGCTTAATTATTGAAAAAATACTAATTTTTATGCAACAGCATTCTCAAATTTAATATTCTATTCTTAATTAATTATCATCAAACTGAAGTATTTTGTATTAATTTTTAGGATTAAATCTTAACTAAATCATGAAAGTTCAATTTAAATATTAACATAACTTTTGGAAGACGTACAAATATTCCCATTATTAAATTAGTATTTTTGGACGTTAAACTAATCAACTCCGTTTTATCTAGAAATAATAAAAACTGTTATGCGAAAGCTTTTTTTAAAATCCTTTTTACTTTTTCTCTTCTCTGTACATTTAACAAATGCTCAAAAACCGCAAAAACCAAGTTCAGCAGAAATATACAATCAAATTCAGAAACTCAATTTTTTAGGAACCGTACTTTATATAGCAGCGCATCCCGATGATGAAAATACGCATCTTATTTCGTATATGTCTAATGATGTACATGCCAGAACAGGATATTTATCGTTGACCCGAGGAGATGGAGGCCAAAATTTGATTGGACCCCAATTGCGGGAATTATTAGGTGTTATTAGAACACAGGAACTTCTTGAGGCCAGAAAGATTGATGGAGGAGAGCAGTTTTTTTCCAGAGCAAATGATTTTGGATATTCCAAAAATCCAGACGAAACATTACAGATCTGGGACAAAGAAAAAGTTCTGGCTGATCTGGTGTGGGTTATCCGGAAATTTCAGCCAGATGTAATTATCAATAGATTTGATCATCGATCACCAGGAACAACACATGGCCACCATACATCATCAGCTATGCTGAGCATGGAAGGATTTGACCTTGCGAGCAATCCTGCAGCTTTTCCTGAGCAGCTGCAATTGGAACAGACTTGGCAGCCTAAAAGAGTTTTTTTTAACACCTCCTGGTGGTTTTATGGCAGCAGGGAAAAGTTTGAAGCAGCAGACAAGACCAATTTAATAGCAATCCAGACAGGTTCATATTATCCTACACTCGGAAAGTCAAATCAGGAAATAGCTGCACTAAGCCGGAGCAGTCATAAATCTCAAGGGTTTGGAAGCACAGGATCCCGTGGTGAAAGCACAGAATACTTAGAATATTTAAAAGGAGAGCCATTAAAAAATAAAAAATCAATTTTTGATGGCATTGACACGAGCTGGAATCGAGTAAAAGGCGGAAAGCCAATTGGCGAATTAATTACACTTATTGCCAATCAATATGATTTTAAAAACCCATCTGCCAGTATTCCAAATTTAGTTAAAGCTTACAGCATGATCCAGGCTTTGGAAGAAAATCACTGGAAAATAGTTAAATCTGAAGAAATAAAAAAAATAATTGCGGACTGCTCTGGCTTGTTTCTGGAAGCGGTATCCAGCTTTCAGGAAGTTACACCGGGGAGTGTTGTAAAACTCACTTTGGAAGCTATTAACAGAAGTCCTATAGAAATGCAATTGACTAGTGTAACAGCTTTGCCTGAGCAAAAAAATACAGTTTTAAATATCAATTTAAAAAACAACATCCTACATAACAGTACTTTAGATTTACAGTTGCCTCAAACAATAAACTACACACAGCCTTATTGGCTAAAAGAAAAAGGAACTGTTGGATTATATACTGTTGACGATCAAAAAAACATCGGAATCCCTGATATTATCAGAGAAGCAAAGGTAATTTTTAATGTAAAAATCAATTCAGTAGAAATCCCTTTTGAACGGACAGCTGTTTACAAATACAATGACGATGTAAAAGGAGAAGTGTATAATTTCTTAGATATTGTTCCAGAAATCACAACTGCCATTCAGGAAAAAGTATTGCTATTTCCAAATACTAAGCCTAAATATGTAGGCATTACCATAAAATCCGGTAAAGATAATAGTAAAGGAAACCTAAAACTCGATTTACCAAAAAACTGGAAAATATCCCCTTCCTCTATAGCCTTTGAATTACCCAAAAAAGGGATGGAACAAACTGTATATTTTGAAGTGACTCCTCCATCTCAAATGAGTGAAGCTGTTGCTACAAGCATTGCAACTGTTGATAATACAGCTTATGATAAGGAACAGATTATCATTAACTATGACCATATTACAAAACAGCAGGTTTTGAAAACAGCAGAAGTAAAATGCATACGGATTGACCTAAAAACAAATCAGGAAAAAATTGCCTATATCATGGGAGCAGGCGATGAAATTCCTAAAAGCTTATCGCAGATGGGATATCAGGTAACACTAATTAAACCAGAAGAAATAACTCCCGAAAAACTTGCAGCTTTTGATGTGGTGATGACAGGAATCCGTGCCTACAATACAGTACAGGCATTGGCATACAAGCAGGATATTTTATTTGATTTTGTGCATAGCGGCAAAACAATGATTGTACAATACAATACAGCCAATGATTTAGTTACCTCAAAAATTGCTCCATATCCCTTAAAAATTTCAAATGACCGTGTAACCGAAGAAAATGCAGAGGTTCGTTTTCTGGCACCTAATCATCCCGTACTTCATTATCCTAATACGATTACTCAGAATGATTTTACAGGCTGGAAACAAGAACAGGGATTATATTATCCAAAAGATTTTGACAAAGCCTTTACTCCTATCCTATCGTCAAATGATAAAGGCGAAAGTCCAAAAAATGGAGCACTGCTAATTGCTCCTTATGGAAATGGCAATTATATTTACACAGGATTGAGTCTTTTTAGGGAATTGCCAGAAGGGGTTCCCGGAGCTTATAAATTGTTATCAAATTTAATTTCTATTAAGCCCTCGGTAAGCATTCCTAATCAAAACTTAAAACAATAACATGGACTCAAAAAATCCTAAAATCTGGTCAAAAAGCTATACACTGGTTTTAATTGCCAATGCATTATTTATTATTATTTTTTATTTAATCATGAAATTATACTCTTAAGCTATGCAAGTATTTGACTGGATTGTACTTATAATAACACTATTGTTCATCGTGATTTATGGTTCATGGAAAACCCGGGGCAGCAAGAATGTTGAAGATTATATCTTAGGCAATAATGAAACTCCTTGGTTTACTGTTGGATTATCGGTCATGGCAACTCAGGCAAGTGCCATCACTTTTCTTTCAACCCCTGGGCAGGCTTATCATGACGGAATGGGATTTGTACAGTTCTATTTTGGTCTGCCTATAGCAATGGTTGTAATCTGCGTTACATTTATTCCTATTTATCACAAATACAAAGTGTATACTGCCTATGAATATTTAGAAAAAAGATTTGACCTTAAAACACGCTCATTAGCGGCTATTTTATTTTTAGTGCAAAGAGGATTGGGAACCGGAATCACCATTTATGCTCCTTCTATCATTTTATCTGCATTGCTTGGCTGGGATCTTACTTACATGAATATTATTATTGGTATCCTGGTTATTATTTACACCTTTTCCGGAGGGACAAAAGCGGTAAACGTGACTCAGAAACAGCAGATGTTCGTGATTCTGTCTGGAATGGCGATTACTTTTTTCCTTATCCTGGACTATTTGCCAAATGATATGACATTTGACAATGCATTGCACATTGCAGGCGCTAATCAAAAAATGAATATAGTAAACTTCTCCTTTGATCTGGATGAAAAGTATACATTCTGGAGCGGTATTACTGGCGGTTTCTTTTTGGCATTGGCTTATTTTGGTACTGACCAATCGCAGGTGGGGCGCTACTTATCGGGAAAATCTGTTCGAGAAAGCCAGATGGGATTAATCATGAATGGACTTTTAAAAGTACCCATGCAATTTTTAATTTTGCTTACAGGAGTAATGGTTTTTGTTTTTTTTCAATTTAACGGAACACCGTTAAACTTCAATCCAAACAATAAAATTACCGTTGAAAATTCACAATACAAAGACGAATATCAAAAATTGCAAAAGGATTTAGACAAATTATCCGAGGATGAAAAAGTAGTCAATCTGCTGTATATAGACCAGCTGAATCAAGACTTCGACAATCCAACACTCAGAAAAGAACTGGTTGATCTGGCACTAAAAGAAAAAGAATTAAGAGCTCAAGCCCGTGAAATCATTTCGAAAGCAGACAATAAAGCCGAAACTAATGATAAGGACTACGTATTTTTCTATTTTATCCTCCATTATCTGCCCAAAGGCCTCATTGGCTTACTGCTTGCAGTTATTATTTCAGCAGCTATGTCATCTACCGCTTCTGGTCTTAATGCGCTGGCATCAACAACTGCTATTGATATTTACAAGCGGAATGTTAAAGAAGAAAAAAGTGAAAAGCATTATTTGAATATCTCTAGGCTCTTTACACTGATGTGGGGAATTATAGCAATAGGATTTGCCTGTATTGCAACGCTTTTTGAAAACTTAATCCAGCTGGTAAATATTATTGGATCCATTTTTTATGGAACTGTACTGGGAATTTTTCTTGTTGGTTTTTACATCCATAAAATCAAAGGAAAAGCGATTTTTTATGGCGCTGTAATCAGTCAGATGGCTATTTTTATCATTTATTATTTCACGAATTTTATATACCCAAGCGGAGGCGAAAAACTAGGATATTTGTGGCTTAACTTCATTGGCGCATTGCTCACTATAGTACTTTCATACTCGTTTCAAGGATCATTATTTAAGGATGAAGATAATAAATCTTCCGTAGCTGGCTAATTCATAAATCCTGATTTATATTTAACTTTAGTATAAAATCTGATTCAATACTATTTCGGGAATCTTATAGTTTTTTCTTTTTAATAGCTTAAAAATAATACAAACTGTATTAAAAGTATGATTTTTAAAACCTATTTTTGGATAACTTTATAAATAAACATTGAAGAATGAAAACATTAAAACTTATTTGTTTTGCCTTAATTATTCAATTATTCTGCAATCAGGCCTATGCCCAATTTGGCATTTCGACTGATTTGCTAAAAATGGGTGCATCAACCCTGGGCATTGATAAAATGTTTAAAAAACCTGCAGCCATAACCACCGCTTTTGAAAACGTAAATAAAGAAGGATCCCAGATGCCTCATTTTTTTAAATTAGAGGAAGCTCAGCCTTTATACTTATTACCAAAATCTCCAGAGGGCGGTTTTGTACTTTGTGCTGGCTATTATGAAATGACTAATAAAAGCTACTGCCTGCATGCAGGAACATTTGCCCCATCCAAAGGAGATGGCTATATGTATGCACCAACTCTTGGTTCCAAAAAAGAAATTGTTACAGCAATACTAAAGAGTGCAGAAAAGCATCCCGAAATAGAACAGCATGCCATCCAGATTTTATTATGGGCTATTATTGCCAAAACAAAATTTATTGATTTCAGCACCGAAGTAAAGCTGACGGCAGTAACTCTCCTTACCAAAAAACAGTTGACTCAGCTGGAAGATGGTGCGCTTGGATTTCTGCCCGATGACATCATCAATAAAGCAAAAACAAAACTGCCTGAAAGCATTCAGACTGTAATGGAAGCCGAAAACAATATCCGTGGATTAATAGCATCTGGCAATTACACCTATCAGGATATGGAAAAATATGCTATACTTGCAGGAATTGCTCCTCCAAGAACAGATTACCCAAGCGGTATATGGACTCTGCATCCTGATGGATATTATGTTCGCTATATTCCTTCGGGATATTCCGTAACAAAAGTTCAAATTTATGTTCCAAAAGAACTTATAGCAGGCTTAAACGGAAAAAAACTAATATATGATGCGACCAACGATATTGCCTGTCCAGCAAACACAGGATCACAAAGACTGGCGCAAACCAACGAACCTTTGAATCCTGATTATACAATTGTATTAAAAACTCCTTGCAGCAGTGTAAACTAAAATATTGTCAGGTTATGCAGTTTTCTTGAACTAAACACTTATTAATCCCATAACATAGGCTGTTCTTAAGGCTTCTGTAGTGTTAGCAACCTGCATCTTTTGAATTATATTCTGCCTATGACGGCGGACCGTATAAACAGAAATATTCAGGATATCTGCTATCTGGTCACTATTGCTGCCCTTTGCAACTAGTTTTAAGACTTCTAATTCTCTTCTGGAAAGAAGTGTTTGCCCGTATGGCTTATATTTTTCAGGCGTTATGGTCTCCCCTGTTTGAATATTCACAATTTTAGCATCAATACCAGATCTGAATTCTAAATCAGCAGAAGGAGCATACAGACACAAGGCTGCTAAAACGCTGCCATTTGGTGATTTTTTGAGATACATAGTTCGATGGTTAATGTAATTTTCTCCATTTAAAGTCCTCAGGCGGCTGAAAGTACTGTAATTGCGATATTCATCTTCTGGCAGATTTTTAAGATATTGAAAAAAATGAAGTTCCAAAGCATGCCGCTCTGTCACATCATCAGGATGCAGCTTATCGAATATACAGTCTTCAAAAGCTGAATCAATAAACAGATCCTTTGGTGGAAGTCCTAAAAGTTTACCAGAATTACCTGCGTAAATATAACTGCAATCGGCCTGAAAATCTGAAAGCACAGCCACACACTGCTCAATGGCAACATATGAAGCTGCCAGTTTTTTATAATCTTCTATATCCAGTATTTCTCCATCCAGAAATGTCTGCCTTAACAAAGTAGAAGTTAACTGGTCTTCGATAGAACTATTAGTCATAACGGTTAAAAAAATGGTTAATTTTAGGTATTGCCGTAATCAGGAACGGAAAGTAAATTTGAAACTAAATTATATTATTTATTCTTTAAAAAAACATTTATGAAATCTAAATTCCTTATCTATTGCAGTATTTTCGAAATTATCTTATTATCTGGCTGCAACAGCACCACAAAAGAAAATAAAACGGCAGAAAACACTAATTCTATAACAAAAAATTCAGCAGTTATCAGTGGAACGACATGTGATATAAAACTAAACCGGATTCATTTTACAAAATCAATTAATGGTGCCGACACACTTGCAAAACTTGATACAGAAGGAAACATTCTCTTTCATGTAGGCGAGAAAAAAGACTATTTTTCAGACCCAAACAATAAACTGTCAAATAATACCGCTCCAATACTTTTGTCCAAGCTAGACAATACAAAACCTTTTACACTGACTGCAAAAGTAAGCCCAGAGTTTACCAAAAAAGGTCTATACAATGCCGGTGTTTTATATTTATATGTAAATGACAGTTTTTATCAGAAATTCTGTTTTGAACAGGACGAACGGGGCAACCACAGAATTGTGACTGTCCGCACAATAGAAACTTCGGATGATAACAATCATGATATTGTACAAGGAAAAACAGTTTACATGAAGATTTCATCAGATACAAAAACAGTTGCAAGCTATTATTCTCTTGACAATAAAAACTGGCAGATGGTACGTTTGTACAAAAACAATTACCCAGCAGAAATATGGACAGGAATCAGTACTCAATGTCCTGTTGATAAAGGAACGACAAGTTTTTTTGAAGATATCAGCCTGGAACAGAAAAGCGTAAAAGATTTCCGTTTAGGAATTTAGAAACAGTAAAGTCCAATAACAAAAAGTGCATACAAAAAAATCCCGTTTTGTCTTTTTAAAGAGCAAAACGGGATTTTTTGTTTTAATCTAATGGGTTATTTTTTACTCCATTCAGAGATACTGTCTCTATTCATTTTCACGTAATCCTGATTTTTAGCCGCTTCTGCTGCTGCAAGTGAAATAGTCGCAGTTTCGATTGCACCTTTTTTATCCCCTGCCCTGGCTTGAATCAATGATTTTAAACGAGTGTACCAGTATGGTTTTTCGCTGCTCAAATCCAAAGCTTTGTCTATATAATTAAGAGCTTTTGCATTATCACCATTGGACTGATAAAGATATTGCGCTGCCGAAAAATAATCTGCCGATGTTGGCCCTGCCAATACTTTCTCAATATTAGCCAACGTTACTTTTTGAGTTGGAACGTCGAATTTCATTGAAACTGAAGAGTTTTCCCAAGCCATATCCAAAGTAGCCGAATCAGCGCTCAAATTATTGATTCCAATAGTAAAAGATTCTACTGGTTTCACCAATGATTCTTCCTTTACTGTTGTTCTCAATGCAACATTCGCTTCATTCCACACTTCAGGATTACCCCAATTGTTTGTTGTAGAATAAAAAATTACCTCCCAGCTTTCGATTTTAGGAATTGTGTATAATGCATATTTGCCCTTAGGAAGGGTTTTCCCATCAATTGAAATATCTTCACTAAAAGAAATAGTAGTATTTTCATTAGCACCAGTTCTCCAGATTTTTCCAAAAGGAACTAAGTTTCCAAATACAGCTCTGCCTCTTGCAGCTGGCCTGGAATAAACTATTTCTACATCTGTTAATCCTACAGTTTGAAAAACCGTAGCTTTCGGGCTTGCCTGAGGAGTTTTTAGCTGAGCCTCAGCTAGTAATGGCGCTATCATAAAAGCCAAAGCAATAAGAATCTTTTTCATAGTGTTTTTTTTGTTTGTTTTCAAATTTACAAATTCAAGAAATCAATGATGTTAATTTTTCCTTAATTAAGGCTGGAATTTTTCCTATGCACCCCATTGAAAATCATGTTTCAAATATGGCTTTTAACATAAAATTAAAATCCTATAAGCTTTTCAAATAATTATATAACATAAAAAAAGAGGTGCAGTTTTAAGTTTGTAATGCAATTAAATGTGAAGTATAAATCACATCTAAAACCATAGTCAACTTTGTAAAAAATATTATTATGGAAAATAAAAAGATGATACTCGGAAAATTGAAATACCTGGCCTATAAAGGGATGTATTATTGTTTTGAAATCCGCTATATTTTTAACTTATAAATTTTAACCGATAATGAAAAACAGCAATTCATTTATCAGCAAATTTGACGCTTTTGCCACAGCGACATCAAAAGCTGCAGGAAGTACAACTGCATTTTCTATTGCTTTCCTGATAGTGCTGATATGGGCATTGACTGGTCCTGTTTTTGATTATAGCGAAACATGGCAGCTGGTTATTAATACTGGAACCACTATTGTTACTTTTTTAATGGTTTTTTTAATTCAGAAAGCCCAGAACAAAGATTCGCTTGCACTGCAGATCAAATTAAATGAATTGATCGCTTCGTCCAAATTTTCCAGCAACAGCATAGTTGACATTGAAGACATTACCGAAGAAGAAATGGAAATCATACAAAAATACTATCGCCACTTAAGCACGCTTTCTAAAAAAGATAAAAACCTGAAGGTTTCACATTCTATATCAGAAGCAAATGAAAAGCATAAATTAAAAAACACAAAAGAAAAAGCATCCCCAAAAACCAGTCCTGCCCGTAAAACAAAAAAAACTGAAAAGCCTAAAACTGCCCCAAAAAACAATATCAATTAAATTGTGCCACTTTCTCGTAGTTTAACTCATCAAAATGATTAATCACTACATCTGCCAATGTTAAATCCTGGTCTTTTGAATGAAAGCTATTGTAGCCTACACAAAATATAGCTGCCGCTTTTGCCGCTTTGACACCATTAGTACTATCTTCAATCACAATGCAGTTTTCTTTTGGCGCAACAGACAAGGAAGCAGCATGCAGAAAAATTGCTGGATGCGGTTTTGAATTTGGAAAATCCTCACCACTTACTATATGCGTAAAATATTGATGCAGATCAAAACGTGTAAAAACCCTGTTTATAGTAACTTTGGAAGCTGATGAAGCAACAATGAGCTGCATTCCATTTAGATGAAAATCTTTAATTAAATTTTCTACACCATCCAGCAAAGCTAAATCTTCTTTACTATCAAAAGCATCATTAAAGATTGATCTTTTTCTTAAAATCAGATCTTCTACATCTTGCTCTAACAGAAAATGATCTTTCAATCGCTGAAAAGTATTGCGCGTAGATAATCCTGTAAATGAAGTGTACATTTCCTCTGGAACTTCAATATTAAGTTCGCCAAATTGCTTGTAATATGCATAACGGTGTACGAGTTCAGTATCTACAATAACGCCGTCCATATCAAAAATTACTGTTTTAATCATAAAAAAATGTTTATTCGTTTTATTTGTTCGTTCGTTTAATCGTTTAAACAATTTATTATTTCTTAAGCAAATATCTTATCACGGTTTCCGCCGCATACAAGCCAAATAAGCCCGGCATGTAGCTATTGGTTCCGTAAAATGATTTCTTGAAATTAGAGCCATCGGTCATTTTTAAACTGCATTCGTCTTGAATTTCAGAAGAAAACACCACTTTTACTTTATTTATTTTTTCTTTTTTTAAACGCTTTCTGATAGTTTTTGCCAGATGGCAGTTTACCGTTTTCGCAATATCAGTCACCTTAACTTTGGAAGCATCCATCTTTCCACCAGCTCCCATATTGCTTATGATACGCACTTTTTTTCTTTTGGCTGAGATAATTAAATTCAGTTTTGGAGTTACGCTGTCAATACAGTCTAAAACATAATCGTACTCATTAGTAACAATATCATAGGCACGGTCTGGCGAAAGAAACTCTTTAATCCTAATCAAGTTCAATTCGGGATTAATATCCATCAGACGATCTCCAACAACGTCTGCTTTTGGCTGGCCTACCGTAGAATGCAAAGCTGGCAATTGCCTGTTTATATTGGTAATATCAACAACATCACCATCTACAATAGTCATTTTTCCCACGCCTGCTCTTGCCAGAAATTCAGCAGCAAATGATCCTACTCCTCCAAGGCCAACTACCATTACGTGTGCATCCTGCAATTTCTGCAATCCTTCTTTTTTAAATAATAATTCGGCTCTTTCTGTCCACTCTGCCATAATTCTTTGTTTAAAGTTTAATTTTTCTGATTGTCTAAAAATTGAAAACTTGGTTAAAATTGTTATTTACAATTTTCTGCAATTCTTCAATCTCAATATTTTTATATGCCGCAGCCAACGCATATACTTTTTGTATACTTTCTTCGACGGTATCGGTTTCCAGAAAAAATCGATCACTTGGAACATCCTCAAAAACAGTTCTCATTTCAGGATTTTGCAATAGATATTTCCCAAACGAAATATAAAAACCGTTATTTATCAATTCTTTGGCGACTTGCTTATTTTTTGAAAACCCATGCAGCAGCATTGGCACGGTAATCTTCAGTTTCTTTTTAGCCGCAACGAGCTCTTGAAAAGCGGCTACGCAATGAATCAGCACTGGCTTATTGTAATTTTGTGCCAAAAGAAGCTGTTTTTCAAAAACCATCTGCTGCAATTCCAATGGCACTTCAATGCGCTTATCCAATCCGCATTCGCCCAGGGCAAGACAATTGTTCTCCTGCAATTTACTTTCAATAATCTGTAAATCTGCTTCAAGTTTTTGTTCATTAATATACCAAGGATGAATCCCAATGGAATAAAATGGAATGCCAGCATCAAATTCTTGTGGATATTGATTGACGAGTTCCAAAACTGAATCTTGATTCGTGAATTTGTGAGTATGCAGATTAATAAATTTCATTAATCATGAAATTTCTTTACACCAGCGAGGATTTCGACAGCTAAATCATTTTCCAAAGGCACTTTTGGGCAGGAATATTTATAATTATAAGCACAGTATGGATTGTACGATAAATTAAAATCAATAACAATAGTACTGCCTGCAGGAATTTTTAAATCTATATACTTCCCTCCTATGTAACTATCCTTCCCCGAAGTCAAATCCGAAAAAGGCAAAAACAAATAATCCTTATATTCCTCTTGCTTAGAAAGCTCAATATTACGATAAATATTCAGCTTCAATTCTTTTCCGTCAAGCTGGAAATGTGCTTCTCCATATTTTACATACATCGGTCTTCTAGCCGTTGAAGTTGGCATCCCAAAGGGCTTTTCATTTTCGGTTCTGACAAATTGAGCTATTACAAACGCTTTTTCATTTATTGGATAAAAATCCAGCGACTTGAATTTTGCCAAATCTGCTTCGGTCAAAGGACTTGTTTTGGCATCAGCATATTCGGCATTGAGTTCCTTTTGAAATTTTTCGACATTAGCCGCATCAAATTTTTCCTGGCCAAAGCCAAAATTAAACAGCACCAGCAAAACCAAAGTCTGTATTATTCTCATCGTTTTAAATTTTATGCAAAAATAGCTTAAAGTTAGAAAGCTGCAAAACATCGCATCAACTAATAAAATCAGTTAGCTCCCAAAAACTTTGTAGATTTGTGTACACAGAATTTATTCCACATGCTTAGAACTGCACTCGGCCGCTACATCAATAATTTTAAAGGCTTCACACGCGAAGTCTGGATACTGGCCCTAATCACATTTATCAACAGGGCTGGAACTATGGTTTTGCCATTTTTATCCAAATATTTAAAAGAAGATTTAAATTTTACTTATGGCGAAGTTGGATGGATTATGGTTGCCTTTGGCCTGGGTTCCATGCTGGGATCGTGGATTGGAGGCAAGCTGAGCGACAAAATCGGGTTTTATAAAATCATGATTTTCAGTCTTTTTACGAGTGGCATCTTATTCATTTTACTGCAGTATATTACTTCGTTTTGGGGATTATGCTTTGGAATGTTCATTATTATGGCCATTTCCGACATGTTTCGCCCTGCCATGTTTGTATCGCTGAGTGTCTATGCAAAACCGGAGAATCGCGTTCGCGCACTTTCCTTAGTACGGCTGGCAGTAAATCTGGGCTTTACAGCAGGACCTGCTTTAGGCGGATTGATTATTATAGGAATGGGCTACCAAGGCCTGTTCTGGGTTGACGGAAGCACCTGCATTATTGCCATTTTGATTTTTGCTTTTAGTATTAAAGAAAAAAAGAAAACCCCAGCCGTTGCCGATATTGCAGCCGCAGCAATTACCCCAAAGTCCATTTTTAAAGACAAGCCATTCTGGCTGCTGCTCTTTATCAGTTTTGTGACCTTTATGGTTTTCCTTCAAATATTCTCGACATTGCCCTTGTATCATAACGAAAAATTTGGACTCAGCGAATTCCAAACCGGAATACTCCTTTCTATCAACGGACTATTGGTTTTTCTGTTAGAAATGCCCATTGTAAGCAGGCTGGAACGAAAAAAGACTAACAAAATCAAGAGTATTGCCATCGGCTCCTTATTCATAACCCTTGGATATTACATTTTGCTGCTCGATTCATGGGTAGGAGTTTTAGTAATCAGCATTATACTGCTCACATTTGGAGAAATATTTTCGTTCCCGTTTGTCAACGCTGTTGCTCTCAACCGTGCCCCAAAAGGTCAGGAAGGACAATATATGGGTTATTATACCATGAGTTTCAGTCTCGCTCATATTGTCAGTTCCAAAACTGGTCTGGAAATCATTGCTCATTACAACTATCAAATCAATTGGCTCATCATGGGTACCTTGGGAGCACTATCGCTGCTTTGCTGTTATTGGCTGAACAAAATGGTTAGCAACGAGCAGAAATAATAATCAGGGCGTGCCACCATTAAGAAAAAGGGCCAGTCTATTGCACCGCTTATACGTCCCTTTTCCTTAATGCTGTCGTGCTATCCGCGCTGCTTCGGCAGCCTGCTTCTATCACTCACGCGAAACACAGCAGTATTTCAGAAGAATTTTTGGTTACAAATCCTAAAAATATACAACTCCTGACAGGTTACCAAAACCTATTTGGTATCCCACATCTCCTTATTAAATTCATACTTTTGATTGTAAAAGCAGGAATAACCACGTTCTAAACATCAACTGCCCCCGCTATATAACATGGTCTACCTCGTTACCGAAGGAAATACACAAGTACTGCTCTTATTGAATAGCAATAAAACCAGAGTAAAACTAAAATTTTAGTTAAATAACTATATTTTTAGTTTGTAAACTAAAAATATAGTTGTACGTTTGTTTCAAATTAAATCATCATGCAAAAACTAACAAACAAGGAAGAGGAAATTATGCATATTTTATGGAAGCTCAAAAAAGCATTCGTAAAAGAAGTTATGGCTGAGATTACCGAGGATCAGCCACATTACAACACTTTATCAACTATTATCCGCAATCTCGAAGAAAAAGGATATGTAAGTCACAATGCCTTTGGAAATACACACCAATATTACCCAATTGTCGCTTTGGAAGATTATCGGAAAGGGTTCATGAATACTGCTATCGATAATTACTTTAACAGCTCATATAAAAATATGGTTTCCTTTTTTGCCAAAGAAGAAAAAATTTCGGCAGAAGAATTACGTGAAATCCTTACAATGATCGAACAAAAACAATAATTCAATATGGAAACACTATTCATCAATATAGCAAAATCCAGCGGGCTTATAGCAATGTTCTATATCGCCTACTTTTTCCTGTTGCGAAAAGAGACTTTCTTTACAGCAAATCGATGGTATCTTTTAGGAGGTCTTTTCACATCAGTAATTTTGCCGTGGATAGTTTTCACCACTATTGTCTGGGTAGAACCTGCACCAGCCAATTTTGACTGGTCAAGAATACCTATAACTGCTGTTAAGAAAGAAAGTTTCGAAATTAACTGGTATCTGATTCTGACCTGCACCTATATTATAGGAACTGCACTCTTATTACTTCAGTTTGCCTTTGACTTTTATAGCCTTAACCGTGTATTGAAAGGCAAGCAGATTAAGCAGCAGGCCGATCATAAATTTATTGACACGAAAGAAAACATTGCCCCTTTTTCCTATTTCAACACCATTGTTTACAACTCATCATTGTACAGCGAGTCCGAAATGGAAAGCATTCTGGAACATGAAAAAGTTCATAGCGAACAATACCACACGATAGACGTACTGATCACGCGTTTCTTCTGTATCCTTTTTTGGTTCAATCCATTTATATGGCTGTACAAAAAGGCCATTCTGCAAAACTTGGAGTTCATCGCCGACAGCGAAGCCTCCAAAAACATATCCGACAAGAAAGCATATCAATTGACGCTACTAAAAATAACAGCACACGAAAACTGTGTTGTGCTTACCAATCATTTTTATCAATCATTAATCAAAAAACGAATCGTTATGTTAAACAAAAATCAATCAAAAAAATGGAATTCATGGAAGTATCTTTTAGTACTCCCTGTCTTAGTTGCCTTTGTATTTTTATTCCAAATGGAAGTCATTGCAAAAGAAAAAAATGTGATCCAAAAAATAGAACAGCCAGCATCCAGCGATATCGATGTCTATAAAATCACCAAGAACACAACGGAAGCCGAATTAAAAGAAAAAGCAGCTGCAATCGCAAAAAATTACGGAGTAACAGTTCTTTTTTCAAATACAAAAAGAAACTCAAATAACGAACTTACTGCAATAAACGTTGAATTAAAAAAAGGAAACGAAATTTCCAATAATAGAAACATAAACAGTTCTGATGCTATAAAAACTTTTGGAATTGTCATAACCAAAGATGCCTCAGGAAAGCTTAGCATTGACTTTATGGAAGAAGACGATAAATCAATAGACAAGTTAGTTTCTACAAGTAAAATCGTAGCTCCTAATGCCCCCATCACAGCAGATACACAAATTTATATTGATGGAGCAAAATCAGATAAAGATGAAATGGATAAACTAGATCCTAAAGAAATCGCTACCGTAAATGTCACCAAAAACGATGAAAAAAAAGAGATCCGGATAATTACAAAAGACTATCACAAAATTGGTGATATGGATGAGATTTACATTAATGGAAAAAAAGTCACTCAAAATGAATTTAATCAACTAGAACCAGGATCAATTGACAGAATGGATGTTACTAGTAATTTTGGAAAAAAATCAATACTTATTACTACAAAAAACGGAACCTATATCATTAATGACAAGAATATGCCAATTCCTCCTGTTCCTCCGGTAGCACCCGCAATTAAAAATCCAAAAGCACCTGTTTTTCCAAAAGCACCAAAAACCCCAAAAGGTGACCCTATAAATGGTGACAAAAAAGCCTGGAAAGATTTTGAAAAAAAGATGGAAGAATACGATGCGAAGATGAAAAAGCTAGAACCCCAAATGGAAGCTTTCGACAAACAAATGGCAGAATTTGATAAGCAAATGGAACCTTTTAATAAAGAAATGGAAGTTTTCAATGAGAAAATGAAAGCTTTTGACAAGCAGATGAAAGAATATTTAGCAGATAAAAAAGATAACAAATAAATCGATTAACAAAACCAAAAAAAGACGGTCACTCATCAAGACCGTCTTTTTTATACCTTTGAAAAAAAATATACTGCTATGTTTAAAATTCTTGCCAAGATCAACAAACTTCTATTACCAAGTTTTACAAAACAGGGATTAGATGTTTCCAAAGCCAAAAAGTGGCAATTGGCCATAATCGGCTATCGGTATTATGTGACCAAAAGAGCGCTTCAGAATTAAAAACTGAAAACTGTTAAAGTGTTTGAAACAGTAAACACTTTAAACAATTTTAATAAGTTATTGCGGCAAAAATATCATTTCCTGCAATCTTTTCACGGCCGTTTAAGAAAGTGAGTTCCATCAGGAAATTACACTGTATAATTACACCACCCAAACGTTCTACCAGTTCGCAAAGTGCTTTTGCTGTACCGCCAGTAGCCAATACATCATCGTGGATCAAAACCCTGTCTCCTTTCTGGATCGCATCAATGTGAATTTCTAATGCGTCAGTTCCATATTCGAGTTCATAGGTAGCCGAAATAGTATCAAAAGGCAATTTTTTCGGCTTCCTTACTGGAACAAATCCAGCATTTAATTCCTGTGCCAAAAGCATTCCGAAGAAAAAACCACGGCTTTCGGCTCCAATTACCTTGTCAATTTTTTTATTTTTTAGAGATGCAGCTAATATTTCTAAGCATTCTTGCCTAGCATTTGGGTCGATTAATAACGGCGTGATATCTTTAAAAACAATTCCGTTTTTTGGAAAGTCCTGAATATCACGTATGTATTTTTTTAAATTCATTTTTTTTATATTTTATCCAGATTCATGCTTGCAAGATACATATTTATTCCTATATTTGCACCCGCAAACACGTTCACTGTCTATCATAAGTGAGTAGCAAAATGGCCTCGTGGCGCAACTGAATAGCGCATCTGATTACGGCTCAGAAGGTTACTGGTTTGAATCCAGTCGAGGTCACTACAGCCAAAAGGCGCCAATTGAAGACAATTGGCGCCTTTTTTTTATTTATTTATGCTGCTAAACACGCTGGCTGAGAATCATTTTTGCTGTTATTTTCTTTCTATAAATTAAGACTAAAACAAAGAGCCTGTTCAGTCATTATATATATTTACATGAAAAACAACACAAATAGCTTGATTTGTCATTCGATAACCTAACAGGATTCGAACACCCAGAATGAAGAGAAATTATCACTTTATAATATCCTTATTTTGTCTCTAATTGTCGTTCAATTTTTAGAAAATGAACCCTCATTTGAAAATGGTATAATATTTCATTTTTTTTTGTATTTCCCGCTCACATTTTTTTTCAAATATAATTGCTCTTGGACTGAAGCAAAATATTGTTTTATTCCTCTAACTAAAATCTGGTTCTCTGGATCTTTTGCGTAATTAATTGCAATACTTTTTTTATCAACAGATTCTGATAAATTAAAATATATAAAACCGCTATTATAACCTGCTACCTTACCCTCGATTTGAAATAATACTTTTGGTGTCCCAACAAATTCACATTTTGCAAAATCGATTTCTGCACTAAAAACTTGTTCTTTTTTGGCGTCACCATCCCAGGAAGAATAAAACACAAAATATTTACCATTAAGCTCTATACAATCAACAAGAAAAAAATTTTTTGGTAAATACTTCTCATATATATTTTCTTTTATTAGCGTTAGTTTATCAAAATCATTCTTTCTAATTGTAATTCTATCATTTTGAATATAACATGATAAAATTTCTTTTTCTTTTGAAAAAGTAAAACCACTTCCTACGTTTAGATTATATGGACCAGGAGAAGTTTTGCTTGATTTGTAAGGCTCACTTATTTTTTTTGTATATTGTTTTGGGGTGTTATTTTGAGAAAAAGCTGTTAGATATGTTAAACAGATGCTTAGTAAGTATAATTTAAATTTCATTTTGGTTTGTTTATATTGATTTAGTTTTTGTTTTATTCCGTTTATTTCTATTTTATCATATTTATAGTTTTCAAGAACTTAAAAAAACGAAAAGTCAGAGACATTTGCGTAGCTCACACGACAACTTATTTACTCTCCGAAGAGCTGGGAGCTGCTGGTACAAGCATTCCAAAAGAATCGAGCCATTTTGCCTAAGAACGTGCTGTAAATGTAAAAGAAAAACTACAACTTTCTTAGGATTGTAGTTTTTATTATTGCTGTAAATACTCGGTTTGTTTGCAAGAGCAGCAACAGTATTAATTAATGCTCAAGTCATCTAAGGCTTCCATAAAAACCATCACAGAAAAAGTCGGGATTATCTGTAAATTTAACATCCTTATAGTTAGTGTGTGCTTCCCAACAACCTGAAATTTTGTTGATTTGTGAATAAGATTTACTTGAACTAAATAATAAAATCAAAAATATCCATTTTAGTAAATTCATAAGTTCATGTTGTTATATGATAAATTTAATTTTAGTTTTGAGGAACAACAAAGTTTTTATTCACATTTGGTCTCGGCTCAACTTCAATTAATTACTTTGCCCAATCAGGTTTGTTTTTCCATCCATCTGGAGGTGCAACCAAAACAGTATCAGGGACGGGATTGTCCAATATTATACTAGGCGCACCTATTGTATTGTCGGGCTCAAGAAAGACAACAAGAAATCTTTCTCCAATTTTTACATTTTTAATTGATTCAAAACTAGCATTTGAATAATTTTTAAATTCTTTTCCTTTTACTACAATAGTAAAAAACACATTATATGCTCCTCCTTTTTTAATACGGTATTCAGTAACTTTTCCAATAGTAAATTTCCCTTCTTTAGCAACTCTGGGAATCAATACAAAATACCGATAATAAAAAAGGAAAAACACACTCAAAAGAAGCAAATACAACAGAATTTTAGATTTATTTTGAATCATATTTATAATTTATTTATCACAATTATCTTCATTAGAAGAGTTGTTATTATTAATTTTATTTGAAACAACTTGAGAATTAATTTCTACAGTAACATCAATAGTAGTCTGACCTATTTTTTGAGCAGTTTCAGATTCTAATTTCCCAATCGGAATCAAAGTCTTAATCGCACCCAATGACAAATCAGTAGCCATACCAGTTCTAAAAGCACTTTCACTAGAAATTGAAAAAACAGGTGTTTTGGTATCTAAATTTAATACCGATTTTACACTTAAATTAGAAGAATTACCGATTGCACTTCCTACAACTGGAGCAAAAAAAGTATCTCCAGCCACTTTTATTAAATTTACATCTTTAGCTACAAGTGCTTGAGTGCTTACACTTATTACTGCTTTAGTAAGCATTACATCTGTAGCAGACATCGTGCCAACAGCTCCGACATCTAATATCGCAGCAGTTGGAGCAACAACAGGAGCTAAAGCTACCCCAACTGCCCCTACAGCAACATTTTTAACAGTTTCTCTAAATTGCTTACTTCTGTAATCATTAGATGTAGCAATGTCTTTGGCTGCCTTTTTAAATGTTTTTATAAATGTTTCTCCTGAATTCAGCTCTTTAATTATAATACCAGCTTTTTTCATTTTTAAAGCAGCATTGTCTCCAGTATAAATAGCCGAAACCATACCTTTCGCATCATAAATATTAAATTGGTTTTGAGATTTTGTTCCCGACCAAGTACCAACATTTCTTTGGGTATAGCTCATCTGTTTTAAGGATTCATATTTACCCCCAGAATTTTTAAATATTCGATAAACATTTACATTTAAATGTTCAGCTCCTTCTAATTCTATAGCATCCATAACCCTGTTTTCACTGAATGCATAAGGAGAATTCCATGGATATTCGTCTTCTTTCGGGTCGCTCGCAAAGAACCTACCAATCCTAGGGTCGTGCATTCTAAATTCATAATTCAAAGAATTTCCTTCACCTTTTAACTCATTGTCCTGCTCTTGGGACTGGAAACCGTAGCGGTAACCATTAGGAATACTAGTTTCATGCCTTTTCGGCACCAGCATAATTTAATTTTTCTTTAGAGATGTTATCTTTAATTCGCTCTTCAAATTTTTTAAAAAAAGGATTATTAAGTATTGTGTGGCCTGCTCCTGTATCAAATGTGTAGGCAACTTTTTCATCAAAAGTTTTTAACTGGATTGTAGGCGTTAATTCATCTAATCCCATGTTTTCTAATTTACTATTTTTGGATGCTTTTGGAATGAATATGGTGTTTTTGCTAATTCGAATCTCGCCTAATTGTTCAATTACAGGAAACCCAATTATGCCGTTTATGATGTATTTGCCTTCTGCAAAAGTTAAAGAATTATCAGGCATTACCAGAAAAACAACATTTTCAAAATCAATACCGCCAATCTGAATGTTTTTTGCTATACCTGTCCGTGCTTTTACAACGATGCCAGTAATGGCCTGTACATCAAAATACAAATTACTTAATTCGAGATTGTATTTTTTTGCAGTTTCTTCTGTTACTAGCGATAGATTGGCACCTGTGTCAAAAACAAAATTGTCCTGTTTTTGATTCATCAATACAGGGATATTTATCAAACCCGCAGCATCTTTGAAGTAATTGAATTGTACATCATTTTTTAAATTGATTTTCTGTATATCCGTATTTAATAAGCCTTTCAGAATTTTTGTGTTATTGTCTAAATCCTCAATTTGAACAGATGTTAAATATTTTTTGTGCAATAACAGTTTTTCAGCAATATTATAAGCGTTTTGATATTCAAAAACTCTCATATAATTGTTTAAATCTGTAAGCAATAATTTGGCTTTTTGCGTGTCCGAAATCTGATTTGGAAACTTTGCCAAAAGCTTGTTTATCTTTTTTATAGATTCCTTCGGCTTGTTAAAATAATTATCAGTCAAAGAACTGTAATATAGATACGTTGGGTTTTCCTTATTTTTTTCAAGGTTAATCTGCTCTCTTAATTTAAAGAAATCTCTTTGAATAATGAGGCTGTCGTATTTTATGGTTCGACTGATTTCTTGCGCATTTACAGCAAAAAAGAATGGAATAAAAAACAGAATTATAAAGTGATTTTTTTTCATAAGTGCTTTTTTTTGAACGAATATAAATCAATTCATTTTCAATACATCATGACATTTAACTATCTGTGCCTTCGCCTTGAAATCTACATTCTGGCGGATATCTGCAGCAGATGCGGCGAATCGGGCTGTATAGATACCTTCATCAGTAACAAATGCCTGCTGGGATTCATCATACGAAGCTAAATCATAATTACTGAATGACATTGTAATTTTCTGGCTCTCTCCTGGCTGCAGTTCTTTTGTCTTTCCAAATGCTTTGAGTTCATAAGCAGGTTTTACCAGTTTGCCTTTAGGAGCTGAAACATACAGCTGAACAGCTTCTCTGCCTGTACGTTTTCCTGTGTTTTTTACAGTTATAGATGCAGTGTAGATTCCATCTTTTAATTTTATCTCTGCGCCACTGTATTCAAATTGTGTATAAGTCATTCCAAAGCCAAAAGGATATGCCGTTTTTTTTCCTTCGGTCTGGAAATAGCGGTAGCCAATGTTTAATCCCTCTTCGTACTTAGTTTCTCCTAAATTTGGCAGTTTATTGATCTGGTCTTTATTTCCAAAAATTTCATCCCTCCATGTAAATCCGTTAGGGAAATTTTTAGTTGAGGGAACATCGGCCAAAGCTTCCGGCCATGTCATGGTAAGCTTACCAGAAGGAGACGCTTTGCCTGTAAGAACGTCAGCAATACTGTTTCCTGCTTCCATACCTGGCTGCCATGCGAGCAGTACAGCATCCGAATATTTCTGAATAGGGCCTGTTTCAATTACACCTCCTACATTTAAAATTACAATAACTTTTTTCCCTTTATTATGAAAAGCTTCGTAAGTCTGTTTTAGCATATCCAGCTCGTCTGGATTAATAGTAAAGTCTTCAAAAGCCCGGTCGCCTCCTTCGCCGGAACTTCTTCCTACTGTAACAATAGCGAATTCATTCCTTTCGGCAGCATAGGTATAGGTAAAAACTCCCATCTGAGGTTCTTTTACCCTTGGACGTGGAAAATAACTCGATGATGTAAAGGGCCCCATTTCAGATTCTGCTTCGTTTAAAGCATAATCATGGTATTTTTTATAAACTGTATTTAGAGTATCATCAATTACGAGCCCGGCTTTTTTAAGACCTTCAACTAAATCCACGACATAAGGTTTATTTACATCCCCAGAACCAGAACCTCCAGCATAAAGACCGTAAGAAGTATGTCCAAAAAGTGCCACCTTTTTCTTTGAACTGTCCAGAGGCAGTACACCTCCTTCATTTTTCAGCAGAACCATTCCTTCTGGAGCCGCTTTGCGGATAATTTCGGCATGAGCTTTTAAATCTGGATTATTAGAAAATTTATATCCATTAAAACGTGGTGTTTTTACAATGTATTCCAGTACCCGCTTTACATTTCGATCAACATCCGCCATAGCTATAGAACCATTTTTTAAACCGTCTGTAATCTGTTTAATCTGTTCGGCATTACCAGGTGCCAGCAGGTCATTTCCTGCATGAACCTGCGCTGCTGTGTTTCGGGTATTGGTCCAGTCTGTAATCACAATATTTTTGAAACCCCACTCATCACGCAGAATAGTAGTCAATAAGTCTTTACTTTCCTGTGTGTAAACTCCATTTATGTAATTATAACTGCTCATAATAGTCCATGGCTGGCTCTTCTTTACCATGATTTCAAAACCTTTTAAATACAGTTCTCTCAGCGCACGCTGGCTCACAACAGCATTATTATATGTACGGTTTCCTTCTTGGTTATTCGCAGCAAAATGTTTTGCAGATACTCCTACTCCATTGCTTTGAATACCATTTATAACAGCTGCAGCAATTAACCCAGACACAAAAGGATCTTCGGAATAATATTCAAAGTTCCTTCCGCATAGCGGATTGCGCATAATATTCATTCCAGGTCCCAGCAGAGCATCGACACCATACTCTTTAGTCTCATTGCCCATTGCAGCTCCTACTTTGTAAACAAGATCCGTATCCCAGGTAGAAGCAAGCAGTGTTCCTATAGGAAATCCGGAACAGTAATATTTTTTTGAGTCATTTGGCCTTTCGGCATTAATATGTACTCCGGCTGGCCCATCGGCAAATACTGTATGAGGTATTCCAAACCGATCAATTTTAGCCGTATTTCCAGCGGCACCTAAAACAATAGCACCCGCATTTGGATCCGGATTGGTGGGCAGACCCCAGTATGATTTTCCAAAGGAATAACCAACGAGTATGTTTGCTTTTTCTTCAATAGTCATTTCCTTAATAACGGCATCAATATTTTTTGATGTAAGCTTTGTTTGTGCCGTAAGAACTGCTGACAATAGCATAACTGCCAGCATAATTGTGTTTTTCATTTTAATGGTTTTTAATTAGTATTTAGATTTTTTTTTACAAGACTGATTTTTCAACAAGGGATATAGATATTAAAAACAGCACCTTTCAGCGGTGCACCAGCTGCATCTATATAGCCATTATGATTTTCAACTATTTTTTTTACAATGGCAAGACCTATACCTGTTCCTTCATAGAGATCCCTGCTATGTAATTTTTGGAAAACTCCAAATATCTTTTCATTATGCTGCTGTTCAAATCCAATTCCATTGTCTGCAAAACTAATGTGGCAATAACTGATTTCCCTTGATAAATTTTCAATCTGCAGTTCCTGACCATTTACCACACGGCTTTTTATTGTAATCTTCAATGGGACATCCGGCTGTGAAAATTTTATCGCATTGTGGATTAAATTTTCCATTAACTGAACAAATTGAAAAGGAATAATCTTAACATTATCATGAAAATCAGTAATGATAACCGCCTGTTTTTCGCCCAGATTTTCATGCAAGGCTTCTTTTACATCATTGATTATCTTTTCGAGACTGGTAGACACAAAATTTTTCTCCGTAAGTGTGGCTCTCGAAAAAGTAAGCAGGCTGTTAATAAGCTCCCGCATTCTATTTGTGGCATACAGAATCCTGTCAAATTTAGTTTTGCCATCTTCTGATAAATTTGGATACTCATTAGAGAGAATCAAATTAGTAAAAGTCTGTATTTTGCGTAACGGTTCCTGAAGATCATGGCTCGATATATAGGTAAAAGCATCAAGTTCAGTATTTTTCTTTTTCAGCTCTTCGGCATGTTTTTCTATAGCAGCATATTGGGAAGCCAGCTCTTTATTGGTTTTTAAAATTATTTCATTAAGCCTGTTTGTTTCTTCTTCTTTAATACGTAATTCCTGATTTTTCCTGAACAAATCGGTAAATACCATTACTTTGGCCTGCAGAATTTCGGGCGATAATGGCTTAATCATATAATCTACTGCTCCAGACTGATAACCTTTGAATATATACTCGGTGGCATCCATATTGGCTGTCAGGAAAATAATTGGAACATTTTTCAGTTTTTCGCTCTGGCGGATTAATTCAGCCGTTTCAAAACCATCCATCAAAGGCATTTGAACATCCATAAGAATAATAGCAAAATCCTGATTCTTCAGGAGAATCCGCAATGCATCCTTACCCGAAACAGCTTCAACAAACTCATATCCACGATTGGCAAGAATAACCTGCAAGGAAAGCAGGTTTTCCTTTTTGTCATCTACAAGCAAGATTTTGATTGCCTTGTCTATCATGATATTTTTTTGAATTGGGATCTACAATTTATTATTTAAGCCAAACTCGCATCAAAGAAGATAATTGCTCTACATTGACAGGTTTTGTAATATAATCTGACGCACCAGATTCTATGCATCGCTGTCTGTCTCCCTTCATCGCTTTTGCAGTGACAGAAATGATAGTGAGTTCTTTATGCCTTGCATCTTTGCGAATACGTTTCATGGTTTCAAAACCATCCATTTCGGGCATCATAATATCCATCAGAACGATATCAATATCTTTGTCTTCATGGAGAATATCAATGGCTTCCTGTCCGCTTTCTGCACTGATTACATTCAGTCCATATCTTTCTAAAGCAGTGGTTAATGCAAAAAGGTTACGTACATCATCATCAACCAATAATACTTTTTTGCCCAGTAATACATCTTCTTTCATATAAAAAGATTCGATACGTTCCCTCATTGCATCGGGCAATTCTTTATGAACACGATGCATAAAAAGAGCCGTCTGATCGATAAGCTCGTCCATAGAATTGGCACTTTTAGTAATGATGCTATGTGCAAATCTATTTAATCTCGCTTTCTGTTTTTTGGTAACATCGCCTGCAGAATGTATAATGATGGCAGTTTCCTGACCAGCTAGATTATTTTCTAAATCTGTAATAATATCAAGCCCGTCAGCATCTGGCAGTTTTAAGTCCAGGATTATGCAGTCAAATGAATGATCTTGTATAAGTGCCACCGCCTCACTAGCCGTTTTTGCATAAAAAACCGTAATATCGTCTCCATCTACAGCATTCAGTATACGCTCCAATTCGGCTTGATTATCATCTACTACAAGAAGGTTTTTTACTTTTTTATTTTTAAAATCATGAATATCATTAAAAAGATATGTCAAGGAATCATTCTTAACCGGTTTAAGAAAAAAGTTTCTCGCACCACGTTTAAGACCTTTATTACGTTCGTCTTCGCCAGAAATAATATATACTGGAATATGCCGCAGATTGAAATCTGTTTTCAGCCTATCCAGAATCTTCCATCCGCTGGTATCCGGCATATTCAAATCCATTGTTATGGCATGCGGATGAAACTGATTGATAAAGTCAATAACATCGTTTCCTTTGGTAGTAACAATAGCTTTGATGCCATTAATATGCGCCTGTTCGAGCATTATTTTTGCAAAAGTCAAATTATCCTCAGCTATCAATAATACTTTGTCTTCGGGCTTTATATCAGTTCTGTCATCCCCTACCTCATCCACAAAAAACAAATCAATATCGGATCTGTTGAATTTTTCAGAAGGTAATGATTTGATACGTCCTTTCACATCAGTTTCCTCATTTACATCAATATTATCTATTTCAGAAACATGTATATATTTGAGCGGAAGAAATAATGTAAACTTGCTTCCAACGTTAGTCTCACTTTCTAATTCGATGCTTCCACCCAATAAATCAGAAAGCCCGCGACTGATGGATAATCCTAAACCGGTTCCTCCATACTTACGGCTGGTAGAACCCTCAGCCTGCTGGAAAGCTTCAAAAATCAAACCCTGCTTTTCTTTGGAGATACCAATCCCTGTATCCGAAATTTCGAAAGCTACTACTGCTTCTGCATTATCCAGGCTTGGATTTGCCGTTTTCCAATTATTATTGGCTTTATAAATTTTGAGCTGTACTTCGCCTTTCTCTGTAAACTTGAAAGAGTTGGATAAAAGATTTTTCAGAATCTGATTCAATCTTTGTGAATCGGTTTCTACAAATTCAGGAAGCTCTTCATCCATTGTAATTTTGAAACGGAGATGTTTGGCTTCTGAAATTGGATTAAAAGTAGATTTTACAAACTGGCTGATTGCTGCAAAACTGATCGGATTGTAATCGACCGAAATATATCCCGATTCAATTTTAGATAAATCGAGAATATCATTAATAAGCTGGATAAGATCATCACCACAGGAATTGATCGTTTTGGCAAACTGAATCTGTTTTTCCGAAAGATTTCCGTCCCTGTTGGCAATTAATTCATTCGCCAAAATCTGCAAACTATTCAGTGGAGTTCGAAGTTCGTGTGACATATTTGCCAAAAACTCCGACTTATATTTTGATGTCAAAGTCAGCTGATCGGCTTTTTCTTCCAAAGCTTTCCTGGCAACCTCAACCTCTTGATTTTTCAGCTCCACTTCTTCTTTTTGATTGGCCAGTAAGAATGCTTTTTCTTCCAGTTCCTCATTGGTATTTTTTAATACTTCCTGCTGGCTTTTTAATTCGCTTGCCAAAGATTGAGATTGTACCAAAAGCTCTTCAGTTCTTGAATTCGATTCAATGGTATTCAATACAATACCAATACTTTCTGTCAAACCTTCGAGAAAATCCAAGTGGGTCTGGCTGAAAGTATCCAGCGAAGCCAGCTCAATAACCGCTTTTAACTGACCTTCAAAAAGAACAGGCAGAATAATCACATCCTGAGGTTTTGCATCTCCCAAACCAGAATTGATTCTGATATAATCTTTAGGAACATTGCTCAGAATAATTCTTTCTTTCTCAATAGCAACCTGCCCTATCAGACCTTCGCCCATAGCATATTGTGTTGGAGAATTTTTTCTTTTGATATAAGCATAAGAAGCAATCAGATTCAATTTGGAATTTTCGAAATTTTCATCTTCCTGCAAAATATAGAAAAGCCCGTGCTGGGCAGTAACAACTGTTGCCAGCTCAGAAAGGATTTTCTTGGTAACCGAATTCAGCTCTTTTTGTCCCTGAAGCATTTGTGTAAACTTAGCCAGATTCGATTTGAGCCAGTCCTGCTCCTGATTTCTCAATGTGGTAGCTTTCAGGTTCGAAATCATCTGGTTGATGGTATCTTTCAAAGCTTCAACCTCACCTTTAGCTTCTACACCGATGGTCCGTGTTAAATCCCCTTGTGTTACCGCCGATGCCACCTCCGAAATCGCACGTACCTGTGTCGTCAGGTTTTCTGCGAGCTGGTTTACGTTTTCGGTTAAGTTTTTCCAGGTTCCCGAAGCACCTGGCACGTTCGCCTGACCTCCCAGTTTTCCTTCGGCACCCACCTCACGCGCCACCGTAGTTACCTGATCGGAGAAGGTTGCCAGCGTATCAATCATCTCATTGATGGTATCCGTTAATTGGGCAACTTCCCCTTTGGCATCAATCGATAGTTTTTGTTTTAGATTTCCTTTCGCAACTGATGTTACTACTTTTGCAATTCCACGAACCTGAGATGTTAAATTCGATGCCATTACGTTAACCGAATCCGTTAAATCCTTCCATGTTCCGGCAACCCCTTTTACTTCCGACTGCCCTCCCAGTTTACCTTCGGTACCTACCTCACGCGCCACACGGGTAACCTCGGAGGCAAAAGAGTTCAGCTGTTCCACCATCGTATTGAAGGTGTTTTTCAAATCCAGAATTTCTCCTTTTACGTCTACCGTAATTGGTTTGGAAAGGTCACCATTTGCAACTGCTTTGGTTACCTCTGCAATATTACGCACCTGATCCGTTAAGTTGGATGCCATCTGATTCACAGAATCAGTTAAATCTTTCCAGGTTCCGGCAACTCCGGGTACGAATGCCTGTCCTCCCAGTTTTCCATCGGTTCCCACCTCACGAGCCACACGCGTTACCTCGGATGCAAAGGCACGAAGCTGATCTACCATCGTGTTTACGGTTTCTTTCAGCTGAAGGATTTCTCCACGAACGTCAGCCGTAATTTTTTTGGACATATCGCCATTTGCCACGGCAATTGTTACCTCGGCAATATTGCGCACCTGAGTCGTTAAGTTCCCTGCCATCTGATTCACCGAATCGGTCAAATCCTTCCAGGTTCCAGCAACCCCTGGTACATTTGCCTGACCTCCCAGTTTTCCTTCGGTACCTACCTCACGTGCCACACGGGTTACCTCGGAAGCAAATTCACGAAGCTGATCCACCATCGTATTTAAGGTTTCTTTTAACTGAAGAATTTCTCCGCGAACGTCCACCGTAATCTTTCGGGACATATCACCATTTGCAACCGCAATCGCCACATCGGCAATGTTACGAACCTGTGCGGTGAGGTTACCTGCCATCTGGTTCACAGAATCGGTTAAATCTTTCCAGGTTCCTGCAACTCCCGGCACATTAGCCTGACCTCCCAGTTTACCTTCGGTTCCTACCTCTCTTGACACCCTTGTTACCTCCGAGGCAAAGCCTCGAAGCTGATCCACCATCGTATTAATGGTGTTTTTAAGTTCCAAAATTTCACCTTTTACGTCTACGGTAATCTGGAGCGATAAATCGCCTTTTGCCACCGCAGTAGTTACTTCGGCAATGTTACGTACCTGACCGGTTAAGTTAGAAGCCATCTGGTTTACCGAATCGGTTAAATCTTTCCATGTTCCGCCAACACCTTCCACCTGTGCCTGACCACCCAGTTTCCCTTCGGTTCCTACCTCACGCGCCACACGGGTTACCTCGGATGCAAACGAGTTCAGCTGTCCCACCATCGTATTAATGGTGTTCTTCAATTCCAGAATTTCTCCTTTGGTATCAACAGTAATCTGGCGTGATAAATCGCCTTTTGCTACCGCTGTGGTTACCTCGGCAATGTTACGCACTTGTCCTGTTAAGTTCGAAGCCATTTGATTCACGGAATCTGTTAAATCTTTCCACGTTCCGCCGACACCTTTTACTTTTGCCTGACCTCCCAGTTTTCCTTCGGTTCCTACCTCAAGTGCCACACGGGTTACCTCAGATGAAAAGGAATTCAGCTGATCCACCATCGTATTAATCGTTTTCTTAAGCTCCAGAATCTCTCCCTCAGCAACAGCTGTAATTTTTTTGGAAAGGTCACCATTTGCTACCGCAGTAGTTACCTCGGCAATGTTACGTACCTGACCAGTAAGGTTAGATGCCATCTGGTTTACCGAATCGGTTAAATCTTTCCAGGTACCGCCAACCCCTTTTACTTTGGCCTGTCCTCCCAGTTTTCCTTCTGAACCGACCTCTCGTGCCACACGGGTTACCTCGGCACCAAAAGAGTTCAGCTGATCCACCATCGTATTGATAGTATTTTTAAGTTCCAGAATTTCTCCGGCAACGTTTACTGTAATTTTTTTAGATAAATCCCCTTTTGCTACCGCCGTTGTTACCTCGGCAATATTACGTACCTGACCTGTTAAGTTCGATGCCATCTGGTTAACAGAATCAGTCAAATCTTTCCAAACCCCTCCAACTCCTCGCACTTTTGCCTGACCTCCCAATTTCCCTTCAGAACCTACTTCAACCGCCACACGGGTAACCTCAGAAGAGAAGGAATTCAGCTGATCCACCATCGTGTTAATGGTATTTTTAAGTTCCAGAATTTCTCCTTTTACGTCAACGGTGATTTTCTTCGAAAGATCCCCTTTTGCTACCGCTGTTGTTACATCGGCAATGTTACGTACCTGACCAGTTAAGTTACTTGCCATCTGGTTTACTGAGTCAGTCAAATCTTTCCAGGTTCCTCCAACACCTTTTACCTGCGCCTGGCCTCCCAGTTTTCCTTCGGTTCCTACCTCACGTGCCACACGGGTAACCTCAGATGAAAAAGAGTTCAGCTGATCCACCATCGTATTGATGGTATTTTTAAGTTCTAATATCTCTCCTTTAACGTCTACGGTAATCTTTTTAGATAAATCTCCCTTTGCTACCGCCGTGGTTACATCCGCAATATTACGTACCTGACCGGTTAAGTTACTCGCCATTTTGTTTACCGAATCGGTCAAATCTTTCCAAACACCACCAACTCCTCGCACCTTAGCCTGACCTCCCAATTTACCTTCTGTACCTACCTCACGCGCTACACGGGTAACCTCCATCGAGAAGAGATTCAGCTGTTTTACCATTCCGTTTACCTCTTTTGCAATTCTGAGGAATTCACCCTGAAGCGGGTTTCCTTCAATAGAAAGAGGCATTTCCTGTGACAGATTTCCTTTTGCCACCGAGGTAATTACGTGTGCAATTTCGATAGTTGGATGTACCAGATCTGAAATCAGCGTATTAACGGAATCCACACAGGAGCTCCAGGAACCTCTTGCGCCGTCAAGAACCACACGATTTGTTAGTTTTCCCTGTTTACCAATGCTTTTCCCTACCTTTTGAAATTCAAAAACCATACGTTCATTCAGGTCTATAATTTCGTTTAAGGTTTCACAGATCGATCTTTTGGTTCCATTTTGATCCGTTGGGAAACGCTGTGTAAAGTCACCGTTCTTAACTTTCATCAAAATTTTTAGAAACTCAGCATCTGTCAAAACAGATTCTTCAAAATCTTTTTTTGTTTTTGACCGATTAGGCTTTTCGGATGCAACGACGGGAAGTATGATAACAGCATCTGGAGATATTTCAATGTTATTCTCTTTTATTTTTTTCATATTCTCAATTCTTTTATAGAATAATTACAAAAACCTGATACAATGACAAACAGAACTAAACTCAAATTTACCTTAAAATATCTTTACATGCTTTCATCAAGCAAAATTTTCCTTAAATGAAATTGCACAAAAGCATCCATTGAATCTGATCTTTTGGTATTATCAGTATAATTGAGCGGTTTTATAATATAACCGGATATCCCTAATTTTTCAGCCTCTGATCGATCATTTGATTCTGATGAGGTTGTCATGATAAAAACTTTCAGATCGCTCAGGTTTTCATCTTCCCGAATAACTTTTAAAAATTCGATTCCGTTCATCCTGGGCATATTTATATCCAAAAGAATAACATCGGGGACAAGTTTTATGCTGGAATCTCTAAGAATTCTTAAGGCTTCTATTCCGTTAAAGGCAGTATAAAGCTCGAATTCGCTGTCTAATTTTTTGAGAGAACGCTCGACACTTATAATATCCAGCGCATCATCTTCGACGAGTAAAATTGTTGGTTTTTTCATAACTTAATTATTTCTCCAGCTAAATATAAATTCAGTTCCTTTTCCTAGCTCCGATTTTACAATAATATGTTCTTGACGGTCATCAATTATTTTTTTTACAATTGCCAGTCCCACTCCAGTGCTCTCCTCCTCATTCTGTTCACGAAGTGTCTGAAATATTTCAAATATTTTCTGATGATATTCCGGAGCAATTCCAATACCGTTATCTTTTACCGAAAACTCATAAAAATTTGTAAACGTTTCGCAGTTTATCATGATCGATCCATTTTCGTGCGGTGTATATTTAACAGCGTTGCTGATAAGATTTGTAAATACCTGTTCAAGCTTGATTCTTTCTGAAAATAAATTGGGCAAATTCCCTATCTGCAGCCTGAAATTTCGGGGAACAATCGAAGTGGCTATTTCATGAACCACTGCATTGGTATCAATGTTTTCTAATGGCACATTTACATTGAGACGGGCATAATCCAAAAGCCCGTTGATGAGTGCTTCCATACGCTTTGTCTTTTGCGGAATTATTCGCAAATATCTTTTTAGATCTGGCGATAATTCATTTTCCAAATCTTCTTCAATCCAGCTTACCACATTGTGAATACCGCGAATGGGAGCTTTCAGATCATGTGAAACAACATACGCAAACTTATTCAGCTCAGCATTCCTGTTTTTTAGTTCATGTATGTTTTTATCGAGTTTACTGGACATACTGTTTAATGACGTTGCCAAGGCAGTCAGCTCATCATTGCGTGTATCATTGACACTGGTAAATTCTCCCTTTGAAATATTTTCAGCCAGACTTACCATCGAAGTGATTCTTTGCCTAGTAATTAACATAATATAAAGCGTAGTAAATAGGCCCACGGTGATGGTCAGCATCAGGAAAACAATAGAAAAGTTACGTGCTTTCTTTAACGAATTAAGCAGCATTGCGGTATGATGCTTCCTTATTTTGTACTCGACTTTATCGAATTTTGCAAATTTTCCGGCAATATCATCGTTTATTTTTTTTCCAATCTGTTTTTTTATTGCAGTATTAAAAAGAGTGAGATATGATTGTGAAATTTTATTGCGGGATTGAATTAATTGAGAGGAATACTTTACCCAATTGCTGTGAAGGGTTGCAATAGAGTCCAGAATAGATCGCTGTTCATTGTTTATGCCTATATAACTTTGCTGTTTCTTGAGCAGGATTGGCACTGATTTTAACCCTTTGAAATATGAATCCAGAAACATTGGCTCATTGGTAAGCAGATACCCTCTAAATGAACTCTGCATTTCGATAATTACTTTGTGGGTCTTGTTGGAATTTCGGATAATTTCTTCAGATCTTGCCAGAAACTGCGAATTGCGCTGTACCTTTTTGGATAGCATGTAATTAGTATATGAGTCTGCCACGGATAGCAGAATCACCAAAGTGAATGCCAGAAGAATTTGATTTGATAATTTCATTCTATTCTATGATCTAGTCACTGTCAGCTTTATATTTCTACTAAAATAGGAAAAAAATCAGACTATTATCCTAAAAGTTTTATAACTAAACAATTATACCAGCGATTAGAGACATGAGCAAGTAAAATTTTATACAGATTATTTTTTTTAAAATACAAAAGGAGGCAGATACTGCCTCCTTTAAAAAACTAAAACTAACTCAAAACAATTTTATTTTCAAATATTAATTAATATCCAGGGTTTTGCTTCAAATTACTATTTTTATCCATTTCTGATTGTGGAATTGGTAATAAAGCTCTAAAATCACCATTTGGCTTATGTGAAAACCAAGATTTTTTAGTAAAGACTCCAAATCGAATTAAATCCTGTTTTCTATGAGCTTCACCAACAAATTCCCATGCCAGCTCATCCAAGAAACCGCCATATTGAATATCAGCTCCACCTTCGTAATTTGTAATTACTCCTGCCTCATAGGTTCCATATTTATAAACACTGCCTCCTAATAGTTTTGCCCCCGTAACAGTAGCTTTAGCAGGATTTGTGTTTTTAAAATCTCTTTGTCTTACTTGCGATACAATTACAGCAGCTTCGTCTGCTTTTCCAGTTCTCAATAAGCATTCTGCTTTAATCATCAATGCATCAGTATACCTATAAAATGGAACATCATTGCTGGTTTGTGCAATATCACCAGAACCAATTTCATATTTAACCATTCTAAATCCTTCATTAGGATCACAGCCATTAACATTGGTCAAAAAATTAATATATTCGAACTGTACACCATCTACCATAATTGGTTCACCTTTGCTTGTAAACTGCTTTCCACCCAACCAGGAATCTTTTAATCGCTGATCATCTGGATCATAAGTATCTATAAATTGAGGAATCCCTCCCGAACCGTTCCAAGGCCCTCCGCTCAATTCATAAGTTGCCTGGCTTTGAGCTGCCAAAGTTTTATATGGCCAATAACTTCCGCCCGTTTTAATCTGATCAAAAGGAATAGATAAAATCTCTTCCGAAGAGCCTTCATTTTTAATTTTGAAGTTGTCTAAATAGTTACTGGTCATACTAAACTTACCGCTGTTTATAATATCATTAACCTCAGCCAAAGCTTCATTCCATTTTGGTGTTCCTAAATAGACTCCAGCGTTCAGGTATAATTTTGCCAAAGTCATTTTGACTGCCCATTTAGTTACCTTACCGTAAGTTTCAGTATTATTCTCATCACTTAAGTAAGGTAAAGCTGTTTTTAATTCGGTTTCAACAAAATCATATACTTCTTTTCCGGAATTCTGAACTGGCAAATATCCTGGAGGATTTACATATGAAGTTACAATAGGAACATTTCTAAAATTATCCAAAAGCAAATAATAATAAATTGCTCTTAGAGCCCTTAATTCCTGAATTACGCTCTCTTTGTTTTCAATCCCTTGTATTTGTTCAATCTGATAAATAGCTCTGTTTACACTATTTACACCAGTATACAGATAATACCAATTCCCCTCAGCATGTGGCAGAGTAGATCCCCAAGTATGCTGATGCATTGTTATATAATAATCTCCCCAGCCAATACCATTTCTTTGAGGTGTCACAATCAAGTCAGAAGATTCTTCGTACAAGCAAAAAGCAGCGTCCCAGCCCCAAAAAATATCCCTGAATGAAGTATATGCAGGAGCTACAATACTTGTTAAATCTTCAGCAGTGAGTTCTGTACCTTCGGCAGTTATAGTATCATAAACTGTCTCATCTAAATTTGTACACCCTGTTCCTAAAAGAAGTAAGCCCGAAACAAGGATTTTATATACTATATTATGATTTTTCATCTTTATTTTTTTAAAAAGTTACATTTAGTCCTAAAGTAAGAGATGTCGTAGATGGATATTTATCTCTATTATCCATTCCTTGTGATAATGGATCCCCTCTTTGAATTTCCGGATCTAAACCTTTGTATTTTGTAAATGTGGCTAAATTATTTCCAGACATATACAATCGCATAGCGTTGATAATTTTAAACGGTTTAACATCGAAATTATAAGACAGTGTAATGTTATCAACCTTTACATAATCTCCTTTTTCAAGATAATAGCTTACATAAGTCTGATTATAGTTTAATACCGCTTTATCATATAACTTATCGAAAGCAGAAGACAGCATATTGTAATTAATTGTAGGATTTTCATAAAACATACGCTGTGAATTCAGTATTTGAAAATCAAAAGCACCTGTCAATACCACACTCAAATCAAACTTTTTGTATGTAAAAGTATTGGTCCAGCCAGCATAATATTTTGGAATTCCATTACCTAAATATTGTTTATTATCATCATTATACATAGCGGTAGTAAGTGTTTTTCTTGTACCGTCTGCAGTTTCAATGATCCATTTCCCATCATCAGTAATATCAACTGATTTTAATCCCCAGAAATTCCCTATTGACTGCCCAACTTCTAATCGGTGTGTAGAAAATGAAATTGGATCCCCTGTATTTCCAGTGTTAATATAGTTTTTATCAATAGTGTATAAATCATTAGAAAGGCTTGTCAGTTCATTCTCATTATGAGAAAAAGTCATTGATGAATTCCAGATAAAATTTTCACTTTTTACTGGGATTGCATTAAGAAGAATTTCAAATCCTTTGTTTTCCATTTTTCCGACATTGGCAGTAATGTTTGGATATAAATATGGAGGCGTTGGCACTGCATAATCCCAAAGCATATCACTTGTTTTTTTACTATACACATCAACACTACCGCTGATTCTGTTTTCTAAAAATCCAAAATCAATACCAATATTTATCTCAGCTGTTTTTTCCCAGCGCAGATCAGGATTAGGATTACTTGCTGGAACTAGTCCTTTCACCCATTTTCCATCATTGAAAAAATAGCCGTTATAATTGTAAAGTGTCTGAGACATATATGAATCATTAGGAATTACTCCTGTTACACCATAACCTGCTCTTAATTTTAAATTATCTACATAGGAAACATCTTTAAGAAATGACTCTTTGTGAATACTCCACCCTGCAGAAACTGCCGGAAAATTACCCCATTTATGATTTTCTCCAAACTTAGATGAACCCTCTCTTCTAATACTGAACAATACATCATATTTACTGTCAAAATTATAGTTGGCTCTGCCAAAGAAACCAATCAGCTTGTCATCATTTTTATAACTGCCCATCGAAGCTTTTCCGTCAGATAAGGCATTACCAGCCCCTAAGTTATTATAAGAAAAAGCATCTGTAGGAAAATCAAAATTATAAGCTGAAAATCCTTGATTAACGGTATACTGATAACTATAACCTCCTAATACTGTAAATTCATGTTTATCCAGTTTTTTATTGTATTTAGATGTGAATTCTAGAAAATCCCTATCGGTATCTCCCGTGTTTCTAGAAGCAACACCATTCCTGCCGTTTAAAGTATTTGAATAGTGCTTTTTGGTTTCAGAATATCCATTCAAACCTGAATTTTTATTTTTAGCAAGCATCAAACTTGTATCCCATCCAGGCAGTAAATCAACAGTTAAATTAGCCGTAAATCTTTGCCAGGTATTATCTCTATCCTCTATTGTTTCATTCATTATTGCAACAGGGTTATAATATTGAAACTTATTTATATCTTCATTATAAGTTCCGTCTGCATTATACACTGGCGCAGTAGGATTACGTATCATAGCCTGTCTGTAAGCATAGCCAGCTGTACCTTCAGAAAGTCCCATCTTTTGCGTCCCATTAAGTAAGTTCAGATTGATTTTTAATTTATCATTGAACATTTTATGATTCACATCAAATGAAAAACGGTACTCTTTATTAAATGTATTATTAAAAACCCCTGTTTGATCCATATAATTAAGATTCACTGAATAATTTGTTCTTCCAGTACCTCCTTTAATATCAAGGTTATGGCTTTGAGTGAATCCGCTTCCCGATATTTCATCCAGCCAATCAGTGCTGGCACTTCCATCGGTAAAAGGCATTTTTGTCCCTTGAGAAATTTGATTTCTAAATTCACCAGCATTCAAAAAGTCCGCTTTATTATAAAAATTAGATATTGAAGCAAAAGTCGCATAAGTAAGTGTTGGAGCCATTTCTTTATTAACCGTTTTTGTGGTAATAAGAATTACCCCGTTTGCTCCTCTAGTTCCGTAAATTGCAGCAGCCGATGCATCTTTTAACACATCTATAGAAGCAATTTCATTAGGAGAAACAGTATTTATACCTCCAGGAACTCCATTAATTAAAACCAATGGCGCATTTGATCCTTTTAAAGAAGATATACCGCGCAGTAGAATGGTAGGCTCTGCTGAAGGGTCCCCTGAACCATTATTAATGGTTAGACCTGCCACTTTACCTCTAATAAGATCTGAAGCATCGCGAATAGCCCCCTTTGTAAAATTTACCTCCTTAATACTGGCAATAGCACTGGTAACTCTAGCTTTTTTCTGAGTTCCATAACCTACAACAACTACCTCATTTAATTGTTCATTATTTTCTTTGAGAACTACATTTATCTGATCGCGGTTTGAAACATCTATCTCCTGTGTTAAAAATCCTAAATAACTAAAAACCAGTTTATCATCTGGGTTTTTAACTGTAATCTCATATTTACCATCAAAATCAGACAATACAGCATTAGATGCATTTTTTTCTGATACGGTCACTCCTGTTAGAGGGATTCCATTACTATCTTTAATGGAACCTTGGATCTTTTTTTGAGCAAAAGAGGTGAAAAAAGTCAAAAACAGAAAAAAGGTAAAGACCATTTTTCTCTTCCAAAATTTACCCTCAAAAATTTGCATTACTGAAAGGTTAATAAAATTCATAGCTTAAGTTTTTGGTTTAGTTAAAAATTAATACTCGTAGTTAAGTCATCATTATCTTAAATGTGTGATTTCAACACTTGTAAAATTAAACCATAATCAAAAGACCAATAGCCAACAATTTATCCTAATCCAATATTATATTATCCATTTATTGAGTTTTTTAGTGTAAAACTGATTAAATTTAACGCTAACTAAAAAAATAATGTTAATTATGTAGAAATACATTACCATAATCATCATTTACCTTAATATAATATACTTGAAAAACATTAAACAGGTATGCACAACAGCCAGACACATTAAGCACTAAACAACTGATTATAAAACCAATAATGATTAATAATATATTTCAATCTTATGGGAGTTCAGATAATGTTTCCTTTGTTTTTCTATAAAATAGTATGTTTTTCTGAAGCTTGAATCTTGTTATAACAAGACTGAATTAAACCACAGAGTGGCAGATTATTAAAAATTAATAAATATAAAATGTCACGCAGCTCTATAGGAGCGAAATATTTTGAGACAATTAATAATCGGGTTCTGGTTATAAGTTAGTTACATTAAAAAATAAAAAAAACCGTCTATCACATATTTACTTTGAAAAAGCTGTGATAGACAGTAGCTTATTTGTATTAATGCAGCAAAAAAGTATTGAATTTCAAGCTCAATAGTTTTTGTAAATTTTTAATCATTTACCCATCCAAGACTGCACCATCTTTTGCTGTGCATTATTAACTGGATCCAAAACCTGCAAAGAATATTTTTTAACTTTGGATTGTGGATCTAATTGTACTTTCATTTTTAAGCCTGCATAAAATAAATACTTATCGTAATCCATTTCTTTTGTAGTATAGACATATTCAAACACATCTGCCAACGAAATACCAGCAATGGTTTCGCAGGCATTCTGGAATTCTGCATCAGTAAAGCCACGATCTGATTTTTTATAATATTCCCAATACAAAAAGCGCATTACATCATCTAAAGATTTTTTGTTCTGTGTTGCCTGGCGAATAGCAAAATCCAGGAGAAGTCCAACAACAGGTCCTTTTTCATAATACGAAATAGCTTTATTGGCATCCTCGCCCTGTTTCCCAAAAGGACCATCGCTCCAAGTCTCATAACTCGCCTGAGTTAATGACTGATGAAATCTGCCTGGGCTGTTTTCAAAAGCATTGATACTGTTCTCAAAAAAACTAAATAAAGTCTGCTGATCAACAAGTCCCGCTCTTTTCACAATCAGGTATTCGTAATATACGGATAAGCCTTCGCTAACCCATAAAAGATTTGTTTTACTGCCTTTATCATAATCAAAAGGTCCTAATTCAAAAGGCCTGATTCTTTTCACATTATAATGATGAAAATATTCGTGAGCCAAAAAATTCATCATAGTATTCATAGCATCAGGATTGTCTAATCCGTTACCATCAAAACTTATAGTTGTATTATTCAAATGTTCAATACCGCCCTGACCAGGACCAATGCCTATAAACGTATATTGCTTATATGGAATATCGCCGATAATCGCTGCAGCAGATTCTACTACTTTCTTTAAATTATTCATGAAAGTAATTTTATCAAAACTGCCCAATTTATACCCAATAAAACGATGCTCAATTCCATTCACCTTGAATGAAGGCAATTCTTCTAAATCACCGATTAGTAAAGGACAATCATACAAAATATCAAAATCAGGCGCTGTAAATTCATTCTCTTTTCCTGCAGCCGGATCTAAACCTGTTGCTATTTTGAATCCTTTTTTAACTCCTGAAATTTTTACAGCAACAGGAATATTTATATGCTCATTTATATATAAAAACAAACTATTCGGAATGATATAAGCATGTGTTTCATCCAGATAGCTATTGGCTACAAACTGCTTATCGGCTTTTACATCATAACTCAATGTGAATGGTTTGCCTTTTTCAGTTTTAATCTGCCAAGTATTTTCATTTATGTTTTTTACATCCAGATTTTTATTATTGCTTATGGCTGCAAAATTCTCCACCATTTTACTGTAATTCATTATTTGATAATAACCTGGCATCCAATTTGGCATTTTGAAATCGGCAGTATCTTCTTTCCAGCCCGAACATCGCAGTTCTACATGAAAATAATGATTTTCAGGATTAGGCATTGAAACGGTATAACTCATCACTGGATTTACAGATTGTGCATATACAGCATGATGCATTATTGCATTCAATATCAGAATAAAAAGAAATATAATTTTACTTTTTTTATATGAATCCGATAAATTTCTCATAAATTATTTGTCTTTGTTTACAAAATAGTAATAGATTGGAATCCCAAGCAGAACAATTGCTAGACCTGGCAAAGAAGAACTGTATTTGTAAATTAACAGCATAATGCAGATACTGGAAGCTGCAGCAATATAAATTGATGGCAATACAGGATATCCAATTGCCTTGTAAGGTCTCTCCATATCTGGCCTTGTTTTTCGCAGCCTAAAAATTCCGGCAATAGTTAAGATGTAAAAGATTAAAACAACAAAAATTACATAATCCAGCAGTTCATTATATTTTCCGCTTAAACAAAGTACCGATGCCCAGATACATTGCATCCACAAGGCTTTTTCCGGAACACCATTCTTATTTAATTTTGCCAGTTTTTTAAAAAACAGACCGTCTTTTGCCATGCGATGGTACACTCTAGCACCCGAAAGTATCAATCCATTATTACAGCCAAAAGTAGAAATCATCAATAATACCGCAATAATATAAGTTCCTGAGCTTCCAAAAATATGCTGCGAAGCTGCAACACCAACACGATCATTTTCGGCATGAGCAATTTCATCTAAAGTAAGTACCGATAAATACATCATATTAGTTGCAACATAAATAATAGTCACGATGAGAGTGCCAAGAAAAAGGCTTCTGCCAATATTTTTGGAGGGATTTTTAATTTCTCGGGCAATAAAAGTTACATTATTCCATGAATCACTGCTAAACAAACTGCCTACAAGGCTTGCAGCAACAGCACCCATTATAGCAAATCCCGAATACCGAATAAGTGTATTTCCTTCCAGCTTATTTATCGAAAAACCTGAACTCCAATTGGCTTTCCAGATGTCTGCTTTTGCTGCCAGTATAAAACCGAAAATGATTAAACCAAACAAGGAAATCAGTTTTACAAGTGTAAAAACAGTCTGGATAATTTTCCCTTCTTTAACCCCTCTGGTATTAACATACGTAAGGAAAACAACAAGAATGATAGATGTTAACTGCGCTGCTGATATCTGTAAGAATCCTAAATTTAAAATTATATTATTTTCACTCAATGAAGGAAAAACATAAGCAGCAAATTTGCTGAAAGCCACTCCAACTGCAGCAATAGAACCGGTTTGAATGACTGCGAAAAAACTCCAGCCGTATAAAAATCCCGTAAGTGAATTAAACGATTCTCTTAAATAGACATATTGCCCGCCAGCTTTGGGAAACATACTGCTTAATTCTCCATAACTCAAAGCCGCTGCTATTGTAAGGAATCCTGTAAGCAGCCAAACCAGCAATAAAGCGCCAGCCGATCCTACATTGCGGACAATATCGGCACTTACTATAAAGATTCCTGACCCGATCATTGATCCGGCAACTATCATAGTTGCATCTAATAAGCCTAGTAACCGCTTAAAATTATTTTTCTTTGTTGATGATTTCATTTATTATGTTGGTTGGTTTTGTGGTTAATTGTTTTATTATCTTTTTTTCATATTACTGCTTAATAGATTGAAATTGTTTAAAAACAGATGTTAGGGTCTCTAAATCTTTTATTATGGAACAACGATGATGGTTAATAAATTAGCTATTAATTTAAACCAGAAAGGAAATCAGTATGAAAGGAACCACCCTTTTTAATTAAATCTTTCTACATCAAATGCTTTTGCATCAATACTGGCAGGTTCTCCATTAGTTAATTGAGATACTAATTTTCCCGTACCAGGACCAAGACTAAGCCCCATCATTGAATGTCCCGTAGCGATAACAACATTATTGTATTTTTTTATTTTGCCAATGTAAGGAAGTCCATCTGCAGAGCAAGGCCGGTAACCGTACCAGATATCTTCTTGCAATGGTTTCTCGATATCAAATTCCGGCAGAAAATCTTTTACTGCTTTCAGTATGCCTTCAATCCTGTGATACTGAGGCTTGGCTGTAGTGGGAACAACTTCCATTGTGCCGCCAAACCTTATTTTGTTGCCATCCATAGGCGTAATGGCTACTCTTCCTTCGGCAAGAATCATTGGATGATTAACTTTGTAAATAGAGTTTTCTAATGTTAAAGAATAGCCTCGTCCTGGCATCAGCGATATTTTGGCACCAACTAATGCTGCTATTTCTTTACTCCACGCTCCTGTCGCAATAACTACATCATCAACTATGTATGCTTCTTTATTTGTGATTACTTTAGTTACCGCTCCATTCTCTTTTTCGAATGAAACAACAGTTTCTCCATATTGAAAAGCAACGCCATTAGCCAGTAAATGCTCTTTTAAAACCTTCATCAGTTTGTCTGGATACACATGAGCATCACATTTAAACTGTAAAGCTCCTATTGCATTGATTTTTGCCTGTGGCTCTAATGCCTGCAATTCGCTGTAATCCAATAAACTTACATCCAATCCCAGCTGCTGTGCTTTTTCAACTGTATGATGAGCATGTTTTGCCACGGCTTCTGTCTGAAAAACCTCGAGCATACCTTTGTGTTCATAACCAAATTCAAAACCTGGAATTTTATTCCATTCTTCAAATTCGTGCTGGCTCAATAAGGAAATATCACGCAGCGGTATGGCTGATTTAATTACATTTGCCTGAGTAGCACTTTTGGCAAAATTCAATCCCCAATCTATCAAAGCTTTATTGAATGCCGGCTTTACATAAAAAGGGCTTTTTGGATTAAACATCCATTTGAAACCCTGCCATATAATTCCTGGGGCCGCCAGCGGTATAAAATGACTGGGGCACACGTATCCTGCATTTCCATACGAACAGTTATTTTCAAAATTATCTTTATCGATAACGGTGACTTTACAGCCACTCTGCTGCAAATAAAATGCTGAACTAAGTCCTATAATTCCTCCGCCAATAACTATAACATTTTTCATAACTAAATTCTTTATCTGGTTTTATTAAAATTTGTAAAATTTCCAATTGGTTTTAAAATCCCTCTGCAAAGGCTGATTGGTCAGCAATGCTCTCAATAACTCAATTGGCATTGCATTTTCGTGCAAAATAGCATCGTGATATTCCTTGTAACTCATTTTTCCGCTTACGACCAATTCATTTTTTAATGCCATAAACTGCAATCCGCCGATCATATAAGCAATCTGGTATAGAGGACTGTATCCGCCAACAAATGAACGGCGCACTTCACCTTCGGCATTGGCGCGTTCATGGCCTACTCTATCTACTAAAAAGTCAATACACTGCTGTGGTGTCCATTTTCCTAAATGATAATTCAGCGAAAAAATAATTCGGGCGCAGCGGTGCATACGCCAAAACAGCATGCCGATTTTGTCTTGTGGAGTTTGCGGAAATTTTAAATCCCATAACAGCATTTCCCAATATAATGAGTTTCCTTCGACCCAAAATGGTGTGTCAAAATGACGATACGCTTTGTATCTGTCTCTCATAAACTGTTGCAGATGATGACCTGCAATTAACTCATGATGAATGGTTGCTCTCGAAAAATTGGGATTATTGCCGCGCATGCTCATCATTTTTTCGCCATACGACATACTGCTAGTTGGATAAGAAACAATAAGAGATTCTCCTCCCAGAAAAAACGGATTTACTTTTTGCGCCTCAGGAGACATCATATACATTCTCCAGGTTTCTTCGGCAATTGGCGGAATCGTTAAGAGATTGTTTTTCTTTAAAAAATCTACAGACTGATTGTATAAATCCAGCATGGCCTGTGGCTGATCGCCAGGTGCTGCAAATGAATTTTTTACTTTTTCCTGAGCGGCTCTCCAGTTATCTCCAAAACCCATTTCGCGGGAAGCTTTTAGCAATTCTGCATTGCACCAGGCAAATTCTTTATTAGCGATAGCAACCAACTCTTCTGGCGAATACGGAATAAATTCTGTCTGTAATTGACGGATTATTTCTTCTCTCCCAATTGGATTCCCAATAATACCGCTGCCATCATCTTTTTGTGAACTGGTTTCTTTTCTTTTTGATTTTAATAAAACTGCATATTCTCCCAATACAGCATCAAGTTCCGTATATGTTTTGGGCACCCACCAGGAAAATAAAGGATCATAGCCGTTGTAGAAATCGTAATAATTTTTTAAAATATTCTGTAATCCTTTTGTGTGTGATACTGCAAAATCCGAAGCCGTTTTATCAAGTCTCTCAGCTTTACTTACAATTTTTATCTGCTCGGCAACTGCCTTGCGTAAATCTTCCATTTCTTTGGCAACTGCCTCGCCATCTGCTTTAATTCCTCTGCGGCGCGGTTTTTCTAAAGCGTATATTTTTTCTTCAAAAGGGAAATAAATTTTTATTCTTTCATATACTTTTTGCTGCTGCTGTAATTCATACTGCTCACTGTTTAAATTTCTGTTGAATAAAATATAATCAACTTTGCCATTGATGCTCATGGCATCAAAATTTAAACTCTCTAATTGTTTTTTATAATCTGCTATCAGCTGCTGCAGGCGTGCTCTTCGCTCTGGAGTATTGTAATTACCTGGATCATATTGAACTCCATAAGTATCAGCAGTACTATTTGTCGAATAAAAGCGCATGATACTTCCTTTGTCAGCATCATAATGAACCATCGTATTATTTACTTCACTGGTCTGCAGGTATAAATCACTATTGAAATTCTGAGCAAAAACAATCACAGGTGTCCCTGCCAATGCGAAAAACATTGTAAAAATCAAAGCGATATTATTTTTAAAGAATTTAATCATAAGTGTTTTTTATATTATAATTTGAAAAGCTCCTGTACAAAAAAATATTCCTTAAATTATTGATCTAACTCATTGCTGTTGCGGTCTGGAGGATCTACTCCCAATAAATGCTTTACAAAAAAATCACGTTTTTTCAGCCTTCCATAAGGTCCGCCATCACTGTGTCCCATTCCCGGAACAGGTAAAAATTCAAAAGTTTTTCCTGATTTAATCAATGCATCGGCTACACGATAAGTAGATTCTGGCGGTACATTTTCATCGGCTTCGCCAACAATCAATAATAAATCACCCGACAATTTACCAGCATTGGTAACATTCGATTGTTCTTCATAATGCTTGTCAACGGGATATCCCATCCATTGCTCATTCCACCATTGCTTGTCAACACGATTATCATGACATCCGCAAGCAGCAACACCTGCTTTGTAAAACTCAGGATGAAACAATAATCCGCCTAAAGCATTTTGTCCTCCTGCAGAAGTCCCATATAACCCTACTCTTGAATCATCAACATATTGATATTTTTTAGCCAAAGCTTTTATCCACAGGATTCGGTCTTCAAAACCTGCATCTTTCAAATTTTTCCAGCAGACATCATGAAAAGCTTTTGAACGGTTTGCAGTACCCATCCCGTCAATCTGTACAACGATAAATCCCAGCTGTGCTAAACTCTGCATTTCGACAGTATATCGATCCATAAAATTTTTGGGGACAAAAGAATCCTGAGGTCCTGCATAAATGCTCTCTATTATAGGATATTTTTTATTAGGATCAAAATCAGCAGGACGGCAGACTATACCCCAGATATCAGTAACTCCATCTCTGCCTTTTGCATGAAAGGGTTCTAGCAAAGACATTCCCGTTGCTAAATAATCTGCAGCATCGGATTTTTCAATATCCATTATTTTTTTTCCATCCAAAGTACGGTGAAGCTCAATAATGGTTGGAATATTAGGTTCTGAATAAGAATCCAGATAATATTGTTTATTTGGTGAAAAAGCTACGTTATGATTCCCTTTGGCCTGAGTAAGACTGGTTAATTTTTTTCCGTCAAAACCAATGCGGTAATTATGAATGTAATAAGGATCTTCGCCGGCATTCATTCCGCTTGCCGAAAACCATATTTCTTTTTTATTTTCATCAATACTGTCAACACTTCTTACCACCCACTCCCCTTTGGTAATCTGATTTTCTTTTCCATTCAGGCCATCAACCAAATACAAATGCCTCCAGCCATCTTTCTCCGAAGTCATTACAACTTCATTGCTTTTTTTCAGATAATGAGTAAACAATCGGGATTCGTAAATAAAAGTTTTAGCTTTTTCGTCGACTATCGAACGGGTTTCGGCAGTTTGGGCATTTACTTCTATAATTCGGAAACGCTGATGACCGCGATCTACTTTTTCATACATAAAGTAACCTGCATCTCCTCTTCTCCAATGCAATTCCGGCGCATCGAAAAAATCAATTACAGGAGTATTTACTTTTGAAACTTTTTGATTTTCAATATGAAACAAAAACATTTCATAACATGTAAACGGATCCCCCGGCTGTTTATACGGATTAGAACGCAACTGCCCGCGGGTAGTATTTGCTGCTGAAGTTAAAACATAATGAACTGGTAAATCAACTACAGGAGTTATGTTATACCCAACAATGTATTTACTGTCCGGCGACCATGCCAGAGAACCGTATGGCTTTTCTTTGGTGCCGTCTTTTGTAAACTGAACTGCTTCTCCTCCACTTACTGGTTTAACAAATACATTATTCTCTTTGATGAAAGCCAGCCATTTTTTATTGGGTGAAATTGTATCTGTTCTAAAAGATTCCCATCTTGCCCATTGATTATTAAAACCAGAATACTTTTTAAGATCTTTGGCTAATGACGCTGCTTTTTTAATACTGTAATTGGATAACAGCACTTCGTAATAGCTCTTATCATATTTTAAGGCGATTGAATTCGATTTAGAATCATAATTTAAACTGTCAATAACGAGGCTTTTTTGAGGAACTGATTTTCCTGTTATCCCACTCAGTGCTTTTTTTAGTTTAGCTTCATCAAAAAGCATTTTTTTTACGCCTTTTGAAGCATCAGCCAAGATATATTCCCTAATACTATCCTTTAAAATATTACAGTACCAGAATGTGTTTCCGTCCTTTTGCCAATGCGCATTTACTCTTGTTTTAAAAACTTTGTTTTTGACAGCTTCATCTAATTTCGACGCTTGTCTGTACCGCTCTAAAATTTCAGTTTTTGACGGTTTATATGGAACAATCTCTTTATTCTGAGCATAAAAATTACAACTTAAAAATACTAACAAAAAAGTAATGGGTAAATTATTTTTCATATTCACAGGATAAAGAGACGCTAATTATTCATTAATTCTAAACAGGCTATAATACTTGAAATCCATGTGCATAAGGATCATCCTCGTCATCAATTATTATGGTATTGTAACCGTAAACTTTTGCCCAGCCCTGAATACTTGGAACTATCGCCTTTATGTCACCAATATTTGTCTCCTCTTCAATACGCCCGATAAATTTGCTCCCTATATAACTTTCGTGAACAAATTCTTCACCCATTTTTAAAAGTCCTTTGGCATGCAATTGTGCTATTCTTGCCGAAGTTCCTGTACCGCATGGCGAACGGTCTATGGCTTTATCTCCGTAAAAAACTGCATTTCGGCCTGATGAAGCTGGATCTAATGGCGTGCCAGTCCATAACATATGGCTTACGTCCCGTATCGTATCATTTTCGGGATGAATGAATAGATCAGGATATTTTTGATTAATTCTTTTTCTGACCTCCTGACTGTACTGCACAATCTTGCTTGCTGTAAAATCCTGAACTCCTGAGAAATTTTTCTGAGGATCGACAATCGCATAATAGTTTCCTCCATAGGCAACATCAAAAACCAGCTCGCCTAATTCGGGGCAGTCTATTGTTAAACCTTCGGCAGCCAGATACGATTTTACATTCGTCAGTTTAACCCATTCTACTTTTTTGCCAACCTGTTTATATTCAATTTTTACCAAGCCAGCTGGAGCTTCCATATTAATTTTTCCGGCAGTTTTTGGCGTGATCAAACCTTCTTCAATAGCGATAGTTATGGTTCCTATCGTTCCGTGGCCACACATGGGCAAGCATCCAGAGGTTTCAATAAACAATATACCAAAATCATTATCAGGGTTGCTTGGCGGAAACAATATACTGCCGCTCATCATATCATGGCCTCTGGGCTCAAACATCAATCCTTTGCGGATCCAATCATATTCCTTTAAAAAATGCTGCCGTTTTTCGCTCATGTCTGCCCCAATTAAATTTGGACCTCCGCCAGCAACGACACGCACCGGGTTACCGCAAGTGTGTGCATCTACACAAAAAAATGTTTTTCTTGCCATTTTTTAAACAGGATTATTTGTTTGAACATTATTAACTAATCTGGAAATTCCAAGAGGATTTTCGTTTTGCAAAGCTTCTGGCAACTGAGCATCAGGCCAGTTTTGATAACTGAAAGGTCTCACCCATCTTTTGATAGAATTTATTCCAACCGCAGTAAATCTTGAATCCGATGAAGACGGATAAGGACCACCATGAACCATAGCAGGACATACTTCGACACCTGTTGGCATTCCGTTAAAAATTATTCGCCCAACACGATTTGATAACGCATCTACAACGGATCCGAAATTATCAATCTCATTATCCTCGGCTAAAATTGTTCCTGTAAGCTGTCCTTCCAGTTTATTTAGTATAGCAGTCAGTTCCGATTCATTTTCGCACTGTACTACAATAGAAAAAGGACCAAAAACCTCTTTGTGCAGCACAGGGTTCTTTAAAAAATCCTTTCCAGAAACCGTGAGTATTTTTTGCGAAGCGAAATTTGGATTTACATTCTCATCCCAGCTGGCAATTACCCGAACGCCATCCTGCGAACTTAACTCCTGATTGCCGGACTGATAATTTTTGTGAATCGATGGATTCAGCATACATACTGGTGCAATTTTCAGGATTTCATCTGCAAGCAAAACTGTAAAAGCATTTAAATCCTCATTTTTTACAGCTAGCATCAGTCCTGGATTTGTACAAAACTGACCAGCACCAAGTGTTACTGATCCTGCATAGGCATTTGCCCATTTCTCTGGATTCTGCTTTAGTGCTTGTGGCAGAATTACAACCGGGTTTATACTTCCCATTTCGGCAAATACAGGAATTGGCTCAGGACGTTTTGCCGCTAAGTCATACAATGCACGCCCTCCTTTTATACTTCCTGTAAATCCAACAGCTTTTACCAATGGGTCTTGGACTAACTGAACTCCAACTTCGATACCGCTGCTATTCAAGTTAGAAAAAACACCTTCGGGCATGTTTGTTTTTTGAGCCGCTTTGATTACTGCCGATGCGACCATTTCGCTGGTACCGGCATGCATTGGGTGGCTTTTTACAATTACTGGACAGCCGGCGGCTAATGCTGAGGCTGTATCACCGCCCGCTGTAGAATAAGCAAACGGAAAATTACTTGACCCAAAAACAACTACGGTTCCTAATGGACGCATCATTTTGCGGATATCCACTTTTGGCAATGGAACCCTGTCGGGAATCGCGGTATCAATTGCAGCTTCTACCCAGGAACCGTCGGCTACCAATGCTGCAAAAGCATTCAGCTGGCCAATAGTCCTTCCTCTTTCTCCTTCGGCTCTTCCTCTAGGCAATCCTGATTCTTGGCAGTATACATCCAAAAGAGCATCTCCCAAAGCCATAATTTCGTCGGCAATAGCTTTTAAAAAGATTGATTTTTCCTTGCCGGAACATTTCTGAAACGATAAAAAAGCCTTATCAGCAATTGCTGTTGCGAGTTTAATTTCATCAGAAGATGCTTCGGTAAACAGCCAAGGGTTTTCGGTATTCAGCTGTGGATTAAACGTTTTGAATATTTTATCTCCACTGGCCAGCAGCTGACTCCCTATATAATTTTTTCCAGTAATCATTTCCTAATTATTGTTTGATTAAGTTGAATATAATTTCAAAAATATAATGAATATTTTAACTTTTTTTGAAGCCTACTGAACAAATAAGCTGTTTTTTTTACAAGCTTTTATAATCAGGAAGAGCTGGTCTTGTTCTCAAGCCTTTATCAATAATAGCAAGAACTTTTTCTCTTTCTTTTCCAATCAATGGAATTCTAGGGGCACGGACATATTCTGTACCTAATCCTGCTCCAGCTTCTGCCAGTTTTATATTCTGGACAAGCTGCGCGTTAATATCTAATTCCAATAAAGGCAAGAACCATCTGTAGATAGTAAGTGCTTCCTGAATTCTGCCCGCTTTTGCCAGTTTATATACAGCAACTGTCTCCTCTGGAAAAGCATCTACAAGACCGCCAACCCATCCATCGGCACCCATTAATAGACTTTCCAGACCTAAAGTATCTACTCCGGTAAGTATTTTTAATCTGCTGCCAAAACGATTTATGATTCGGGTAACATTAGATATATCTCTTGTTGATTCTTTTACAGCTTGAATGTTATCCAGCTTTAAAAGCTCCTCGAACATGTCCAAAGTTACTTCGATCTTGTAATCGACTGGGTTGTTGTATATCATTATAGGCAAAGAAGTACTTTTGGCTACTTCAGAGAAATAAAGAACTGTTTCATGATCTGTAGCTTTGTAGCGCATTGGAGGCAGCATCATCAGACCTTTTGCACCGAAAGATTCTGCTTTTTGAGCAGCTTCGATTGCTCCTTTTGTAGTCTGCTCTGCTATATTCATTATAACAGGAACTTTTCCATCAACAATTCGAACCGTTTCTAGTACCAGTTCCTTTTTTTCTTCTTCTAATAGTGTACTGGCTTCTCCCAAAGTACCTCCTAAAATAACTCCTTCAACACCCGCATTTAATTGTGCTTTTAGATTGATTTCAAACATATTGAAATCTAAACGATCTTCTGATGTGAAGTTAGTGGTAACGGCCGGCATTACCCCTTTCCATTGAATACTCATATCTTTTTTTTTTTAATATTTATTTCAAAGGTAAAGGGTTGATGTAAATATTTTTATTAGGTTTGTTATCTACATTTGATACTATATTATCATTTTTAACCAACTTAAGTTAAAAATCGGCTAATTTTGTCCCTTAACTGATTTTTTAATTATAACTTAGTCCTAACAAACAAAAATCACATGAAAGTCTTTCCGTTTAAAATACCAAAATCTAATGAAGAAGCTTTCCTGTATCAAGAGGACAGGGAGCTCGTTTTTTATGACAAATACCATCAGCATGAAGAAATTCAGATCAGCTTAATAAAAAAAGGAGAAGGAACAGTTTTAGTTGGTGATACTATTACCGAATATGGAAAAGGAGACATCCTTATAATGGGAAGTAATCTGCCGCATGTTTTTAGATCTGAAGAAACAGAAAATCATACAATATCTGTTATGCTTACCATATTTTTTTCTAAAAATGCATTTGGAAAAGACTTTTTCGATCTGCCCGAATTAAAAAAAACCAATGGCTTTTTTACTGATATTAAAAATGGAATACTTATTAAAAATGCTCCCTCTTCTCTTAAAAGAAAGTTTGAAAAATTTAAAAAAGCCAATAGTTTTGACCGTTTTATTATTTTTTTCAACCTGTTAAAATTATTTGACCAGGCAGAAAAACAATCTTTATCTAATTCTGTATATGACAAACCTTTTACTGATGCCGAAGGCAAAAGAATGCAGATGGTTTTTGACTTTGTCATGACTAATTATCAAAAAAATATAACTCTTCAGGAAATCTCTGAAATTGCAAATATGACCAAAAATGCTTTCTGCAAATATTTTAAGGTCAGAACCAATAAAACCTTTTTTCAGTTTCTTATCGAAATACGTATCGAAAGAGCCGCCAAATTATTAATAAAAAGCAAGGAGCTTTCGGTCATTGAAATTGCAGAACTCTGTGGATTTAACAACATTTCGAACTTTAACAGGAAATTCAAAGAAATTAAAAAGAAGACACCTTTTGAATTTAAAAATTCACTTTCGAATCCATAAATCCAAAAAATGTTTTCTAAAATAATATCCTCATCTTTTTATTTTTTAAAAACAATAAGATAATATAGTATTGAATATTGATAATAAATCCTCTTGTACTCTACAAAAAACCCTATATTTTTGAAGAGCAGCGGTACTTTGAGCATCTTATATTGCTGATTCAGCTTAATAAAAACATTTCAAACTTAAAACAGCATGAACAAAAAGCACTTATTGGTTTTTATTTTTCTAGGTATGAATCTAATTTCTTTTGGACAAAACCCAAAAATATATACCCTTGCAGATACGCTGAGAGGAAGCATTACTGCAGAAAGACAATGGTGGGATGTATTGCGCTACGATATAACCGTAAAACCTGATTATGACAGTAAAACAATACAAGGAAGCAACTCTATAACCTACAAGGTAACTAAAGAGAAAAATAATACCAAAATGCAGATTGACTTGCAAAGTCCGTTGGTTATAGACAGTGTAATTCAGTCAGGCAAAAAGTTAAGCTTCAAAAAAGAAGGCAGTGTCTGGTACATAGAAACGCCAAAATCTAAAGCAGCAGCGATTCATAAAATAGACATTTTTTATCAGGGAAAAGTGCATGAAGCTATAAATGCTCCGTGGGATGGCGGATGGATCTGGACAAAAGATGCACAAGGAAATCCCTGGATGACCGTTGCCTGCCAAGGACTTGGAGCATCAGTTTGGTATCCATGCAAGGATCATCAAAGTGACGAACCCAACAAAGGAGCCAGCCTTACCATGATTGTACCAAATACTCTTACCGCTGTTGCAAATGGAAGATTAGAATTTAAAAAAGATAATAATGACGGGACTACAGCCTACAAATGGGCTGTGGTAAATCCTATCAGCAATTATTGCATTATCCCTTATATTGGCAGATATGTTAATTTTAAAGAAAATTATAAGGGCGAAAAAGGGAATCTGGATTTAAACTACTGGGTGCTGGATTATAATCTGGAAAAAGCCAAAAGCTATATGCCCACCGAAGTACACAATATGCTAAAAGCCTTTGAGTACTGGATGGGTCCTTACCCTTTTTATGAAGATGGTTATCAATTAATAGAAACTTCGCATACTGGAATGGAACACCAAAGTGCTGTTTCGTATGGCAATCATTACAAACCCGGCTACCGTGGCAACGATGGATCAGGAACGGGATGGGGAATGAAGTGGGATTTTATCATCATTCACGAAAGCGGTCACGAATGGTTTGGGAATAACATTACAACAAACGATTTGGCCGATATGTGGGTTCATGAAGGATTTACCAATTACAGCGAAACTCTATTTGTCGATTATATCTTTGGAGAACAAGCCGGAAATGAATACAATGCCGGTACCCGCAAAGGAATCCGAAATGACAAGCCTATAATACCCGTATACAATGTTAACGCTCAAGGAAGTGGCGATATGTACCCAAAAGCTGGCAATATGATTCATGCAATACGCCACGGAATTGATAACGACGAATTATTCCGAAAAGTAATCAGAGGCTTAGGAAAAGACTTTTATCACCAGACGGTTACTTCCAGACAAGTTGAAGATTACGTTTCAAAACACCTTAATTTTAATTACGGCAAAATATTTGACCAATACCTCAGAACAATTCAGATTCCAAATTTTGAGTTCTATTTTAATGCCGATAAAACAAAGGTTTTCTATCGTTATACAAATTGTGTAAAAGGATTTAACCTGCCTTTGACATTAAAAAACAATATTTCAAAAATCAAAATAATTCCTTCTGACAATTGGCAGAATACTGTATTAACGAAAGATCAGCAACCGTTATTTGATGCAGAATCTATTACAAAAATGTATTATATAAATCCAGTTTTGAAAACTGATATTAAATAAACCGCTATGAACTTAAAATCAATAGATTTAATTGGAAGCTGCAAAGTCTGGACTAGTAATTTTTACCGCAGATCCGCAAATTATTCTAACAATAAATGCTTTTAAATTTGCTAATCTGCGGTGTTTTTTTTTAGAATCTAAAACGATATGCAGTAAAAACATATAGTTTTAAACTCTATTTTTAATCGATAAAAAGCAATTCATCTAATTTATAATTTTTCTAAAAATGAAAAAATTAACCCTTCTCTTTTTCTGTATACTGTTCAATCTGTTTTTCATTAATGCCAATGCCCAGAAGATAAAATGGGCCAATAATAACAGCGGCTATTACACAGCCGAAAAAGGGGAAATCATCAAATATCAATTGCCAGATTTTGTCCGGACTAAAATAATTGAGACATCACAGCTTACTCCAGAAGGAGCTAAAAAAGCATTGAATATTAAAAATTTTGAATTCAGTCAAAATGAAAAATTAGTTTTAATCTATACCAATTCCAAAAAGGTATGGAGAGAAGAAACCAGAGGAGATTATTGGCTTTATAATACAGAAACCAAAACATTGCATCAGATAGGAAAAGACAAGCCGGAATCCTCGCTGATGTTTGCCAAATTATCACCAGACAATAATTCGGTAGCTTATGTGAGTAACCATAATCTGTATGTTGAAGATATTGCTTCGGGAAAAATAACGCCATTGACTACCGACGGAACTGACCGGTTAATCAACGGAACTTTTGACTGGGCTTATGAAGAAGAATTTAATTGCAGAGACGGTTTCCGCTGGAGTCCTGACGGAAAAAACATTGCATTCTGGCAAATTGACGCTACAAAAATCAAAAACTTTTTACTGATTAACAATACCGATTCCTTATACTCTTACACCATGCCCATTGAATATCCAAAAGTGGGTGAAGATCCTTCTGCATGCAAAGTTGGCGTGGTAAATATTGCTACGCAGCAAACAGCTTGGATGGCTGTACCAGGTGATTCAAAACAGCACTATATCCCGCTTATGCAATGGGTTCCTGACGGTTCTGCTATAATGCTGGAACAGCTTAATCGAAAACAAAACGAAGCAAAACTATTTGTATGCAATCCTAAAAATGGCGAAGCAAAACAAATTTACTCCGAAAAAAACAATTCATGGGTAGATGTACAGCCAACCGAAACCCAAGGCTGGAAATGGATAAATAACGGAAAAGATTTCTTATTTCTTTCAGAAAAAGATGGATGGCGTCACTTGTACCGCATTGACAAAACAGGCAAAGAAACTTTAATTACCAAAGGACAGTATGATATAATAAGCCTTGAAGCAATAGATGAAAAGACTGGTTTTGCTTATTTTCTGGCTTCTCCCGAAAATGCAACACAGCAGTATTTATACAAAACAGCACTTAACGGAAAAGGAAAATTACAAGAAGTATCTCCTAGTGATGAAATAGGTACTCATGAATATGATTTATCTGCTGATGCAAAATATGCGATCCACAGCTTTTCTAACCATAAAAACCAGCAGGTATCCGAATGGGTTAACCTTGCTGACAATAAAACAATTAAAGAAATCAGCAGTAATAAAACCCCTAGCGGCAATGTAGAAATGATTAAGATTACTACAAGCGACAACATAACTCTCGACGGATGGATGATTAAGCCCACTCCTTTTGACCCCGCAAAAAAATATCCTGTCGTATTTTATGTATACACAGAGCCTGCCGGTGCAACAGTAAAAGATGCTGCGGGTTATGCCAGTACCTTTTTATACAATGGAGATATTGCAGCAGACGGATACATCCAGATAAGTTTAGACGGACGGGGAACTCCTGTTCCAAAAGGTGCTGTATGGAGAAAATCTATTTACCAGAACATCGGAATTCTAAATATCAGGGATCAGGCGATGGCTGCGAAAGAAATACTGAAATGGTCTTTTGTAGATGCTGACCGAATTGCCGTTTGGGGATGGAGCGGCGGCGGATCGACAACTTTAAATTTAATGTTCCAATATCCTGAAATTTATAAAACAGGAATCGCTATAGCATCTGTGCCCAACCAGCTGCTGTATGACAACATCTATCAGGAACGATACATGGGCTTACCGCAGGAAAACAAAGAACCTTTTGTAAAAGGCTCACCAATTACTTATGCAAAAAATCTTCAAGGAAACCTATTGCTTATTCACGGTACCGGCGATGATAATGTGCATTACCAAGGTGCCGAAATGCTTATCAACGAACTAATAAAAAACGGAAAGTATTTTGAAATGATGAGCTATCCAAATCGTACTCACAGCATTAATGAAGGAGAAGGTACATCTGAGCATTTAGCGCAGTTATTCACTCAATATTTGAGAGAACATTGTCCAGGCGGAGGAAGATAAAACCATTTTACACACCAATAGCATAAAAAATATGTTTAGCAGAGAAACTTACATTCAAAGACGGCAGGTTCTAAAAAAAACTGTAGGCAATGGTCTTATTATATTTCCGGGAAATGAAGAAGTCGGAATGAATTACAGAGATAATATCTATCATTTTAGGCAGGACAGCAGTTTCTTGTACTATTCAGGGATCGGCCGTCCTTCCCTGTTTTTGTTAATTGATGTCGATGCAGATATTGAAATATTGTTTGGTGATGATTTAACAATTGAGCAGACTGTATGGACCGGGCCTCAAGAATCACTTGCTATTTCTGCAGAAAAATCTGGTATTGCAGCAGTACAGCCATACTCTTTTGCGGAAGCGATAATAAAAAACGCCCTGAAACAAAAAAGGGCTGTACATTTTCTGCCTCCTTACCGCTCTGCGATAACTTTAAAACTAAGCAGCTGGCTGGAAATCAATCCTTCTTTATTAGCTGCAAATGCATCTGTTGTATTATCAAAAGCTATCGTGGCGCAGCGTTCCTATAAGACTGATGAAGAAGTAGCTGAAATTGAAAAAGCAGTTGACATAACAGCTGCCATGCATCTAAAAGCAATACAAACTGCCCGCCCAGGAATGGCCGAATATGAAGTTGCTGCTCAGGTAGAAAGTACTGCCACTAGTCTTGGCGGTCATCTTGCTTTTCCAACAATTTTAACCGTAAACGGACAATATTTACACAATCATGCAGGAGCTAATATGCTGCAGGAAGGACAATTAGTTTTATGCGACAGCGGTGCCGAAAACAACATGCACTATGCAGGAGACATGACCAGAACATTTCCTGTTTCCAATACTTTTACAGCCCAGCAGAAAGAAATATACAATATCGTTCTGCAGGCCGAGGAAGCTGCAATAGCAACTCTAAAACCTGGAACTTTATTTAAAAATTCACATCTTACAGCCTGCAAGGAAATTTTAACTGGATTAAAATCGCTTGGTTTAGTCAAAGGAGATTTAGACGAAGCTGTAGCGGCCGGTGCCCATACCCTGTTCTTTCAATGCGGTTTAGGGCATATGATGGGAATGGATGTGCATGATATGGAAAATATTGGAGAAGAATATATTGGCTATACCGATACCTTAAAAAAGAGTACCGAATTTGGACTGAAATCATTGCGTCTTGGAAAAGAACTTGAAGAAGGATTTGTGCTGACAGTAGAACCCGGCATTTATTTTATTCCAGAATTAATAGACCAATGGCATGCCGAAAAAAAATACAGCGAATTTATCAATTATGATAAAGTTCAGACATATCGAAATTTTGGAGGAATCCGCATTGAAGAAGATTTCCTGATTACAAAAGATTCTTTCCGATTATTAGGAAAACCACTTGCCAAAACAGCTGAAGACATTGAGGCGTTGAGAAATTATTAGCAAATGCAATACTGCAAAATCGTAAATTTTCATTGAGGGGCAGTCTGCCCCTTATTTTTTTATCCCAAAAATTTAAATACTTTCTTCGTCTTCTGTACAGCGATGTCCAAATAATCCTATGAGGCAGTTTTCTAAAAAACTGCATAGTGGTTAACTTTTACTAATTTTTTGATAATTAAGTACACATTATGATTTCTAAATTACCCTTAACTTGCTATTATAAAGAAAGTTAATATTTTAAAATGTAAAGTATTTAAAATTTTTCTTATACCGCATCGAAAGATATTTACTTTATTAACATAGTACCAGCAATTTTTATTCAAAAAAAATTAACCACTAAAATTAACCAGATGAAAGAAAAAAAATTACTTCATTTTTTACCAATCCTATCTTTTAGCTTTTTGCTATTATGCATCGGAAAAGTAAATGCACAAATCAATTTAGCTCTGCTAAATTCAACAAAAGTCAAGACCTCGCATGTGTCTCCCTGGGAGAGCATTAATGCCGTAAATGATAATTTTACTCCGGCCAGCTCCGAGGACAAGACTAATCCTGTGTATGGAAACTGGGATGGAGATGCCGCTTACAACTCTTATAACTGGATAGAATATGAATGGGATTTCGCTCACACAATAACCGCAGTAAGCGTGTACTGGTTTACTGATTATGGAGGTATAGGACAGCCTACAGATGCCTACATAGAATATTGGGACGGAATCAGCTGGGTCAATGGCGGTGCTATCGGGCTGGCTTTAAACCAGTTCAATACACTCGAAAATTTAAGCTTTAAAACCCGAAAATTACGAATTTACATGAAAAGTGCAACTGCAACCGGTGTGATCGAATTTCAGGCTTTTGGAACTGAAACAACACAATGCAGTGCAAGTGAACTAACCTCTAGTATCATAGTGAATAACGGCCAGGAAAAAAACATCAACTATGCTGTTGTTTCTTCGGGGGAAAGCGTGCAGTTCAAAGCTGGTGTGCCAAGCAATGAAACTGGCGCTAAAATGAAATGGTCAGGACCGAATAATTTTGAATCCTTAGACCAAAATATCACATTATCGAATCTGCAGGAAGCCAGCTCCGGAACTTATACTTTTTTATACGTGAATAGTTGTGGTACCGAAAGCTCCATCGATTTTTACCTGACATTCAAAGGAAATGAGACCGATTTTACTTCCTGGCCTGCTTACGGCTCCACACTTCATTACGACTTCAAGAGCGACTATCCGGATTTTCCAAAACCAATCAAAAACCTGGAGGAAGACTATCCTGGATACGCTGGCTGTAATGGAGCATCGTTTAGAAATTATGGTTCTTGGACTTTTGTTAAGGGGCCTAATGCTAATCCTTTGGTTACGGATGCTGCTGTAGATGCATTGCTTAAACGCCTGGATGGGGATTTTACATACCTCAGAGATAATATGGGCTGGCCACCAGACAAATTATACAGAGCAGGATACCGCAGTTCGGTATATTTATATGGTTCAGGATTATGTACGGATACCGCATCGAATACAGAATTGGGAGGCTGGCAAAGCGGTGTTGGCACTCCTGATGGACAAAGCTGGCCAATGGTTCTATTATCCTATTACCCTGTAGCCAGTTTTGATCCTAACACTACTTTTCCTGATGCCCAATATCAAACGGGTGCCTGTACACACGAGGGCATTCACGCTATTTATGCATCATTGCCGGGATGCAGAAACTCTGCCTGGTTTCATGAAGGATCAAATGTATGGCTGCAGACTGTTTTGGATATTAAAAAAACAGGAGGCCAGGACTACAGCAATGTCGATTTGGGCTGGTTAAGTGCTGGTTCTGTTATTGCTCCTTTTATCCCTATAGAATGTTATGGCGGATGGTTTCAGGACGGAACTTTCGGAGGACCTTCTGCCGAAGGTATTGAATCTGGAGTTCAGAATTCGGAGGGAGTTACATTGAGATTAACCCGCGATATTATTGGCGGTGTACAGTATAGCTCGGTATTTCCAACCTTCTTGGGGGAAATTGTGGGTGAAAAAAGTTTACCATGGGTCTGGAATTACTGCGAAGGGCGAGTATTAGAAGGTCTTGCCAATGGCAACGGAACAGTTAATGGAATTGGAGATATTAAGATGCGCAAAATGGTTCAGGAATATAGAGCCAGACTGGCATTGGCCGATTTTAGAAAATTTGAACAGCCTATTTTAAGTTTATACCGCAATAATATGGGACGCGAATTAGGTCCTGAACAGCCTGCTCTTATCAATGTAGAAAAATGGAAAGCAACACCTTATGCAGCAACTGCAGCAGATGAGGATGACTATTTAATTCCAGAAGCAAAAACACTGCCTGGCTGGTCTGGAGCCAATTTTATCCCTATTCATACTGAGGGCAATCAGGCTGTGGTATTTTTTCAGCCTTTAGGAAAAAATATGTCTTTGCAGCTGTGCTACCGTACCAAAGAAGGGAAAACTGTTTATTCTCAGCCAGTGTACGCCGGAGATTGCACTATTTCTTTCGATCAGGGTGTACCGGCAAATGGTGTCGTTTTTGCAGTAATCTGCAATTCGGATTACATCTATCAAGGCGAATCTACTCGTACTGCCAAGTTTAATTACAAAATAAAACTGGGCGAAGGCGCTGTAAGAACTGCCAGCATAGATAAAAACTGGTGGGACTGGAAAGCGGCAATCTCAGATAATCTTTCTGTTGGTGATAATACAGGTTCGGCTTCAAAATTTACAATTTATCCAAACCCAACAAATATTTCTTCTTTAGTAAATATTGAAATATCTGATAAAAAATCAAGCATATTTAATTTAAAAATAACCAATATTCAAGGACAGGTCGTATTTCAAAAAGAAAATTATAATACCAAAGAACAATACTACACAGGAGGCTTAGCCAAAGGTATTTATTTGGTAACTATAGAGTCTGAAAACTTTAAACAGACAAAAAAGATCATTGTAAAATAACGATGATCTAAATAAAATTACTGAACAAGTATGCTAAAAATGCTGCTGCACTTTCCTAAAGAAGTACAGCAGCATTTTAGTTTAGAAGACTTTATTCTAACGGCCTTTCAATACGCAGACTTGCCATTCCTAAGAATGAGTAAGCTCCACAAGTAACTCTACAATCAAAGTCCTTAACGATACCGAATAGCAAATGAAGTTCCCCCGTTCCTAGGGATGAAAAGTTTGTGTGGCATTCTTTGTCTAATGCGCCCTTTTTGTCATTTTATCTCAACTTTTGGGACGATAGAGAAATGTCCTCAATTAAAATTCCCAATCCATGTCGAATTTCTAGCAAAGATTCCTCATTTTTCGTAATGACAGTATTGCGTAAAACAGGGTGCTTCTGCCGAATTCAGCTCTTTCGAATACTTATGAGGCTTAATCCTCAACAAATGACATTCAGCCAGATAAAAAAACCTGAACTGATTAATAACAATCCAGCTCAGGCTCGAGAGATTTTTTCAGGTAAAAATAACAGCTTTTGAAGATTCTTTTAGCTGCTCATAAAATCTTAAAGAGGCTTTGTATTTATAAATTTCACCTTATATGGAAAACTTCTATACACCTCTTTTTCATTGTCAAAAGAATGTTTTTCATGCTCCGTAGGCGCACCGCTGACAACGAGCCACAAATATTCGGTGTCTGCAGGAATAGTAAATTCCGTTTTGCCTTCAATACTTTTAGAAACTTCACTATAGACTCGGTTTCCGTTTTTAAGCGATGCGACAAAACCGTAACGCCAGCCGGCTTTATCTTTCAAAACAGAGGTATAACCATTGGCTCCCGCCAAACCGTTAAAACTTAATTTAATTTTTGTTCCTGCAGCCGGAACCGTAAGCTTAATGCCATTATACCCATAATCCTGAGGCGAATTAGAGGCATCTATCTGATACCATCCGTCTTTGGTCTGGTTCAGTTTGGCGGTATGCATATTTCGATAGGGTTTTGCCACATCGGCTGCCCTTTTCAAATCCCAAGTGATAAATTTGCGGGATGCATCAAACATTTCATCATTGAACTGCTCTTGTGAGAGGCTGTTTATCCTTTTGTAAGTCATCACTACATCTTCACCCGCCTGAGTCGATCTGCACAGGTTTCCCCAAAATTCGATACCGTGTTTTTGTGACCAGTACTCCAGTACATAAGGTGAGTGATACATATTTGCAGGATGCAGAAAAGCATAATGCGTACCTTTTAGAAAATCCTTCAGATGATAATTTTCAAAAGTCATCCACTCCGGATATACCTGCCAAAGCATATATTGTGCTGACATTTCCATAACTGGGCCGTCTGGTCCTGTTTTGCTGTCGGCCTGGCTTATGTACTGAAAGGAATGACCAATTTCATGTGCCAATGCTCCATACGGAATTTTATTTATTCGGGCAGCGGGAGTCCATAAAATCCCAACTTCTCCTTCACCACCTCCAAAAGCGGTGTTTTCAGAGCCTCCAAAAACATAAATCAGCAGTTTGTATTTATCACTTACCGAATTTCCTTTTTGCACCAGTTTTAAATCATTTACATAAAAATTATAAAAACGCTCACATTCGGCCATTGCCAGTTTGGGGTCAAAACGCTTTGCTATATCAGTATTTAACATTGGGTCGCTTCCGTATTCTTTGTGCCAGAACATCGCAATATTATCTGATTCCAGCATTCGGCTGTAATTGTAGTCACTCTCTGGAGAATCATAATTGTTATTTTCCGGCACATTCCAGACTTTAGCAGGAATGAATAATTTTTTTGAAGTTTTTTCCTGAGCATTGCTCACGCCAATAAATACTAAACAAATAAGAGTGATGCTTTTTATAAAGTTGTTCATTACTTATTGTTTTTTTGTAATAATTGCAGACCATCCGCCTCCAGATGCCATTTTTGCAGTTACTTTTGAGTTTTTATCTACTTTCAATATTTCTATTTTATAATCCTGTGCGTAGGTATCTACATTGCTGCCATCTGCGTATACTTCCATCGAAAAAGAACCCTCTCCAAGGAAAGAAAGATCTATAGGCAATTCTCTGGCATCTGAATCTGTCATGCCGCCAATAAACCATTTATCAGCCTTTTTGCGGGCAACTACAATATAATTCCCAACAGAACCATGAAGGACTTTGGTCTCGTCCCAGACAGTTGGAATCTTTGTTATAAAATCTACCGTTTCCTGTTCTTTATAATAAATCGAAGGTGACTCGCACATCATCTGCAGCGGTGCTTCATACACTACATACATCGCTACCTGATGCGCACGTGTGCCCAAAGTCATTGGACGGGTAAAACTGATGGAAAAATTTTTAGACTCTTTATTAATCATCGAACCCGGCGTAAAATCCATTGGTCCTGCAGCCATACGTATAAACGGAATAGTTACAGTATGCTCCGGCGTGATTTCGTCACTCCATTTATTGTTTTCATTCCCTCTTACGCCTTCGTAGTTCATTACATTAGGATACATACGCTCTAAGCCCGAAGGCTTGAAAGCTCCATGAAAATCGACCAGCATTTCAAGCTTGGCACATTCTCTGGCAATCTGCTCATAAGAGTTTACCATATACTGATCGTTTCGCTGCATGTAATCAATTTTAATACCTTTGGCACCCCAGCTTTTGTAGGTTTCAAGAATCGGCAGCAGGTTTGCATCCAATGGTTTCCAGAGTACCCAAAGAATTATTCCAACGCCTTTCTCTTTTCCATAACGAATCAGTTCTTTGACATCCATAGCCGGATTGAAGTCCAGAATATCAGTAGTCGATTTTGTCCAGCCTTCGTCAAGAATCACATATTCTATTTTATTTTTGGAAGCAAAATCAATAAAATACTTATAAGTTGCTGTGTTGAGGCCTGCTTTAAAGTCAACACCAAAAATATTATTGGCATTGTACCAATCCCAGGCAACTTTCCCTGGTTTTATCCAATCTGTATTTTTAAGAACATTTGGTTTTGCCAATTGATAGGTCAGATTGCTTTCTACAAATGTGCGGTCATCATCGCTTATCATAAATATACGCCAGGGATAAGCCCTTGTGCCAGATGTTTTTGCTATATAATCTGCTTCTTTTGCAATGGTCTGCACACGGTCTGATTTTCCGTTTTTATCAACAGCTTCCAGTACATATTTTGGAAAAATAGCGTCCAATGTGGTATTTCCATTCCCTTTCAGGAACAAGCCCGGATAATCATGAAGAGCGGTTTCTGTAAACAAAACCTTTGCTTTATCTGTAGTAAATAAAACAGGCAGACTGCAAAAATCCTTAGAAGCAATTTCTGGCAGCGCTTTGTCTATATACAAACGTTCATTATGGGAATACATCGATTCCTCCTGAGGAAACAGGGAACGTGATCCTGCTGGAAAAGTAAACGCAGCTTTTTCTGAAATTACCTCTCGTTTTACTTTGGCTTCATCTATGAACTGATAAGCAGCACCATCGTTGTAAACACGGAAGTTCAATTTGTAATTCCCTTCATAAGCTATAGAAAGCTCCGTATATTCATCTTTGATCTGAGCGTCTTTGCGGGCTATTACAGCATGAATATTTTCGGATACATTTTTAATTGTATGTTTTTTCACCTTTGGATTAATTCCAAAATCGGTACTGGCAGAAAAATCCATTCCAGCTTCTGCGTTTTCAATAATTAAGTTGCCATTTAATGAGGCCGACCATGAAATTTTTCCCGAATTATTTACTTTTACCTGAATGTGCCCATCTGGAGATTTAATCTCATACGTTTGAGCCGAAGCCTGATACATCGATAACAGTATACCGCAAACAATCAATACTCTTTTTTTCATTTTTTAAATTCTGTTACTTAAACATTATTCTATTTCTTTGAACCTTTGCCTTTTTTGGGTGCCGATGTTTTCATCAGGCTGGTTATCTCTTCTTTTGCAAGAGCATAATCATACATTTTTAAAGAAGCCATATAACCCGTGTAATTTTCACCAACATCCGAAGCACCAATTATAATTTTAGCCTTATCAATCGCCGATGACAGCATCATATTCTGCGAATTGTCCAGTACGCCGTCTACATAAATTTTCTCCACAACACCATCAAAAGTCAATACGATATGATGCCATTTATTAGCTTCAGGCACTTTGCTGTATTTCATATCAAAATGGCCATCCAGATGCGGTGCAGCACCGTAATGACCGCTATTATAAGCCAATGCATTGTATGAGTTGGCCAGATTGTATTTTTCCCTGTCACACCACGAGGCTAAAAACTCTCCCTCTTTATCTACTTCAGGATTTTTCACCCAAACCGCAACTGTGTACGATCCATTCCATACCAGGGTTTTTGGAACTGGTTTGTCCAATACCAGAGCACCATTAGTAAATTTGACAGCTTTTACTCCTTCATTATCTGTTTCTAAAGTTACATCGCCCTGTTTTGTAAAAGTGCCTCCAATAGAACCTTTGTTTGGCAATTTAACCAAAGATTTTGTCTCCTTTTCTCCAATAACATCAAGGTTAATCAGCATTTTATGAGTGCTTACAACTGCTGGTTCTATATTCGATTTTTTATTTTTTAATTGTAAAGGAATTTCAAATAAAGAACTATACACTTTTATGTTCCAGACTGCAGCGTAAAGCCCTGTTTTTTCGGTAGCCAGAACTGTCAGTTTTAAATAACGTCCCGAAACATCATTATCATCAATCATTGGACTGCCGGAAATCTGATTTTTTGATTTGTCGGCATACATTTTCCAGTTTTTGCCATCAGCTGAATATTGCAAAGTGTATTGATAGTAGTAGCTTGCAAATTCGAATTGGGTCATTACTCTTTTTATGCTTTTTACACTTCCTAAATCTATTGTCAAATCCTGTGGGAAGGCATTGCTGCCTGCTTTCCACATAGTTGCATTGTTATTGTCTGTCGCAAAATGAGGTTCGTATTTATAATCATATTCTAATGACTGCAAATGATAAAAAGATGATGCAGCAGCCTTAGCCTGTAATGCGATGTTTTCCGGCATATCTGCCTTTACAACATTCCCGATACCTATCGAAGCAGGCACAACCTTTTTGATTGTTGAATCATTTTCGAAAATCATTTTATCAATACAGACCTGTCTTGCAAGACCGCCACGGGTCATTGGATAATCATGCTTATGGTAAACAATATAATAATCATTGCCTTCTTCCAATACCGAATGATGACCTGGACCATGTGTGGTTTTATCATTGGTGGTGCTTAAGATTGGATTATTAGCCCCTTCGGTAAATGGACCGTAAGGCGTATCTGCATACGAATATCTGACATTATAAGTTTCGTCATGACAGGAATCTCCAGAATACATTAAAATATACTTTTTGCCTTTTTTCATCATGTATGCCGCTTCAAAAGGCTTAGGTGTCTGACTTAAAGGAATATTTTTTGAATTCATCATGTCTTTCATCGTCGCACTATTCAGCTCGCCCACGGCATATCCGCCATTGTAATGTACCCAAGTTCCCCAGTAGCTGTATATTTTACCATCAGTATCTCTAAAAAACTGTGCGTCTAATGATGGGAAATTTTCTCTCGGGTAACCATTGGAAATAACTGGCTTATCATTTTCGTCTAATTTTTTCCATGGGCCAATTGGTGTATCCGAGACATATCCGTATATGTTACAGCCAATTTCGCAATTTCCAAAATACAGATAATATTTGCCGTCATTGCCCACTACAATATCAGGTGCCCAAAAATTAGTTATTGGTTTTGATGTAAATGCAGGAATTTCCATCGTGTAATTGTACCAGTTTTTTAAATCCCTGCTGTACCAGACAGTTGGTGCTCCCGATGCCAGCATTTCATTATCGGTGGTAGCATAGATGTAATAAATATCTCCAAACTTTTTGATAGTGGGATCTGCAAAATAGCCTGGCAAAACCGGATTCCCTGCATTGGGCAAGTTAACATCTACTTTTTCCTGCCCGTAGATTCCTGCCGTAAAAAAAAGCAGGAAGTGTATAATTATAATGTTCTTTTTCATTGTTTAAAGCATTTTTAAGGGATGACTTTACCTTTTAGATTCAAATATTTAAAAACAACAAAAGCAATTTAAATTAAATTGCCTTTGTTTCAGTATAACCCTCAAACCACTAAGGATTATTTTTGCTGTAATTTTATTTGAATGCTTTTTTTCTGCAAAGGTATTTCATATGCTCCTCTTACCTTAGCATAAGGCAGCTGCATGTCTTTGTTGATTCTTAAATAAGCGTTTGGCGTAAACTCGTTAGCCGCATTCAAGGTTATTTCTATTTCATCCGTTTTAGTATTGTAAGTCACTTTTTCAAAAGTTCCTGCATCCAATGTTAACCACAATTGTTTTGGGCTAATGAACACTTTTGATTTTGCTGCAGTTGTTATTTTTACTTCGACTACATCACCTTTTGCAGTAACATTTCCGCCAAAGGCTAACCATCCTAAATCCTCTTCTTTTGTAATGTAGGAAGCCGTGTTAACAGCGTATCCGTAAAAACCAGAACCATAGTCACCAGATATATAATCAATTCGTAACTCGGTAGGATAAGAGTGAAATGCAGCTGGGCCAAAACCATCCTGAGTAATATTTGAAATACCTCCTAAAAGTCCTCCATAACCCACTTTCAGCAGATAAAGATCATCCGATTTTTTTCTGTACTGCTTCAATACCGGAATAGCATTCAGCGAAGACCCATAATGATGAATCTGACGTTCTACTCTTGACAGTTTTCCTCCATATAAGAAATCCCAGTATCTGCGGGCATTGCCATTATATGCCCAGTGTGGCATGGTAGGCATGTAAGCCAAAATTGCATTTAAGGTAACATCAGCCTTTTCTTCATATCCAAAATAATCAGACCACATATATACTTCTTCCTGACCTGTCGAATCCCAAGGCATTTCACTTCCAAAAGGATAATCAAGAGCTTTCCAGTGATTGGCTCTTTCTTTCATTTTTGATTCCAGATTGGCAGACATTTCGGTTAGATTTTCTGTCTTCAAATCCTCTAAAATCAATAAAAATATAGAACCTTCCATTTGACCAAACTGGGCATAATAAGGAGCCTGCTCAGTCATAGCTATCGATGTGTAATACGCCTGCTTTAAGTGCCATTCCCAAGATTTGCTCGTTACCAGTCCAGTGTTATATCTTGCTAATCGGTACAATGTCCAATAAGCGGCAGCTACATGCGGATAGTTATAAGACCTTCCTGGATCATTAGCATCTTTATGCTTCCAGGCAGCCCAGGTATTATAATCTATATCGCTGCTGTAAGTACCTTTTGGCAAGGAATCCGGCTCATAATAAAAAACACTTTTTTTCACTCCGTATTTGTTTTTGCCTTCACTGTACTGAATATTTCCCCAAAGCGTTTTATCTACAAACTGCTCTAATTTTTTAATTTCTTCTTTATCTGGCTGAATAAGCTGTTTCATAATAGCTGCTAACCATCCGCCTGCACCGCCCTCGTCACTCAAACCAGCAACCCAGGCACGGCTGTCTTGTGTTAATTGCTTTTTGGTTTCATAATCGTAGCTGATTACAGATGGGTTTCTTTTGAAAATTGGATCAGGCTGATCGAACCATTGGGCAGTGGTCAGGAAATGACCAAAATCTTTAATAACTTCAGGTTCCGACTTGATTACTTTATAGTTAATAGTCTGTTTTATGCCATTTTTATAATTGATTGTTAATCTTGCTCCTCCCCATTTTATTCCTTGAACACTATATTTTTTTAAGCCTTTTGCCGTTTTTCCATCTTCTTTTATTTGAAGTGCACCTTTAGGTTCAACCTCAAATGAGCTGACATCACTTTTATAGTTCAAAAACAATTGCGATTTGATATCAAGAGGAATTACATATCCAGGAATACTTGTTGCAACAGGAAGTTCCTTTTTTACAAGGGTATTTTGGATGTCCTCAATTCCTTCAGACAAAACCATTTTTAAGGCAAAACTTTTAGATTCGTTAGCTTTTAATATTAATGATGTTGGCTTGTTCCATTGCTCCACGCCTTTCCACTCATTCTCAGCATACGCTTTGCTATACACCATCCATTCATGAAATCCCTCAAAAACAATACTTCTTGGAGTTGGATCATCATTTAATGGGCGATACGCTTCGAAAGCCATATTTTCTTCCGGCATTACTACTAAAGCTGGTCCTTCGCCACTTAATCTTTTAACTTCAAGATATCCAGCATCCATCCCAATGTATGGGTCAAAAAATACATTTTGAGCATGTGTCTCATTCAGTGATTTCCCTTCCAGAATATTGTTGAATATCATTGGAATACCCAAAGCTCCTATTTCAATAGAATTAGCAGTTTTGTTGGTAATTACGAATCTCAAAATCAAATCATCACCATTAGTTTCATAATATCTTTTGATCGTAACCGGAATATCGGCAGGCAGTGTATTGGCTAAATCTGCAGCCGCTAAGACTTTTTGAGACGTTTCCAGCGGAGTAACTGCCCCACGTTTTGCAGCTGTCGAATAACTTTTCCAAGCTGTATTTCCTTCGCGGATTTTTAAATTAATATCGCCTAAATGATACAAGCCATCTTTGTCTCTAATTTCTAATCTGTCACTTGGCGTAAAATCAAAGTTCAGGTTTTTATTAGATCTAAGGCCTGCCACTGTTTGTGATGCTTTGACCAGTTTTAGCTGAAAAGCGGGAGTGCTGCATTTTTGATACACTTCGGCAATACCCAAAGTAGGCTCTTTCTTTTCAATTCTGCTCCAATAATCCTGAGCCTGAACACTTATGGTTCCCATTACAATTAATAATAAACTAAACTTTTTTGTGATTTGCATTTTCATCGTGTTTATATACTTTTTAGTTTTTTTGGTTAAAATCAGTGATTATTTTAGCGTAACATCCAGATAAACAGAATGGCGTCCATAGGTGTTATAGAAAGGCTTAAAAACAACTCCATCAATATCGAATTGCAGTTTCTTTGGATCTCCTTTTATTGATCTGCTGATATCTTTGGCATCAAATGTTACTTTTCTCCATTCTTTTAACGGTTCAGATTCCTGAGCTGCAAGCAGAATAGGCCCGTAAAATAAACTGGCAATGTTCTGCTGATCCATTACAGGATCCAGATGGAATTGAAATGGCATCTGCAGTTCTATTGTATCGCCATCTTTCCATTTGCGGCTAAGATTAAGATAACTTCCTGGAACCGCTTTAACTTTTTCTTCCTTGCCGTTTATTTTTACAAAAAATCCTTTGGTCGCCCAGCTTGGGACACGCACATTTACATCAAATTTCCCTTCGCCTTTTATTATCAAAAGTGTGTGGTCTTCATTTGGAAAATCTGTTTTTTGTATTATTGTTACCTTTTTTTCAGCCCATTTTAGAGTTGATGGCACATAAAGATTTACGTATAAAGCCTGATTGTCTATACTTTTGAAATAAATTGAATTCTGAAATTTAGTATTGCTTTCTATTGCCGTTCCGTTACAGCAGGTAAAACCGTTCATTCTGGCATTTCCAAACTGTTTTACTGAACCGGGACGCAATGGCACATGATACGTATTTGCAGGCGTATTCTCTGCCACCGATGCCAGAATATGATTGTACAATCCTCGCTCGTAATAATCCATATATTCGGCACGCTGCTCATAAAGAAACAGGCTGCTGGTCAATTTCAGCATATTATAAGTGGCACAAGTTTCGTTTTGTCCTCCTGCCGAGAAACCATTTTCGTAAATCGTAGCCGGCTGGCTTATAAAACATTCTGCATTTGCAGGATTGCTTGCTCCAGCCACTCCACCAATGCTGTACATATAATCACTTGTGGTTTTGTACCAAAAGTTATCTGCAATACGGTAATAATCGGGAGTTTTAGAATCCTGATACATTTCCAGTGCTCCCATAATCTGCGGAATATGCTGATTGGCATGCAGTCCGCGGAAAGTATCTACGTTTTTGGCCAGGCCGTGCGAATGCTTTGCGTCTCCATAAAATACTTTGATATTGTCAAATAACTGAGCTACTTCCAGATAGCGTGGTTCATTTGTTATTCTGTAAAGTCTTGCCATAGCTTCATTCATTCCTCCAAACTCTCCTGCTATGTATCTATTCCACATACTGATAAGCGTTTCGTTTGGCAATTGCTTCATTCTGGCATGAACCCAATCACCCATTCCTTTGGCTGTTTCAAGCGCTTTTTTGTTACCGCTCACTTCATAAATATCCATAAGACCCGCAAGAATTTTGTGCAAAGTATAGTAAGGTGCCCAAATCTGCGTTTTCTGTCCGCCATAAGTTGCGCCTTTTTCCAGCATTATAAATTGATCTGGCGGATAGGCACTAATATAACCTTTGCCCCAATTCCAGTAATCGGTACGAATACCCTCATTACTCAAATCCGAATCATAATCAGTTTTGCCTGCGCCTTTGGGAACAGCAGCAGGATCTGATACCGAAGCTCCTCCAGCAGTCTGTGGCTGTCCAGACATTTGTGCTAATTGGTAAAGCGTATTGACCATATACTCCATCTTGCCAGCAAAATCAGCGTGCAATTCTGTATCATATCCCGTACTGGCATACGCCTGAGCAATTGCTGTTAAATAGTGTCCTGTAGCATGACCCCGCAATTTGGTATCCTGAGTGTCCCATACACCTAGTGCATCTGCCCCTTCAGGCTGTTTTTGCCCAAAGGCATTCCGGAACATATACAGGAAAGAATCTGGATTTGTCTTGGCAAGAGTCTTTATGAACTTATCACGATTCTCTATAAATTTTGTATTGTGTCCATGAAGGTCTGCATCCAATGATACTTCATCCAGATTAAAAACTTTCAGCTTAAGATCGGGAGCTGGAGTTTCTTTGGCTGCTTTTACGGTCACAACTGCTTTTGGCTTTAAGTCAGTGCCAGCAATACTTCCTTCAACTGTATATTGCCCAGCTTTCAGCACTGATGAATTATCTTTTGGAGCTGGCCAGATTACTCTCACTTCTCCTCCTTCAATACCATTTCGATACACACCTTTTACAAATCTTGGCAGTCTTGGAAGGCTGCCAGCTGCTGTCTCTACTTTTACATCCGAAACACTGGCCAAATATTGATTGTATAATTGAGGTGCAGTTTTGGGGTATTTTGGCAAATCACCAGCTGCTGTTTCAGTTTCTTCCTCCTCTATTCCTTCTTCTTTTAATGCATTATGATAGATTTTTCCAATTTCTTTTTCAGTTAATGGAACTCGGTACAATCGTAAATCATGCAGTTTTGCATTTAGATAAGAATCCTCAGATAAAAATGATTTCCCTATATACAGCAGATTATTAGCAGCCAGATTGCTGTCAAATAACTGTTCTAATTTGAGTTTGACATTCTTAGCCGAACTTACAAGAACGCCATTTATATAAGTATTTAATGACTGTGATGGAATATCGATAACAATAGCCAGATGATTCCATTTATCAGCTGCTAAAACTGGTGAACTGGTTTGGTATTTATCTCCCGATGCAGCAATTCCGGCATGAAAGCCAGTATCGTTTTTAGTTCCTGCTGGAGCAGCAAAAAAATGTGATTTAGCGTTTTTTCCGAAGTCAAAAAAATACTGATTGCTTTGCGCTGAACGCAAATAAATCCATCCCGATATACTAAGCGATTCCTCACCTGCAAAAGCTTCTCCCGGAATTACAACAAAAGTTTTATTATCTGGCGAAAAAGACAGCACTTTCCCGAACAGTTCATCATTTATGAAATTTAGTTTCGCATCGGATCTGCCATGCAGATTGTTTCGTGACCAGTCTTTGGCATCGCCATCAAAAACATAACGGGCAATTAATCCGGTTTCGCCAATGCCATCTAAAATCTGGTCTCCGTCCTGTGCCCATAAAGCTGTTGTGTTTACCGAACCCAAACCTAAAAAGGCACATATAAAAAGTTTGTATAACTTCATAATTAATAAATTTCAATATTTAATGGACTCATTTATTTAACAAAGAAGAAAAACATTGCAGTACATATTAACAATTTTATTTTGTTTAATGCTTAAAGTTAAGCAAGCTTTTGTTAATATAGTCAAAGAATCCTCTTTTTAAATGTTTTATTTACATTTGTAAATTTAGAAGCATTTATTAAAATACTCCAACTATATTTTATCCTAACCAAATACTATATTATCATAAATAACGCATTTTTGCACTTTCTAATGAATAAATGAAATATCTGCTTTAAAAATATATGTATATATCAATGAGGCTTGACCTGATATTACAGTTGCTTTTTTAAGCAAAGCCAGCTGCAAAAGCAGTGGCTGGGATTCAAAAAAAAACCTGCAACAGTCAGTTTGTTGCAGGTTTAAAATAAAAAATTGAGTTGTTTTAATTGTGTCCAGATTCCAGATATTCCTTTAGACTGAGGATATCGTCATTTACAATTTTATGGAAATATGGATTTAAAAGCTTCGCTGCTCCCTCGCCCGCTATACCTAGCGGAGCGCGGTAGGAAATAGTCACGTCAATTTCTGTTGCTTTCCCTTTTGGCTTAAAAACAACTTTTCCAGCATTTTCAATTGATGATTCTGGCAAAGAATTCCAGCTTAAAAGTTTTTCTTTCTCGTCTCTCAATATTTCTGCTTTCCATGATAACCTGCCAATTCCAGCGGGACCTTTCGCAGTCCACTCTGATATTGTATGATTTATAGATTTAACTGATTGCAAGTGATTCATGAATTTAGGCAGATTTTCCAAGTTTCGCCAAAATGCATATACTTCACTAATGGGTTTATTAATTATGCTGCTTACCCTTATATTTACATTATGAGCCTTATCATTTTTTAGATGATCTACGGCATCATACAGTGGGCAATAACCGCTAAGGCCTCGCAGCAGCATAGCACCACCCACGCCGCTCTGGGTTATGCTTTTATCTTTTTGGCTTAAGGCATTGTATAAAACATAGGCTCCCGTAGTTATCATTAAGATACGTTCAAGAGCGGATACATTATTCTTTGTTTTCAAAAACTGTGACGGAAATTGTGTTATTGCTTCCATAATCATATTAATATTATTGTTATTGCTAAAATTTTACAAAAACTAAAAGCCCAAAAGACTATTTATCAGTCTTGTTGAAGCTATTATTCTTATTATCATTTTCTACTTGATTTTTATTGCTGCTTGGAATCTTGTCAATGATAATGTTTCCATTTTTTACAATCAGATCATCATCATTTTCAAATTCAGTTTCTATATCAGATTCGTTATTTGCCTGATCCTGATTGAACTTTTTTTCCAATAGTTTTTCGTTGTAACCAGTGCTGGAATTATTCTGGTCATCCGTATAATCATCCTCTGGAAGGTTATGATCGAATTCATTATTCCCTTCGGTCTGATTACGGCTTTCATCAGTATTATAACCACGCTGCAAATTATCTTGGCGTGTATCAATATCATTTTTTAGATTTTGATTTTCATCTCTTTCAGTATCCATTTTAATTTAGTTTACAGGTTGCTTTCTTCAATTAATTTCAAACCATTACAATTCAATTAAGATTACCTCTTTCTAAACTAAAACTAGAAAGAGGCGATCTATTTTTGATATTTAAATTTCACGATTTAACCAATCGTCATCAACATTCGATTTTTCATTTGCTGACTCTTCGGCTTCATCATCTTGATCCTCCTCAAGAAAATCATCATCATCATCATCATCATCATCATCATCATCATCATCATCATCATCATCATCAAACTCATCATCAAACTCATCATCAAACTCATCAAAATCTCTTTCATCATCGACTTCATCATCATCCTCTAAATCGTCGTCAAAATCTGATTCAAGATCCGTATCTCTTACTCCATTATTATCATTTTGAAAATCACCCGTTCTTGTGGAATTTAATCCGTCATCAATATCACGTTCTGAATTATTCCCAGGATTCCAATTTCCTTCATCTATATTTCGAGAATTTGAAACCCTTCCATTATTGCTGGAGCGATTGGGGTCATCATTGCTGAATTCTTCAAACTGTCCGGCATTTTCTTGATAAGCCTGATTGGGATCGTTATTCAGCTTGGATTTTTCAAAATCGGTAGTGCTTGGTGCATCTGTGTAATCACGATCCTGCTGATCATAATTGCGGTTTCTATTGTCTTCCATGATATTTATTTTTAATAGGTTAATAATCATATTGTTCCAAAAATAGATAGAAAGACATGTAACTTTTTACACAATTAAATATCGCAATTACATAATTAACAGCACTATATGCATTTTAAAAGATCAATAACCCGGGAAGTACTTAACCAATATTTGGAAATAAAAAAAGGAGATAATCCTCGGTAAGATTATCTCCTATTCTATTTATGATTTAAAAAAACTATTTTAAAACTACCCCAAATTTTAAGGCTTCGGCTTTAGCTTCTGGAATGAGTCTTTTTATATTTGCTATTCTGGTTGCGTCTGCAGGATGGGTGCTCATAAATTCTGGTGGCTTATTTCCTCCGCTATTGGCAGCCATTCTTTGCCAGAATGCCAAGGCATGTTCTGGATTGTAGCCTGCAAGTGCCATCAGTGTCAAGCCAATTTTATCAGCTTCGTTTTCATAGCTTCTGCTAAAAGGGAGCATTACACCTACCTGTGAACCTATACCATAATACTGCTGCCACATCTGCTGCTGCTGAGCACTTTTTCCTCCTGTTGCTACAGCAACGCCAACTGCTCCAAGCTCCTGCAATTGACTGGCACTCATTCTTTGAGCTCCATGATTGGCAAGCGCATGGGAAACTTCATGTCCCATTACGGTTGCTAAGCCTGCATCGTCTCTGGTTATTGGCAAAATCCCCGAATACACAACAATTTTCCCGCCAGGCATACACCATGCATTTACATCTTTGCCTTCTACGAGTTTATATTCCCATTGATATCCGTTTAAATATTCTGCATACCCATTAGCTCTCAGCCACCGCTCTGCGGCCGACTTGATCTGTACACCAACCCTTTCAACACGCTGGGCATCAGCAGTACCGGATATCACTTTATTCTCTTTGAGGAAAGTTCCGTACTGCTGAAATGAAGACGGAAATAATTGACTGTTGGATACAAAATTTAAATTCTTTTTTCCAGTAAATGGATTTTGCGCACACGAAAAAAACAATCCTATTAAGCATCCTATAACTCCTGACACTAATAAATACTTTTTCATAAAAAAAATTTTAGATGTTAACAAAAGTACACTGATATACCAATTTTAAATTTATAAAATAAAATAAAAAAGTATCAATATTTTTAGGCATTCATTTCATTGATAGAATTATATTTCCTTAGTTTTCAACTATTTTTGTTTCGCCATTCGAAAAGACTACCGAATATCGATGATCCTTTTCAGAATAGCTGATGTTTTTAACAGGCATCAATTCTTTGTCCGAAAACTTTTCTCCAGATTTTTTCCACAACATCAACACAGCATAAACAGCAGACTGAGATTTATTTGGTACAAAATTATCTGCAATAATAATCACTTTACTGTTAACTGCTTCCGGATGCAGGTTTTCTGCACCCATTACTTCAGTTTTATTCCAGCCATGTATCGGAATCATTGCCAGCTGGTATTTTCCATTGTCAATAATTGTGACATTATATCCTTTTACTTTTCTGCTTACAGTTTTAATTTCGTCATCTAATTGTGGCAGGGCATAGTGTCCTAACCGCATTTCAATTGCTTCTGTACTGCAATTTGTATCAATTCTTAATATTCCGTTTGGCAAAGGAATATCTGCCAGATTCATTTTGATGTTTTCATTGGTTTCAAGAACGGCATCCCGATAGTATATGCCATTTTCAAATTTTTTAAAAGTAAATAACCGCAATGGTTCCCATTCTCCAGCTTTATTTTTAAAAACATAATTCATAGCCACTTCGCCATTTTTACCATCTGCCTGCCATGTAAAAGCACTGTTGTAGGATAGGCGGTTGTAATTTTCTGTCGATCTGAATCCCTGCCAGTCATCTTTTTTCTTTTCATGACACCAGGCACGAACCTCGGAAGCACCTATTGCAGGATAATCTGTAATCAGGATCTGGGAAGCTTTCTGAAATTTATTATAAACCTGATCTTTCTTAAACTCCGTCTCCCATGCGCCTTCATTTTCTTTTGCTGTCCAGAAAGGGCTCTCATCTGGAACTAAAAGCCCCAAAAAAGCTTTTCCCATCCAATAAGCACTCCCCCTGCAGCTGTAATTTTGCACTGCTGGTTCAAAAGCACCATAAAAACCTAAGGCTGGCACATTATCTTTCATGAAATCAGGGTGCTGCAGGAACTGCTTAATAACTCCCGACGAGATTCTTCTCATCCATCCGTAATTTACTTTAGGATCATTTTCGAATCCCATCAGCGGAAAAGGAATTATTGATCCTATTCTGTAACTGATGCTTCTTCCCCACATAATCATTTTACCGTCCCGGCTAAAGAGATATGGATAATTGGCTTTTAAATCATTAAAATTAGATTTGAACTGCAAAGCCAGCTCAGGATAATATTTGTTCCCAAAATATTCAGACCATACGGCTCCATACATCTGGAAAGCCCACATACTGTAATAATCATAAGCAGGACTGTCATTGTACCAGCCCTCGCCTCTATAATGGCCTAATGATTTCTGCAGATATTCGACTAATAATTTTTCATTTACTGTGTAACCATGTTCCTTGAAAAAGCTTAGAATGAAAATATTAAAGAATTTCCAGTTAGAATCAACTGTTGGGCCGTCTCCATAACTTAGCATTGCTTTTGCTAATGCATCTTTCTGTTCTTGTGGCAATGGATTCCACAGTACTTCCGGATTGGTTAGCATCGAAACTGCCAATGCCCCAAACTCAACCAGGTTTTGGTTAGGGCCGCCGTCTTTTGTCCTTGGAACAATATAAGAAGGACTGCTCGGGTCAATTAATTTCGCTATTTGATACCGATAATAATCACCCACCTTGATATTATTTATTACCAGATCGGGATTTTCTTTTAAAAGCGGAGAAGCAATAAATAAGGTTCTGCAGAGTCCTTCCAGTTTTTCTGTTGGAACCCTTGATTCATCCTGCGGATAGCTCACGCCCGGCTGTTTCGGAAACTTCATAGGATCATCCAAGGTATGGATGTAACTAAAGGCTCCTTTTAATAAATATAATGCAGCATCTCTCCAATGCTGTTTGGTCATTCCTGTATAAGGACTTACAGTAAAATCAGGATTGCTGATTTCGAAAATGCCAGTTTCAGCAGTGCTGTTAAGTTTTTCCTTTTGCTGTGATGAGACTGTTAGGCAAATCAGGAGCAAAAAAGTTGATAATGATTTTTTTTTCATGTTATGTTAAGGAAATTAAGCCTATTTGCTTCTGTAAAAATAAAGCTTATCCCTGTGATTTAATATATTTTTTTTGCAGAATGCTTAATTATTAGCACATTTTTTACAAGAAAAAAGCCCAAACCGAAAATTCGGCTTAGGCTTGAGTGCTTACATTCAGTCTTACAACCTGATTGTTTTTTATAATAATAGAATCGGTTCTTAATTAACACCAACAACAGCTTTCAATTCCATATACTTTTCGAGAGTTTTAAAGTTATGCCCCTTTTCTTTCATTGACTTAATAAAAGCAGGCGAAACTCCCATAGCTTTAGCGCCTGTAATATTATCAATATTCAGGTCGCTAAGCCCAAAAGCCTTGTATTCATCAATTAAACCTGAGGTTATATTCTGTGATTTTAAGGCAAATAAATCGTCAAATTTAAGATTATCATAACCTGTCTTTTTAAATTCATCAATATATTTTGGAGTAATATCCATAGATTTTAAAGCAAATAAATCATCAGGTTTAATGTTTTTATAACCCACTTTTTCAAACTCCTGTACAAATGCTGGAGTAATATTTAATGACTTCAAAGCCATAAGATCATCATTGGAAAGATCGTTATACCCTAATTCTTTAAAAGAATCAATAAATTTTTTATCAATATTCAAAGACTTAAATGCGATAATATTATCCCCATTTTCGTCATCATCTTTACTATTTGTCGAATTATGAAAATCGGTAATGAATTTGCCGTTAATACCCTGAGATTTTAATGCAATAATATTATCGGCAGAAATGTTTTTATAACCAGCCTGACGTATCTCATCGATAAAAGCCTTATCTATTCCCATAGATTTAAAAGGAATTAAATCTTCCAGATCAAAATCAGGAATTCCAGCCTGTTTCATTGAAAAAACATAATTTTCATTTACATCTAATGATACCAGAGGGATCAATTGATCTTTATCAATATCCTTGTAACCGTTTTTCTTCAGCATTTTTACATACGAAGTTTTTACATTTACCATAAAGAAAATCATAAGATCACTTTCATCCGAAACGGTAACTCCTTCTTTTGCCAAATCTTTAGCAAAGTTTTTATCTGCCGTAAATTTATAAGTTCCCATTCCGTTGTTACCTTCAAATTTTCCTTCAAAATACATGGTACCCGCTTCACGCGTTAAGGTAAACTCTCCTTTCATGTCCTTTGTAAATCCTTTGAGTTCACTCAGCTGAAAAGCAGTCGAAGAATTATTATCCTCACCGCTTTTAAACTGAATGTTAACAGTATTGCCTTTAATAACTGCAAACCAGCTTCCTTCAGTATCCATTCCGTTTTGAATATTGGACTGCTCTTTTGGCTCGTCATTTAAATTTAGATTCTGACTCTGCGCTGCCGGCTGATTAAAAAGGCAGACAAACAAAATCAATAAAGGCAGCAGGAAAAAATATTTCCATGTCGTGTGCACGCTTGATTTTTTTGAATTCATCATAATGATTCGTTTTTTGATTAATGATTGATTATAGTTAGTTGTAAGACTCAACGGAAAATGGGGTGCCGCTACTTTGAGCAGGCTGAACTGATAACTCTCTTTCTCAACAGTATCCTGCTGCAGCATTTCGTTATCAGTCAAAAATTCCAGATTGCTCTCCAATGCCTTGCGCCATTGCCATGCAAAAGGATTAAACCACTGAAAAATAATAACTGTTTCGGCCAACAGTAAATCGATAGTATGCCTTTGCTCAATATGAATTTTTTCATGCTGCAGAATCTGGCTATAGGTTTCCCACTCGTATTTTTCGGGATTGATAAAAATATTATTGGCAAATGAACAAGGAGCTTTATCTCCGGTTATTTCGACAATACGGAATTTCCCATCCTGAATTGCCGATAACGAATAGACTCTATAGAGCAGTACACATGCCTGCATCAAAAAGTTAAGAGCAAAGATGATAACACCAAACCAATACAAATACACCAGCCATTGCAATAGCATATCAACATTAAATGTCTGTTCTGCCTGTTTGGCAAAAACTTCCTGCACTGGCGGTGCTTTCAGTTCGATAGCATTGTTTTTGACTGCAGCTGTTTTTACCAGCGGAATATGCTTTTCGGCTGTAACTTTTCGTAATGATAATTGCTGTGGCACAGGAACCAATGGCAGCATAAATGCCAAAATCATACATCCAAGAAGAACATATCTGTTCAGATGGAAAAAAGTTTCATTTTGCAAAAGCAGCTTATAAAACACATAACAAGCCGAAAGAATAAGGGCAGTGTACAGAATATATGGTATCATGCTTTATCGTTTTTAATGATGTTAACTATCTCATCCAATTCATTTTCGGTTAGCTTTTGTTCTTTTGCAAAAAATGCCAGCATTCTCGGGTACGAATTATCAAAATACTGGCTCACGATATCCTTCAGCGCAAACTGCTGATATTCTTCCCTGCTGATTACTGGAAAAAAACAATGCATATTCCCAGTAGTTTCATGATTCAAGAATCCTTTTTCTTCAAGAATTTTCACAATTGTCGCCACACTGTTATAATGCGGTTTCGGATCTGGAAGCAGCGGAATCACATCCCTAATAAAGGCTTTATTCAAATCCCAAAAAACCTGCATAATCTGCTCTTCCCGTTTAGCTAATTTTATCATAATAAAAAATCTTTTGACAAATATAACTACTAATTAATTAGTAGCAAAACTAATTGATTAATATTTTTACTAATTTTTTAGTGAAGATACTAATTCTTTAATAATGCCGCCAGAAAGTCAAGTTTAGAATCTAGCTGCCTAAACAGGCTATCCACTGCAAGTCCGCAGTCATCGCCCAAAAAAACATAAACCCAAAACGAGCTTCCTCCGGTCGCTGTTTTGGGTTTTGTTTTTTAAGGGCTCTTCCTTTGCGGGCTTTCCGCTGCTATCCTTGGCAGAAACTGCAATCATCAAAATTTATAATGCAAAAGCAACATAAATCATGCTCAGAATAGAAAACTTCAAAACAATAGCTTTAAATTTGAAAGCAACTTTAGCTATTTAAAATTATATCGGGATTTATATGAAAAAATTTTATCTAATCAATTTTGCAAGCCAATTTAGCAGTCGTGTAAGCCATATAAAGAACAAATATTAGAATAAAAAAAATGAAATCAGACAATCTATTACAGCAGATCAATTTTATCAAGGAAATAGACAAGATCAAATACATTCAGCGCAGAACAAAACTATTTAACAGCGACAGAAACGAAAATGACGCAGAACATAGCTGGCATTTAGCTATGATGGCCATTGTCCTGGCAGAACATTCGGATGCTCCTATTGACATTTTAAAAGTTATAAAAATGGTTTTGATTCATGATATTGTAGAGATTGATGCCGGCGACACTTTTATTTATGACACTGCAAAAAACCATTCCAATACCGACGAAGAAAGAGCAGCTGCCAATCGGATTTTTGGAATACTGCCTAAAGGACAGGCTGAAGAATTCATATCGATTTGGGAAGAATTTGAGATTGGGCAAACCAACGAAGCCAAATTTGCCAAATCAATGGACAGATTGGAACCATTACTCCAAAACACTTCAAATAATGGAGGGACATGGGCTGAATTTAATGTCAAATACGATAAAGTGTATGAAAAAAAGAAAGTCATAAAGGAAGGATCAAGTTCAATTTGGAATTATGCAGAAAACCTGATAAACGAAAGCGTCGAAAAAGGCATCTTAAAAAAATAAACTTTCTGTATTATTAACTTGCGTATCACAATCACTGAAATTACTTTGTTAAACAACAATATAATGTAAGCGAAAGAAGAATGTTATTCCTATTTTTGCTTTAACACATATCCATACAAAACAATACAAATCAACAAGTTACGCACAGCCATCTTTACTCTTTTGAAAAAAAATCCAAAAAAATATTGATTCTGGAACGCTTGTTTCAAAAATAGTTTTACATTTGCAAAGTGAAAATTAAATCTTATGGCTCGCTGTGTAGAATTTAACGAGGTCGAAAAAATAGAAAAAGCAATGAATGTCTTTTGGGAAAAAGGATATAATGCTACTTCTATGCAGGATCTTGTGGATGCCATGCAGATTAACCGAAGCAGTTTATACAATACTATTGGCGACAAGCATCAGTTATTTATGAAATGCATTGGCAATTATTTTGATAATGCCATGTGTGAACTAAAACAAAAAGTTGCCAAGGAATCATCGGCCAAAAAAGCATTGCTGAAAGTTATTACAGATAAAGCAGATTGGATTGTATCCTGCGACAAAGGCTGTCTGGGAATGAAAACGATTTTCGAAATTGCTCCGGATGACAGCATAGTACGAAATGTAATGAGTAAGCAAAATGATATTTTCATTGAATTTATGGCTACAATAGTTCAAAAAGCTATGGATGATGGTGAAATGGACAATTCAGAAGATGCATCATTAATGGCTGAGTATATTGCAACCTCCTTTACAGGCTGGAAACAATCTTACATCGTTAATCAAAATCCAATCAAAATCAAAAAAATGTCAGAATTCCTGATTAAAAACATATTTAAATAGCTTTCTTTTTTTTTATCTAATTCTGGAACGTTTATTTCAGATAATAATTCCCAATACGCATACGAATTTTTAAATTACAGCTTTGATTCTGAAACGTTTATTTCAGAATTAACAATTCACAGAAATAGTAATCTTTAACTAAAAAACAGCATGAATTCTGAAACGATTATTCCAAAAAACATAATACCTAACATTCAATTAAATTCAATTCCAATCATGAGAAAGATTACATTTCTAAGCCTTATAACAGCCTTTTTAATCAGCTGTGCCGATAAACAGCAGGCACCCGCTGCTGCACCCGCCCCACTCCTGCCTGTTATGGCAGTAACTACTGAGAACACCACAACTGACTCTGAATATCCTGCAGCCATACAGGGAACGGTAGATGTGGAAATCCGTCCGCAGGTAAGCGGGAATCTAGACCGCGTTTTGGTCGATGAAGGTGCTTATGTAACTAAAGGCCAGTCTTTATTCAAAATCAACGAACGCCCTTTCCGTGAGCAGTTAAACAATGCGCTGGCCAGTCTTCACGCTGCCGAAGCGGCTTACATCAACGCCCAGCTTGAAGTGGATAAGCTAACACCGCTGGTTCAAAATAAAGTCGTTTCGGATTATCAATTAAAAACCGCCAAAGCTTCTCAAAAAATTGCTGCTGCCAATATCGAACAGGCCAAAGCAATTGTGGCATCTGCTAAAATCAATCTGGGTTATACCAATATTACTGCACCAGTTAGCGGCTACATTGGAAGACTGCCTAAAAAACAAGGAAGTTTAGTTTCTGCCAATGATATCGAAGCTTTGACAACGCTTTCGGATGTTAACGAAGTGTATGCGTATTTCTCTTTGGGCGAAACTGATTTTATCCAATTCAAATCAAAATATGCAGGAAACAGCATTGGCGACAAAATCAAAAACCTGCCTCCGGTTACATTACTATTGGCTGATAACAGCGCTTATCCGCAAAAAGGAAAAATCGATATGGTCGATGGTCAGTTCGATAAAACCACAGGAGCCATTACCGTTAGAGCGAAATTCTCCAATCCGTACAAAACCTTGCGTTCCGGAAATACAGGAAAAATCCGCTTAGGAATGGAACATGAAGATGCTATTTTGGTGCCGCAATCGGCTACGGTAGAAATGCAGGACAAAGTTTTTGTTTTCACAGTAAACAAAGAAAACAAAGTCACTAAAACCCCTATCACTATTGTCGGCAAAAGCGGTGCTAACTATCTTATCAAAGACGGTGTGAAAACCGGCGACCAGATTGTATTAAGCGGTATCGACAAACTTCAGGAAGGACAGCTGATCCAGCCTGAAAAATCCGCTGCTAAAATTGCGCAAATCACTAACAACAAATAATTTTTACATATGTTCAAAATATTTATACAAAGACCCGTACTGGCCACCGTTATTTCCATTTTACTGGTCATTTTAGGAGTGCTGGGACTTACCAAACTGCCGCTGCAACAGTTTCCTGATATTGCACCGCCATCGGTTTTGGTTACCGCAGTTTATCCGGGAGCGAATGCCGAAACGGTTTTACGTTCGGTGGCGCCATCGCTGGAAGAATCAATAAATGGTGTGGAGAACATGACTTATATGAGCTCTACTGCCAGTAATGACGGAACTTTAGCCATTACCGTTTTCTTTAAACTAGGAACAGATGCCGATCAGGCTGCGGTGAACGTTCAGAACCGTGTGGCTCAGGCTACAAGCCAATTGCCATCGGAAGTTGTGCAGCAGGGAATTATCACTGCCAAACAGCAGAATAGCTTTATCATGGCCATCGGTATGTACACCGACGATGAGTCCAAATACGACCAGACATTTGTTGCCAATTATGCACAGATCAATATTATTCCTGAAATCAAACGTATTCCGGGAGTGGGTTCTGCCAGTATTTTTGGCGGTGTAAAAGACTATTCGATGAGAGTGTGGCTGAACCCAACGCAGATGTCCACGCACAATGTAACGCCAAATGAAGTTATGGCTGCGATTCAGGACAAAAGTCTGGAAGCTGCTCCGGGTAAATTTGGCGAAAGAAGCAACGAAGTTTTCGAATACGTTATCAAATACAAAGGAAAATTAACCAAACCCGAAGATTATCAAAACATTGCCATCCGTTCCAATGCCGATGGTTCCATCCTTCGATTGAAAGATGTGGCAAGAGTGGAACTCGGTGCTTACTCCTACAACAGTTTAACACGTTTGAATGGTAAAAAGGGAGTTGTTATTGGTGTGATTCAGCTGGCGGGTTCCAACTCGAATGACATTCAGATTGCGATTAACAAACTGATGGTTAAGGCTTCGAAAGATTTCCCTAAAGGAATAAAACACAATATATTCTACAGCACCAAAGTGTCGCTGGATCAGTCAATTGAACAGGTAGAACATACCTTATTGGAAGCTTTTATTCTGGTATTTATCGTGGTGTTTCTGTTTCTTCAGGATTTTAGATCGACGCTGATTCCGGCCATTGCGGTTCCGGTTGCGATTTTGGGAACGTTCTTCTTCATGCAGTTATTCGGATTTTCGATTAACTTATTGACTCTTTTCGCCTTAATTCTAGCCATTGGTATCGTGGTCGATGATGCGATTGTGGTTGTCGAAGCAGTGCATGCCAAAATGGAACACAAACGTCTGTCTCCAAAAATAGCTACTCACGAAGCAATGCACGAAATTACCGGAGCGATTATTTCGATTACGCTGGTCATGGCTGCAGTATTCCTGCCAGTTGGTTTTATGGAAGGTTCTACGGGAGTTTTCTATCGTCAGTTTGCTTTTACGATGGCCATTGCAATTGTTATTTCAGCTGTTAATGCCTTGACATTGAGCCCTGCCCTAGCCGCTTTATTTTTAAAAGACAATCACGGAGCGCAGGATCATAATGCGCCTGCCGAGCAAAAAGGATTCAAAGAGAAATTCTTTACCGCTTTCAACAGCAGTTTTGAATCACTGACCAACCGTTATGTGGGCGGACTGAAATTCTTAATCCGCAACAAATGGGTAAGTTTAGGAGGTCTGGCATTAATTACTGTTGCCACTATTGTAATGGTAAAAACGACTCCGGCTGGATTTATTCCAACCGAAGATCAGGGATTTATTGCCATTGCAGTAAACACGCCATCCGGAACTTCGTTGGACGGAACTCAAAAAGTAATGACCAAAGCAGAGAATACTTTGAGAGGTTTGGAATCTTCCCGATTTGTAACTGCTATTTCAGGTTTCAACTTATTGACAAATTCTACCAGCCCTTCATCGGCAGTGGTTTTCGTACTGCTGAAACCCAATGAAGAACGCGGGAAAATCAAAAATATTGATGAAATAATGGCCGATGTTCAGGGAAAATTAGGCACCATTTCAGAAGGAAGCTTCTTTGTATTCAGTTTCCCAACAGTTCCCGGATTTAGTAATGTGGAAGCTTTGGATTTGGTACTGCAGGACAAAACAGGCGGGAAATTGGATAAGTTCAGCGATATTTCACAGCAGTTCATTGGAGAATTAATGAAACGTCCTGAAATTGCTGTCGCTTTTACCAGTTTCAAAGCCGATTATCCGCAATTGCAATTGGATATCAATGATGCCAAAGCCGATCAATTGGGTGTAAAAGTCAAAGACATACTGCAGACGATGCAGGCCTATTTTGGAAGTGCGCAGGCATCCGACTTCAACCGATTTGGAAAATATTATCGAGTGGTTGTTCAGGCAGATATTGCCGACAGAGCCGATCCGACAGCGATTGACCGTGTATTTGTAAAAAACAAAAACGGCGAAATGGTGCCAATAAATACGCTGGTAAAACTATCCCGTATTTATGGTTCTGAAACCGCTTCGAGATATAATCTGTTCAATTCTATTTCGGTAAATGCGATTCCGAAGCCCGGATTTAGTTCGGGAGATGCGATTAAAGCCATTGAGGAAGTTGCTGCACAGCAATTGCCATCAGGGTACAGTTATGAATTCTCAGGACAAACCCGCGAGGAGATTTCTTCGGGAGGACAATCGGCGACTATATTCCTGCTGTGTCTGATATTTGTTTACTTCCTGCTTGCCGCACAATACGAAAGCTACATTCTGCCATTAGCAGTAATCCTGTCCATTCCAGCCGGAATCTTTGGGGTATTTGTGGCCATTGGATTAACTGGAATTGAAAACAACATTTATGTGCAGGTGGCATTGGTAATGCTCATCGGACTGCTCGCCAAGAATGCGATTCTGATTGTTGAGTTTGCCGTCCAGAAACGAAAATCGGGCCAGGCATTGGTCAAAGCTTCGATAGATGCAGCGAAACTGCGTCTGCGTCCAATTATCATGACTTCGCTGGCTTTCGTAGTTGGATTGATTCCGATGATGAGTGCCAAAGGTCCATCGGCTCAGGGTAACCACTCCATCAGTATTGGTGCCGCCGGAGGAATGGTTTCGGGAGTAATTCTAGGGCTGTTAATCATCCCGGTTTTGTTCATCGTATTCCAATATTTACAAGAAAAAGTTACTGGAAAGCCAGTGGCTGTAATTCATAATCACGAAAATAAAAATGGAAAATTATATCACAACAATTCTGATGGCCATCATCATCAGCCTAACGTACATAGCGTATAAAGTGTCAAAAGATCTTGACAGTGAAAAAGATAATTGTACAGAAATTTAATAAAAACAAAATGACTATCTGTAACTAATAAAATTCGCCACAGATTAAAGGATTTTCACAGATTCTCTCAAATGTTTATAAAAAAATCTGTGCCAATCTGTGTTAATCTGTGACTAATAAAATTGCACTAAAATATGAACTTATAATATGAAAAAATATATAACTAAAACCGTGATGACCGTCATTCTGATCAGCACAATACTATCCTGTTCGGTTTCGAAGGATATTGAAACTCCAAAAGATGCTTTTCCTGCCAATTTCAGGAATGCATCGGTTTCAAAAGACACCGCCAGTATTGGTGATCTGGAGTGGAAAAATTTCTTTAAGGAGAAAGATATTGTCCAATTAATTGACAGCGCCGTTGCCAGAAATAACGACCTGCAGATTGCCACAAAAAACATTGAAATTGCGCAATATAGATTCACACAGTCGAAATGGGGCAATGTTCCGCAGGTGAATTTATTGGTAACTGCCAATACCAATAATCCGTCAGATAATAGTTTTACGGGACGAACGCTGGATCAGGCATTGGGTATGAAACACATTGAAGATTATTCTGCGGGGGCTTCACTTTCATGGGAAGCGGATATCTGGGGAAAAATCAAAAACCAGAAAAAAGGTGCTTATGCCAATTACCTGCAATCTGAAGAAGTAAAAAAAGCACTGCAGACGACTATTGTTGCCAATGTTTCTAAGGGATATTACAATCTTTTGATGCTGGATGCCCAGCTGGAAATTGCCAGACAAAACCTGAAACTGAATGACAGTACGACCAAAATCATCAAATTAAAATACGATGCAGGACAAGTCACTTCGTTAGCCATTCAGCAGTCGGAGGCGCAGCAGCTGAATTCGGCACAATTGATTCCTTCATTGGAACAAAACATTGCGATTCAGGAAAATGCACTGAGTGTTCTGACAGGATCTTTTCCGAATGCTAAAGAAAGAACGATTCGTCTGAGCGCTATTGAAGTAAAAAACAATGCATCGATTGGAATTCCGTCTTCATTGGTAAGCCGAAGACCGGATGTGAAATCTGCTGAACTGGCTCTGAAATCTGCGAATGCAAATGTCGGCATCACCAAAGCCGATTTGTATCCAGCCTTAAGAATCACAGCCCAAGGCGGCTTAAATTCGTTTGAATCCAGCAGCTGGTTCAATGTTCCTGCTTCGTTATTCGGAACAGTTGCGGGAGGTTTGACACAGCCATTGCTGAATAACAAAAAGCTGAAAACGCAATATAATATCGCTGTCGCGGAAAGAGAAAAAGCCGTTTTAAATTTCAGGCAGTCGGTTTTAACAGCGGTCAGCGAAGTATCGGATGCTTTGGTGAAAGTAGAAAAACTGGAACAGCAGGAAAATTTCCTTCGGGAGAAAGTAAAAACATTACAGAAAGCCATCAAAAATGCCAACTTATTATTCAAAAACGGTATGGCCGAATATCTGGAGGTTTTGACTGCTCAGGCCAATTTACTGCAGAGCGAACTGGAACTGGCCGATATTAAAAGACAACAGCTTACCGCCAACACGGAATTGTACCGTTCGCTGGGTGGCGGCTGGAGATAATACCCGATTTTAGTCCTGCTTTGTCATTGCGAGGAACGAAGCAATCACATCCAGAGAGCAACGCACCGTGCAGATTCAGCAAATGAGATTGCTTAGTTCCTCCAATGACAAAAAAAACGTATGATTACTCAATAGTTACGAACAAACTAATCTAAAATTATAACAAATATGAGCACAAATAATTTATTTACACCTTTCAGCCTGAAGTCGCTGCATCTTAAAAACAGAATCGTAATGGCGCCTATGACGCGTTCCTTTTCTCCCAACGGAATTCCGACTGATGCCGTTGCTGCTTACTATCAAAAAAGAGCCGAGGGCGAAGTGGGATTGATATTGTCTGAAGGGACAGTTATTGACCGTCCTTCGTCATCGAATGATGCTAATGTTCCTCATTTTTATGGCAGTGAAGCATTAAACGGATGGAAAAAAGTGATTGACGGAGTCCACACAGCAGGCGGTCAGATGGGACCGCAGATCTGGCACATGGGGATTATGGACAACCACCATTCGGGCTGGGTACCGCCGGTTCCTTTTGAAGGGCCGTCAGGATTGAACCGTCCTGGTTTCAATAACGGAAATACGATGTCTGAGGCGGCCATTGAAAATACTATAATTGCTTTTGGAAAAGCGGCGGCCGATGCCAAAAGATTGGGTTTTGACACTATCGAAATTCACGGCGCGCATGGCTACTTAATTGACCAGTTCTTTAATCCTGAAACCAACTTACGCACCGATATTTACGGCGGCAAAACGATAAAAGAACGCAATCGATTTGCTATTGAAGTGGTAAAAGAAGTCAGAAAACAAGTTGGTAATGATTTTGCTGTGATTATGCGTTTCTCTCAATTCAAGCCTTCGGATTACAATTACAAACTGGCCAAAACACCTCAGGAATTAGATGCCTGGCTTACGCCTCTTGTGGATGCCGGAGTGGATATTCTGCATTGTTCACAGCGCCGTTTCTGGGAGCCGGAGTTTGAAAGATCGGATCTGAATTTTGCTGGCTGGGCCAAAAAAGTAACCGGTGCGGCAACTATTACGGTTGGTTCTATCGGACTTTCCAGTGATTTCTTTGGCGCCTTTGCAGGCGAAAGTTCTGAGCCGGCTTCCTTGGACGAATTGAACAGACGTTTCGACAGAGGCGATTTTGATTTGGCCGCCGTTGGAAGACCGCTGCTTTCTGACCCTAACTGGACTGCCAAAATAAAATCAGGAAAAACCAATGAACTTGTAGGATTCAGCAAAGAAGCTTTAGCCGAACTGATATTGGAGTAAATTTTCAGCAGTTTAAAAATACCCTTTTTTTATTATTTAATTTGATTACGCTGCAGACTTTGGTTTTGCAGCGTTTTTCATTTATTAGATAATACTGAATTATATAACGCTTTCAAATAATTATGTAAAGTGTTTTAACAAGAAGTGAAATACATTTGAATATAACTTATAAAACATTTTATTATGCCATTAGTTACTGTATTGCTAGTATTAATTGTTGTAGGGGTGCTTCTTTGGTTAATAAACACTTATATCCCTATGGATCCCAAAATCAAAAACATTTTTAATATTGTTGTCGTAATCCTTGTGGTTGTCTGGCTATTAAAAGTTTTTGGTCTTTTCAATGAAATTATGGGTGTACATGTATAAAAATCATGAAAAAACAGTCTTTTGAAAATCATATCCGTTATTATACACCCCATCATTTTGTCTACTATCCTGTAATACTCTTTTTGCTGAGTTTTAGCGTATATTTTGCAATTACAACTACAGATAAATTGATCTGGTCTTTTATAGGCGGTATATTTATTGTGCTGTTTGGCTTGGGTTTTATGCTCAGACAGCATTATGCATTAATGCTTCAAAACCGAATTGTCCGTTTGGAACTCCGCTATCGTTATTTTTCTCTAACTGGACGAAGAATGGAGCATTTTGAGCATCGATTAAAAGAAGAACAGCTATTTGCATTACGATTTGCGTCAGATGATGAGCTGGAGGAACTGATTAAAAAAACACTATCTGAAAATCTTTCTGGAATTGAGATCAAAAAAGCAATCAAGCGCTGGAAAGGTGATTATGCAAGGGTTTAGATGTAAAGTTATTTTTTGTCGTGCTGTACCCAAGTAAGATTCGAAGTTGGAAAACCTGCTTCTTCTGCAATTTTTAGATATTTATTTTTCACTTCTTCAGGAATAGTCTGCTCCCGCGATAAAATCCATAAATACTTTAAGCTTTCACCGGCAACTAACGAATATTTATAATCTGGATCAATGGCAATTACATTATAGCCAGAATAAAAAGGGGCAAAAAATGTGACTTTTAACATGCCTATTTTATCACTATCTACAAACTTTGCCTTTCCTGCAGCCTGTTCCCATTTTTTGCTTTTAACGTTATAACCACGGTTTAAAACTTTTATTGTACCATCTTCATTCAATAAATATTCTGCAGTTGTATTGTTTAAATCTTTTTCATATTTAAAGTCTAATCGTGCAATTTCATACCATTTCCCTAGATATTTTTCTTTCGCAAATGGAGCAACTGCAGTAACCCCTTCGGGAATTGTTGTACAAGAAACAATTGCAAGGATAATAAGAGCTGGCATTATATTCTGGAGTCTCATAATAAAAATTTTACATCCTTCAAATCTAAAGCCTATTATCTGAAATTTTTTACAGAATTAACCAGAACTTTTATAAAATTAAAGGCTGTTAATTTTTGAGATGTGAGGATCTGATGTGAAAAATCTGAAACACATACAAGGAATTGTATAATAATTTATGTGTTATAAATTTTACTTTAGCAGATAGACAATTAATAACTTACGATGAATATTAGCCTGCAACTGATATGGCTTTTTGTATTGGCTGTGCCTATTGCCTGCATCAGCTGGACGGTAACTCATGAAGAAATTTTTCGTGAACCCAGAGACTGGTGCATCAGGCGTTCTCAAAATAGACGCACAGTAATGGAACGGAAATTCTTTTATCTTTTCACCTGCGAATACTGCTTCAGTCATTATACTTCTATTTTTTTTCTCGTTATTTCTGACTATAAATTACTGCTGCCAGGCTGGAAAGGTTTTGTAATTGCAGGTTTTGCCTTGGTATTTGTTGCTAATATTTATATGAGCTTAATGGCGCTGCTAAGGCAAGCCATCAAAAAAGAAAAAGCAGAGATTGCTGAAATCGAAAAAAAACAGTCAGCTGATTGATTTTATTGTATATCATATAACAAAAATGATTGCCTTATAAACTTTCAGGCAATCATTCTCATTATAAGGAAATTAAATCTTTTCTTTAAGCTTTTTGGCTTCTTCAAAATGATTTAAGAAAGCGCTGGTTTGACGTGAAGCCCAAAGCTTAAAATCTTCATTTGTTGCTTTTTGAGAAATCTGAGTCATTTTATCAACTGCTTTCTCATGACCTTCGACCATCATATCGATGAATTTTTTATCAAATTCATTTCCAGACTTATTCAATTCGTTATATTTTTCACGATCCACATCAGAAATGGCAGCAGGAAGCGTAATTGTATTTTGGCTTGCCAGCATTTGTAATTCATCTAATGATCTGGTATGATCATCAATAAGCATCTGAGCATAATCCTTGATATCCTTACGTAAACTTTTTTGCAGGGCAAGTTTTCCCACTTCCACCTCCATAAGGTTTATTGATGCTGCCTCGGTCAAAAATGCTGAATCATCTGCTATGTCTTTGGTTTCAAACTTTGTCTCATTCTCTTTGTCAGGAGTCTGAACCGGATCTTCGTGTTTTGGTTCATTTTTACACGAATTGAGCACTAATAAAAAAACTGCGCCTAATATTATTCTGTTTACATGGATTATCTTTTTCATGATGTTTTAAATTTAAAGTGAATATTCAAAACTATTTTATTTATCAATTAAAAATTTACAGATTTTCGTCAAAATCTTACATGATTCATAATTAACATTATTGAACTGCAAATCATATAATGTTCTTTATAAATGATATAAGTGGAATGATTTCATTGACATTAATTTTGATTAATTCCAAAATGATGAAATAATATGCCAGAAGGTCCTTCCATAGTGATTTTAAAAGAAGCCGTGCAGCAATTTGCCGGCCGTGAAGTAATATCTGTTTCGGGAAACAGCAGTATTGATATAAACCGATTGAGAAATAAAACGGTTATTGCTTTCAAAAGCTGGGGAAAACATTTCTTAATCTGTTTTGAAGATTTTACTTTGAAAGTCCATCTGCTGATGTTTGGAACTTATAGAATCAATGAGCGGAAGGATAGCACTCCCCGATTAAGCCTTGTTTTTCCTAATGGTGAACTCAATCTATATACTTGTTCCATAAAATTCCTGGAAGGCAATGTTAATTTACATTATGACTGGTCGGCAGATGTAATGAATGAGGAGTGGAATCCACAATCGGCAAAGAAAAAACTCCAAGAAGCCTCTGGACAATTGATCTGCGATGTCATATTAGATCAGGATATTTTTTCGGGCGTTGGAAATATAATCAAAAACGAGGTGCTTTACAGAACCTTTGTTCATCCCGAATCTTTAACGGGCAAAATTCCTCCTGATTTATTGGATGAAATTATAAATCAATGCTCCATATACAGTTTTGAATTTCTGGAATGGAAGAAAATTTACCAGCTCCGAAACCATTGGCTGGCCTACACCAAGAAAATCTGCCACAGATGCAATACACCCATTCAATATAAAAAAACAGGACTGAAGAAGCGCAGAAGTTTTTTTTGTCCTGATTGCCAAACATTGTACTTATGAAAAAAAACTTTACATAGGCTGTTCCAGTTTTTATAATTCCTACTGGAAAAAAATATTTTGCCCCGAGGACATTCCTTCGTCCAAATGGTTCGAATATTACTGCACGCAATTTGACACCTACGAAATGAACGGTACATTTTATAAATTTCCAACCATGAAAATTATGGACAACTGGTACAAAAAAGCACCAGATGATTTTTTGTTTTCAGTTAAAGCGCCAAAGGAAATTACACATTATAGAAAATTTATCGGCTGCGAAGCTTTGATGAAAGATTTTTATACTATCTGCGATAATGGATTAAAAGACAAGCTGGGTCCCATTTTATTTCAACTCCCTCCCAGTTACCAATATTCGAAAGAAAAATTGCTTTTCATTATCGATCAGCTGGATTTAAATTTTGACAACATCATTGAATTCCGTCATGAAAGCTGGTGGATTCCAGAAGTCTGGTCTGAATTGAATAAAAATAACATCACTTTTTGCAGTGTAAGCCACCCGCAATTGCCCGAAACTGTTTTTACTGAATTTCCATTTATTTATATCCGGCTCCATGGGCGGGAAAAAATGTTTTATTCTGAATATTCAACCGAAGAGTTAAAAACAATAAATAATATCATCACTCGAAATAAAACAAAACCCGGCTTTGTGTATTTCAACAATACTGCAGGAACGGCCGGAATTTTGAATGCTGTTGAATTACAAAAAATAAACCATCAAAAAATTGCCTAGCCACCCACCATTTCGCCACCGTTTACATGAATGAACTGTCCAGTAACATAACTGCTGTCTTCGGAAGCCAGATATACATAAGCAGGCCCTACTTCTGATGGCTGTCCAGCCCGGCCCATAGGTGTATTCTGCCCAAAAACAGTAACATGATCTTTATCAAAACTTGCAGGTATAAGCGGTGTCCAGATAGGACCAGGAGCAACACCATTGACACGGATTTTTTTATCAGCAAGTGCAGCCGACAGCGATCTTGTAAAGCTGACAATTGCGCCTTTGGTACTGGCATAATCTACCAGATGCTCGCTTCCTCTATAGGCAGTGACAGAACTTGTATTGATAATACAATCACCTTCTTTTAAATGTGGCAAAGCAAATCTGGTAACATAAAAATAGGGATAAATATTGGTTTCAAAAGTGGTATGCAATTGTATGGGAGTTATTTTTTCCAATGTCTCATTTGGAAATTGCACCGCCGCATTATTTACAATTATATTCAATGATCCAAAAGCTTTAACACATTTCTTTACAACATTCTCACAGAATTTAATATTCTTCAGATCACCACTGATAATGAGACATTGTTTTCCCTCTTCCTCTACCAATTGTTTTGTTTTTATAGCATCTTTATCTTCTTTAAAGTAAACAATAGCCAAATCTGCGCCTTCTCTTGCAAAATGAACTGCCACACTACGGCCAATACCGCTATCACCGCCAGTAATTAATGCTACTTTGCCTTTTAGCTTATCGCTGCCTTTGTAATTCTCCCGGATAATTTCTGGTTCTGGATTCATTTTATATTCATATCCAGGAAGTGCCTGCTCTTGTTTCGGGAATGCTTTTTTCTTTTCCATGACTTAATTATTTTTGAGATGACATTGGGTGGTTTTTATAAAATATCTAAAAGCAAGAAAACAGCTGGTTTAAAGCTGTTTTCTATATATATTGCGTGCTGTTTCAGCTAACTCGAATCTTAAATCCCTCTTTCAATCCTAATATAAACTAGAAAATCGTGCACTGATCTGGCAAATAGCAGCTTAAATTCTTTTTGCATTTTATGTATCAGCTTCCAAAATCTTTGTGCTATAAAATCAGTAGTAAATAATTCCAAAGAAAGATTTAAAATATAATCTGTGACTTTATTTATTTCATCCATCTGCTGTAATATGAAAGAATTAATCTTTTCTCCCACCTCAGATACTACATCTGTATGCTGCTGTATTTCCAGTTCCAGAATGTTTTCCAGCAGCCTATTAATAAATATATTCCGAACCATACCTGTGTGTGGCAATGCATTGATCTTCTCGATTTTCTCAGCTATTTTAAAATTCTGATCGTTTATATCCAGATAGTTTTCTTTGGTTTTAAAAAAAACTTTTCTTATTTTTTTGATTAAAACATCATACGGATCATTATCAGAAATATTACCTGTGCCAATGTTAATTATATAAAACTTTATTGGCACGTTCTTTTCAAAATGCAGTATACTATTAACGCTGAAATTGCTTTTTAAAACCCCCATCTGTTGTCTTTTGATAGACTTTTTCTCGCCCCGCTCTCCAAAACTATGCCGAAGATTGCCTTGTGTACAATACACAAAGAAAATCGGGGAGTTTCCAAGCGATTCCATGCTTAGCCTTAGATGGTCGTGAAAAATGACATCGAACTGTATATAAGTTACTTTATCTGAAAATACATTTCCTTTAATGCTGCCTCTAGCTAAAACTGATGCAAATTCCAAATTGAATTCATCGTTATCGGCTATTAATGTCCCTCCAAAACTATCTTTAAGATCATTAAAAACATCTTTTGTTTTTGCTGCATTTAAGTAAATATTTTTCATTTTAAGCTGGTTTTAGATTCCTTTTCATAACTACTCAAATTTCGTAATCTCCTCATCAATAGAGTTATAGAATTTCGCTATAAAGTTTCATAATTTTATTTTAACTCGATATAACACACTGAAAAGCAAAATATTAAACCCTAAAAACAAGAAAAAGGGTTAGAATATTCATCTAACCCTTTTTGACTTGTACTACTCAAGTCTAAATTGCCATCTTTAATCTGAGCCATACCTACCTGACTCATATTATCGATGGACTTCAGCTCATTCAATTTTTTGTAAAAACCTAGGCGAAGTAATAATCATAGATACCCCCATATACTATAATCGGTGCCAGGATTTACTTTGAATCAGCTTTATTTTTTGGCATTATCATTTACCGCTTCTTTGGCTTTGCTGATGCTTGTTGCGATAATTCTGCCTTCATCGTCCATTTTACCCTCTTCCAAGATTGCATTAGCAATTTCAATTGCTTTGCTGCGCACTTTAACTGGCAGGTTTTTCATTGCTGCAGGATAATCTTTTTTTGTCCAAGGCATAATCGTACATTTAGCAATAACAACTTTAAACTATACTATTTGTTAGGATTTGTTTTTAATCCCCAAAGCTCCACATGCGCCTTTTTATCTTTATTGTCAGCTATAGTGTGATAGTAGAATTCTACCTTTTTGATATTTTTTTCACCACCAAGATCTACCACTGAAGTTTCGCCCTCATGTTTAATTTCCTGGCCTATCTTAACATTTTTCTGCTGGTCATTATCATAAAAAATATCAAATGATTCTAAACGGATAGGCGCCTCAGTGACTTTAATCTTTACGGCAGCAAAACGATTGGCGCCTATAATCATAATTTTATCCGTTTCTTTATCTAAACTCACAACGGTTTCACCTATTTTGTGCCATCCGTCTTTATCGCTTACAACTACTTTAGGTGTCTGTGCCCATATACTGGACGAACTTACTGCAAGAAGCAGCATTAATACAAACTTTTTCATCTTTCTTAATTTATTAGTTATAAATATTGAATTCACTATTTTATTGATTTTCCAAATTTATAGTAATGGGCATGCTGTAATTTTACAACACTTTGTCAATTGCTTACATAATTTTCATCCAGAACAACAAAAAAGGCCCTAAGCATAAAAACGCTTAGGGCTCAAAATCTTAAAATTATTATGTTATTGCAGCTTATACTTTTGCTGATTGTATAAATAAAATGCAGTTATAATATGTGCCAATGCATCTTTGGCTAAATCATTATTCAGCTTTTCTGGAGTGAAGACTGTATCTTTTTCAACATGAAACTGCAAAGGCGTTTTATGAGGCTGCATAATGATAACTTCATTTCCAACCCGAAAGGCATTAATGTCATTAAACTGCATGATGGCGCGTCCCTGTGCTGCGTCTGGTAACTTAAATAGATTTCTTCCTGGCATCGGCGTTTTTACATCCATTCCTGTTTTTCCCAGCAATGTTGGCTGTATATCAATCTGGCTGCATAGTTTGTCATATTTAGCACCTTTTTCAACATCAGGAGCAATTAACAGCGCAGGAATATGAAATTTATTGATCGGAACAAGATGATTTCCATAAGTTCTGGTATTATGGTCTGCAATGATAAGGAAAATGGTGTTTTTATAATACGATTCTTTTTTGGCCATTTTAAAGAATTGCCCAATGGAATAATCGGCATACTTCATTGCATTATCCACAGTATTCTTTGCTTTATCATAAGGCTTGATTCTTCCTTCGGGATATTCGAAAGGCTCATGATTAGAAGAAGAAAATACTAAAGACACAAAGGGTTTGCTGCCAAGTCCTTTATAATAATTATTGGCTTTTGCCATAACATCTTCGTCAGACCAGCCCCAAGTTCCGTGAAAAGCACTTTTGCCTGAATCATAATCATCTTCATCAATAATAGTATCAAATCCATTGCCATTGAAAAACGAACCCATATTATCAAAATTAGCTTTTCCGCCATAAATAAAACTGGTATCATATCCTTTTTGTTTCAATAGCGATGCAATTGTGTAAAAATCTTTTTGTGAATTATTCAATTTTACAACACTTTCAGACGGAGATGGCAGAAAACCGGTTACAACTGCTTCAATCCCCCGCACACTTCTGGTACCAGTTGAATATAAGTTTGTGAATAAGGTTCCTTCTTTTGTCAGCTTGTCAAATTCTGGTGTCAATGGCAGACCTCCCAGCGAACCCACGTATTCAGCTCCCAAGCTTTCTTCGAGAATAATAACAACATTGTATGGTCTTGTAATAATACTGTCGGCTTTTTGAGTATGCAATAACGGAATGGAATCATTGGAAAAATCTTCCGGTTTTACATTCATATATTTTTTTACCCTCGAAATTGCTTCGGCATAATCCATTTTTCCGTACATTTTCTCTGCATTTTTTTCGTTTTTCATCGAATACAATGCAAAACCGACGGTGTAAAATGAATTTAATCCCAGAGAATTGGTAAGATGGTCTGTAGAAAAAACTGCATCGCTTGCATTTATTGGCCTTTTGGAAGTTAAACTGGATCTCGCACCAAAAAACACAAAGAATGCTACAATTGGAAATAGAAATAATTTAGTTTTATAAACTGTTGGCTGGATTCCAAAAAGCGGTTTTCGGTATCGGATTAACGCGTATATAAAACCCGCTAAAACAATCATGGTAATGAGTATCGATGCCAAATAACTTTTGACTAAAGTCCCTACAACCTCTTGCGGGTAAATCAAATAATCAATAAATAAATTATTGGGCCTTGTGTCATACTCCTTAATAAAATCAAGGGTTGACATCTCCATAAACAAAAGAATACTTAAAAATAAAATGAAATAAACCGTAAAAAAACCTTGAATCCTCTTTAGGAATGAATCTGGAAGCAAAATAATCAAAGCTACGGGGAGAAAAAGAAGATAACACAAAACAATAAGATCCATTCGCAGTCCAATGGGAAAAATATATCCGTAATTTTGAGTTTCGACAACACGGCTCCTAAAGAACAAAAACAATAAAAAACGGCTAATACTGAGGATTGACAAGCCAATTAATACAAAATTAATTAGTGGTTTTAAGAACTGGATTTTTTTCATTTTTAGAATAGAATGGCCTGCAGGGCGTATTTTTTTTAAAGCAAAATTATCTGCCAATTCTGAATTCTTTTTGAATTTTATTCTTTGATAACTTTAAATATTTTTCCTCATTGAGGAAATATTCTTTTACGTCAAAATTGATTTGTAAATTGCAGTATGAAAATTTTAATTATAGAAGACGAACTGGCAATTGCCCAAAGCATTGCTGATTATTTCAAGACCAACGGCATTCAATGTGAAACTGCTTCCAATACTGCATTGGCCCTTAACAAAATCGATAATTACGACTACGATTGTATATTATTGGATTTAATGCTGCCTGATGGCGACGGGTTTACTATTTTAAAAGAATTAAAAAACACAAATAAAACCGAAGGTGTCATTATTATTTCTGCCAAAGAAAATTTGGACACCCGCATCGAAGGCTTCAATCTTGGTGCTGATGATTACCTTACCAAGCCGTTTCATCTTTCTGAATTATTAGTCCGTATGCAGGCGCTTATCCGACGCAAGAATTTTCAGGGAAACAACAATGTCGTTTTCAACGAAATCAGTATTGATATTTTCTCCAAAACGGTAACTGTCAACGGCCAAAAACTGGATCTGACCAAAAAGGAAATAGACCTACTGCTGTTTTTAATTGGCAACAATAAAAAAGTTTTGTCAAAAGGAGCCATTGCCGAGCATCTTTCGGGCGATATGGCCGATATGCTCGACAACCACGATTTTATTTACGCCCACATAAAAAATCTAAAAAAGAAACTGAATGCAGCCGGAAGCGGTGATTACATCAAAACAATTTATGGCTTAGGCTACAAATGGGAAAATGAGTAAAAAACTATTACATAAAACCACCAGCAGTTTTCTTGCTTTTGCCATTATCATATTGTTAGTGTCCGCTCCTGTATTTTATTACATCAGCCAGTGGCTTTATATCTATGAAACAGATGAAGTGCTCCATTTTCATAAAGGTGCATTTGTAAAAGAAAGCTATAAAAACTTCACGGAAGACGATATCAAAGCCTGGAACAAATACAATCATAATGTCATGATTGTTCCTGATATGGGAAAAACAAAAGATTCTATTTTTGGCAAAATGATGTATGATTCTATTGCGAAAGAAGAAGAACCTTTCCGCGTTATTTATGCACCCGTTACTATAAACGGCAAAAAATATACGTATACTGAAAAAATTAATCTTGTAGAAATGGAAGGAATGGTAGTAAATATTGCCATCATGTTCCTTTGCATTATAATTATCCTACTTATCGGAATTATCTGGATATCAAAAAGATCTGCGGCAAAAATCTGGAAGCCTTTTTACAATACACTCCATCAGATACATGATTTTGAAATTGATAAAAATAAATCTCCGAACTTCGCTCCTACTGATATTGATGAATTTAATCAGCTCAACAGCAGCCTTGAACAGCTTGTTGAAAAAAATACGGCCATTTATAAAAACCAAAGGGAATTTATAGAAAATGCTGCACATGAACTGCAGACACCGCTGGCTTTGTTTCAGACCAAAATTGATTCTTTATTACAATTGGAACTCAATGAAGAACAATCCTCTATTATAAGTTCTTTAAACAATGATGTTTCAAGACTTAACCGATTGAACAAAAACCTTTTGTTGCTTTCCAAAATTGATAATGAAAGCTATCTTGAAAAAAGTACTATCATTTTAAATGATTATATCGAAAAACATCTGGACTTTTTCATCGAACAGGCCGAAGCCAAAAAGGTCAGCATTACAACTGAATTTAAGACTGCCCTTTCTATCAATGGAAATCCGGCGTTGACCGAAGTTTTAATCAATAATTTATTTTTGAATGCCATTCGTCATAACGAGAAAAACGGCAAAATAATCATCTGTATTCAGGACAATCAATTGATATTTTCCAATACAGGAAAGGCTCCGCTAGCAATTGATAAGTTATTTAATCGTTTTTCCAAAATAAATCCTTCCTCTCAGGGAAATGGCCTTGGTCTGGCCATTATCAAAAAAATAACCAAACTCAATAATTGGGAAATCAAATACGCTTTTGAGAATCAATTACACAGTTTCAGCGTTAGATTCCACAGCATTCGCATTTAAAAAAAGATAAACACGAATTTCACCAATTAACACTAATTCATATCAAAATTGAAACCGAATTTTACAAATTTTTACAGTTTTGAATATTTTGTGTAATTAAATAGCATCATTAATTCGTGCAAATTAGTGTAATTCGTGTCAGAAACTTTTAAAAGCGAATGCCGTGATTAAATTCTAAAAATTCAGACTTACTACAGAATCGATTTTGACCTTTGTACTATTCTTTTAACAAATTAAAATAGTAACTAAATAAAATGAGATTCAAAATAATTTTACTGCTGTCTTTTATATTAACTACTCTTTTTGATATAACAGCTCAAAACACCACTACCACCATTTACGGATTAATTAAAGATAAAACATCCAAAAATCCTGTTGCTTATGCCAATATTGTTTTAAAATCGGCCAAAGACCAAAAGAGCCTTTTTGGAACGGTAAGCAATGAAGAAGGAAGGTTTAATTTCACAAATGTGCCATCTGGTAATTATTCGTTGGAAATCAATACAATTGGTTACAAAACAATAACGCAAAAAGTATTTGTTGGAAACTTGTCTAATTTTCTTGACCTAAACACTATCAGTCTTGAAGAAGACAGCACTACTTTATCTGAAGTAGTTGTAAATTCTAAAACACAGGAAGTGAGTGCCAAAATGGACAAAAAAGTTTTCTCTGTCGCTGATAATATTGCTCAAAGCGGCGGATCGGTTTTGCAGTCGATGCAGAATTTACCCGGAGTTACCGTTCACGATGGTAAAGTTCAGCTGCGCGGCAACGAAAAAGTAATGGTTTTGATTGACGGCAAACAAACTACTTTGACTGGTTTTGGCAATCAATCCGGTTTGGACAACATTCCGGCATCTGTCATTGAAAAAATCGAAATCATCAACAATCCATCGGCCAAATTTGATGCCAACGGAAACGCCGGAATCATCAATATTATCTACAAAAAAAACAAACAGGAAGGATTTAATGGAAAGGTCGGAATCGCTTCCGGTTTTGGCGCGCTTTGGGTACGTAAAGAAAACCTGCCAACTATTACACCACAGTATCAGGTAACTCCAAAAATAAATCCTTCGCTGTCACTGAATTATCGCAAAGATAAAATAAACACCTATTTACAAGCCGATTATCTTTATACCGAAACACTTAATAAAAATGAATTCGTAACACGGACTTATGATGATGGAACCGTAATCAATCAGCAGACCAAACGAAACCGCGATACTCATTTTACAACGATAAAAACGGGAATTGACTGGAATTATAACGACCAGAACACCTTTGCTTTTTCAGGTCTCTTTGGAAGTGAAAAAATTATCGATCACGGGGAAGAACCTTTCTTTAATGAAGATTATTCGCAGCGTCTACGTCTTTGGCAGTTTTTGGAAGACGAATTGAAAACAACTGTTATGGCAAGTGTTTCCTATGAACACAAATTCAAAGAAGCAGGGCATAAACTGAATGCCGGAATTAATTATACGTATCATAGAGAAGATGAAAAATACTTCTTTACTAATATCATGCCGACGTTTACAGGACAAGATGCTTTCAAACTGCTATCGGATGAAAAAGTAGTTGATGTAAATCTGGATTATGTTCAGCCCTTGAAATACGGTCGTTTTGAAACGGGGTTTAAATTTAGACACAGAGAAATCCCAACTAACATGCAGTTTTTCCCTGGAGAAAATTCTCCTATTGATGCAAATGCAGGAGGCTGGGCAACTTATAAAGAAATCATTCCGGCATTATATTCCAATTATATTTATGAAACCAATAAAATCGAAGCAGAACTGGGACTTCGTCTCGAATATGTAGATTTAAAATATGATGTAAATCCCAATCATCCTACTTACAAAAGTGACGGATACAACTACACAGAACCCTTTCCAAACCTGCGATTGGGTTATAAAATAGACGACCAGAATAAAATAACGGCTTTTTACAACCGCCGAGTGGACAGGCCTAATGAAGTCGATATTCGTATTTTTCCAAAATATGATGATGCCGAAATCATAAAAGTTGGGAATCCGGCGCTTCGACCGCAATTTACCAGTGCTTATGAAGTGGGATATAAAAAAAGTATGGAGAAAGGCTATTTCACTTCTTCCATTTATTACCGAATCGTAAATGGAACCATCACGCGAATTGCTACCACCGCTCCTGACAGCAACATCATTTATAATGTGTTTCAAAACGCCGACAAAAGCACTTCAGCGGGAATTGAAGCGGTATATTCCAAAGAAATAAACTCTTGGTATTCGTTTAATGTCAACGGAAATCTGTATCAAAATACGATAGATGCTTTTACGGTAACTAATTTATATCCAGTTCCAAGTACTTATTATGGCGAACGTCAGAAAATGATGTCCGGAAACTTAAAATGGAACAGTACATTGCAGTTTGATAAAACCTTAAAAGGTCAGGTATCGATGATTTATCTTGCACCAGATATTATTCCGCAGGGAAAAGTGGATTCCAGATTTTCTGTCGATGCAGGAATTAAAAAAACAATCCAAAAAGGAAAAGGAGAAATTTTTATGAATATAACCGATCTGTTTAATACATTGGTAATCCAGAAAGAAATTCAGGACAATGGATTTAGCTATAACAGCAAAGATTATTATGAAACTCAGGTGGTGCGGTTTGGGTATAGCTATAAGTTTTAGAAGATAATGATGAAATCCCCTGTAATAAATTTATATGTTTTGATGTTCAAATAGTAATTCGTTTTGTCTTAACCATACTTTTACAGGAATGACAATATTGCGTAAAAAATCTACTGGAATATATGTAGTTTCAATCAAAACTGCATCACCAATCCGCAGCCCAATTGCTTTCCGTTGTAATAAGGCAGTACTATTGAAGACACTTTTTTTTCTTTGGCTTTGGAACTGAAAATTTTTCTATTTACATACGGATAAATCCAATAGGCTGCTTTAGTGCTTAGAATCCCAATTCCTGCTCCTGCAGCTACATCTGTAAGCCAGTGACGGTTGTTGACAATTCTAAACGCACCTGTACTAGCCGCAACCAAGTAACCGCTGATTCCGTACCAGATAGATTTGTCCTTGTATTCCTGCCAAAGAAACTCTGCTCCTGCAAATGCAGTGGCGGTATGCCCCGAAGGAAAAGAGTTATTCGAGGAACCATCGGGTCTTTCTATGTGTGTGATGTTTTTTAAAGAAAGAACCGCAACACTCATCATAAGATATGAACCTGCCAATATAATGGAGCGATCCTTCAAGTTATTTTTTCCTTCTACACCGCAGGCATTTAAAGCATAAACCGAAGCCGCAGGTGCGTATTGCATAAAATCATCAATGGAAAACTTCTGGTCAATATTTTCAGTCACTTCATCCTGAACTTCAAGATTATAGCCCTTGAGCTGATCGCTATTCAATCCAATAAAACCATAACCGATTAATACACTTGGAATGATTAATTGTTTATAGTTAAACTTTAAATTTTTGACCGTGTCATTTTTTACAACAAGTGTATCTGTAGCAGTATTTTGCGCTGCTAAACTGTAAGTAAAAAAAAATGCTGTCAGGAAGCTAATACATTTCATTGTTAACTATTTAAAAATCAATACAAAATACAAAATCAATTCTGAATGAATTCTGAATTTTGTGCAAATTAATTATGCCACAAAAAAAGCCCCAAACACTTTGACATGTTTAGGGCTGTGAGTTATAAAACTGTTGTGAAAGCGATGATTCTTATCTTTTTTTATTATAAATTATCCAAATTAAGAATATCGTATGAACGTTTTTTGTTTAAAGTGCGTTTTTTCTATTATCAAAAAAACGAATAGGCTTTCTGCTGTTTGGATTAAAAATTAATGGAATCAAAATTTCATTTGCAGTAAATTCAATTTTGGGAGTTACCCGTAATTTGGATCTAAAATGATCTTTCAATTCCTGTAGAAAAACTGGAGAAGGATCCTGAACTGCAATTTTTATCAAAATCTCATCTGTTCCCAAATCATTGGATGAAATTTCGATAATATAGTTGTCAATATTCCCAAAATTATTCAGAACATCATTCATTGCCGGAGGATACAAAGTAGTTCCCTTGTATTTAATCATGTGCTGTTTTCTGCCAATTACAGGACCTACACGCAATGTATTGCGCCCACACGAACACGAATCCGTATGTAATTGCACAATATCGCCTGTTTTAAAACGAATAAGCGGCATGGCTTCAATCCCCAAAGTGGTAAACGTTAGTTCTCCTGATCCGCCATTTGAAACTGGCTTATTGTTTTCATCCAATACTTCTACAATGATTAATTCTGGATGATGATGCCCTCCTGCTCCATGACTGCATTCTGTAAATGCTGTACTCATCTCGGTCGAAGCATAGGTCGAATACAGCTTGATTTTCCATTTATCCGTTATCTTTTGGCACAATGTATTACTTGTAAAATCTTGATTCCGAATAGGTTCTCCAATACAAATGGCACCTTTTACACTGGAATTATTAATATCAATATTGTGCTGTTCAGCATATTCGATCATTTTTAGCAAAAAAGAAGGAACAGTAATTAAGTAAGTAGGTTTGTATTTTAAAATAGAATCCCATTGCAGCTCTGGAAGTCCGGCACCAACTCGGATTACCCCGACTTTCATTTTCCGAAGACCTAAAAAATAAGCCAATCCCGCCATAAAACGACGATCAATTGTCGTCATCAGCTGTACCAGATCACCTTCCTTTATTCCGGCGCAGTCGAATGAAATGGCCTCATTGTAAGCCAAACGATCCAAATCCTCATCGGTCAACCCAAAAGTTACCGGATCGCCCAAAGTACCTGATGTAGTGGCATAATCAATAATTTTATTCTTTGGAACACATAAAAAATCATCATTATACTTTTGCAAATCTTCCTTAGATGTAACAGGCAATAAAGCTAAATCTTCAATTGTTTTTATACTGGCAACATCAATATTGTTTTTGGCAAAGATAGAGCTATAAAAAGGCGAATTTGCATTTGCATACCGCAGTACTTCCTGCAGTTTTTGCTCTTGAAACGCTTTTATATCGGCTTTGGAAGCTAATTCTATTTTTGGAATCATTATCTTTTTCTTTTTGCTTTTTTTAAATAACTGCTAATCTTTTCTCTTTCAACACGTGAAGTAACTTCTTTTGTCAATGCTTTCTCGAATTGTTCCTGAGCCAAGTCATATTTTTTATTTTGATAAAAATACAATCCCGCTTTATAATAAACAACCCAATAATCAGGATTTAAGGATTGATAATAATCCAGATATTGACCCGAAGCCAAATCGGATTTTTTTGTCAAAAAAGAATCCATTTTTTTGTCTTCGATACGAAATTGAATATAGTTTTGATAAGCTTCTGTTTTCAAGAATGGATCTGGAGGAATATTCATTGCTGAATTTTCCAATGAAACAATAGCGGCAGTATTCTCTTTTTTGTTTTTGAAAATTGTATTCAAATCATAACAGACAAATTCCCCTAATTGATATGGACTTGCAGACACCCAAACCAACCGCTGAGCTGGCTTAAAAACAATTCCGTGGTGTGCCAATAGCTGATTAATGGCTTTTTCATTGCCAAACCCCAATGGAACATTATCTATTCCTTCTTTATTTCTGAGGATATTGGCAGCAATTTGTGGTGTTATTTTTTGATTCTCATTCAGTAATTGAGTCATTCGGTCAAAACGGTATTGGGAATGACTATCTTTTATTTGATTTAAATTTCTTTTATTATCTTTTAAAGCATCGCTTTGAAAATGATTGGAACAAATTATTTCATTGCCATCAGGAGCTTCAAAAACACCTAAATTATCAGGAGCAATTTCAATTAAAACAGCCTTATTATCATTGGCACTGCCAACCATAATAGACTCGGAAACAAATACTTTCCTTTTTTTGGCAATAGCAACAGCTTCATCAATGGTTTTAGCGTATTGCAAAATTTCACGGGTCACAATAGAAATAGGTGTTTTGGCTATTAATGGAATCTTGGATTTACCCGCATTTATGGTTACGGTCAATCCTTCGGCATTCATTCCGGAACAGGCACCTATCATTCCGGGCCAAGTTACCATCATAAATGGATACCCCTCTTTTGGATTAATAAAGGCTGCAATTTTTTCTTTTGCAAAATCATCTCCTGCATAAAAATCAAAATTTCTGCCCAAAATCAAACTCCCATCATCCGATTTATTCCCCCATGCTGCAAATGATGTACAGCCTACCATTGCCAAATCCTGAACTGCATGACCTATATCGTGAGCGCCATGCAGATACAAATCTCTTAAAAAAGAGGGCGCAATATGGTTTAAATCTTTAGGCGCATATTGGGAAACCCCATAAATTTCAGTTTGAAATTCATTATCAACATTGAGATATAGTTTTCGATTATACCATTTTAGGAAATTTCGAAGCAATGATTTTTTAAAATCCGAAGGAATCAATTCATTTATCTTATCAAAAAAGACATGTTCCTGCTTTTTTAACAAAGAGTCCGTTAAACTGCCAATAGCCAACCCTCTTTGCAATGGATCACCTTCGACATAAAGCTCCCATAAATGCTGTTTGTTTTTGAGCAAAAAATTATTTCCAGTATAAAAAATGGTATCAGATTGTTTTTTAACAACAGGTATTGTATTATTATACGCCGCTATCTCCGGCCGATGACGCATCGACTTTGAAGTACCGCAAGAAACAAGGAATAAGGCAAGGAAAAAAATATATGCTGCAAGTTTTTTCATATTCAACTATTCTTGGCTCTCGATTGATTTATAAAACATTATGACAATGTTCCGTTTATTTCACTATACTTCCTGATTAATTTTGTTTACCAGATAATCTTTCCCTAAAATCTCGGAACATGTAACAACCGCGCCAATGGTAACACCCAAAACGCCATGCATATTGATACTTTGTCCCGTTAGATATAAATTGTCCAACTTTGTTTTTGACGGAATAAATGTCTTCATTGGATTTTCACAATCTTTCTCATAGCCATACATATTTCCGTTATATCCTCCAATATAATCCCTGTATGACAATGGTGTAGAAGTATGCACTGATTTTATACAGTCTTTTATTCCGGGAAATTTTTTCTCTATTTCCTTTAGGAAACGATTCGTTTTACGAGTTTTAAAATCGTCATAGCTTTCGCCTCTATTATTTACATCGGCTACGGTATTGAAGGTATCTTTCCATGACTCCAAATCGGAATATTTCATATAGGTAATAAAAGTCATTCCCTCTGCCCAGCCATCATCTTTTTTGGAAGCATTCATCGAAGCCATAAAAGCTTTTGGCCAATTTTCCTCATTATAATCTTGAGCATCCCAGACTTCACTGCTGTTTTTACAATGGTAATAATTCTTATTCAGGTACTTAAATGTTTTTGGTTTAAAAACAACATATAAGCTAAAAGCCGAAATACTGCCTTCCAAACTCGAAATCCTATTGACAAAGGCTTTCCTAAAATGATTTTCTCCTGCTAATTTCAAGGTAACCTTGGGATCTATATTCGATATAAAATATTTTCCAGTCACACTCGTACCATCTTTCATTTTCGCTGTGGTAATAGCATTGTCTTCGACAACCAACTGATTGACATCTTTATACTTAAAGACATCACCTCCATATTTTTTAAGCTGTTTTATCAACTGTTTTGTAATCTGGCTCCCACCGTTTATACAGCGCCATGAACTCTGCATATAGGTATTAACCGTGAGTGCGTGTACATAAAAAGGGGATTTTTCACCGCATCCTGCATATAAAAAATTACTTCCCGCAAAAACAGCCTGCAGCATTTTATTATCAGTGAGACTTGCAATAAAATCCTTTGCATTTACAGAAAGGATGTCATTGTCATAGCGTCCTTCAGCACTTAAATTATAAAGGGGAAATGTATCGCAGGTGCTAATAATTGCTTCACAATATTTTTTTATTGCTTCCCTTTCCTCAGGAAAAAACTTAACCAGCTGATTCGTGAAATTCTCATACCCTTGAGCGTGAGGAAACTCCATATTTACATCTTCAAAAGAAATTATATCGTATCCGTCTTCGTCCATTTTTTTGAGATTCAGACTATCCATAATTCCAATGTATTTGAAATATCGATATAAATTCTGCCCTTCGCTTAATCCGCCAATGTAATGGATTCCAGTGTCGAAAATCGTTTTATCACGAACAAACGTCTGCAAATTACCTCCAAACTGATTGTTTTTTTCCAGCACACAAACACTATAGCCTTCCTTGGCTAAAATTATGGACGAAACAAGTCCGCCTAATCCGCTTCCGATTATAACAACATCATAATGCTTTTTCATTCTATCACTTTCTTTAATACAATCATTTCTTCTGTCTCATGCTCGGTTTGAAAACCAAATGACACTATTTTTTCTTTTAAGTTTTTATTTCCCAAAACGATTATTCTGTTTGCCAAATTACATACTTCAAACAAATTGGACACTGATTCTTCATTCGAAATCAATACTAAATCATACTTTTTCAGAGCATTCAATTTATCTTTATCCAAATAATGAATCGTTCTTTTCTTTAGTATATAATTAGTTTTGGCAATCGCTTTATTCTCTTCTGAAAATATAACCGAATCAATCTTTCTTTGAGGTTCCTGTAATGCCAAAAGTATATCCAATTGCCCATAATCATTTCCAAAATGAAGTATTTTAGCTTTAGAATCAATCCATTTATTTAAATCAAAATATAACCGTAAATTTTGATTAACATCATCTTTTATCGTTTTTACTATCTGAATTTCCTTGAAAGCATAACTATTCATTAATTTGGCCTTAAAATAATCCAAACCTTCCAATTCCAAACGCAGTTTTTTATAGTGCTGTTTAAAGAAACTGCTTATTTTTTTAGTTCTCTCTGCAGGATTTGTGCCAAAAGAAGTATCGCCAAACTTAATTCTATCCAAAATAGTCACTGTTGTTTTCCCACCATTGATAACAAAATCACCTTTGGGCAAAACTTCAGAATATCCGTGAATGATTACTGGAACTATATCCAATTCTAATTGTTCTGCCAAATAAAAAGCACCTTTATGGAATCGCTTAATCGCATTATCCTCAGATCGTGTACCCTCAGGAAAAACCATTATTGAAAAGCCTTCCTGCACTTTGGAACGCAAATGTTCTACGCCATTATCCACTCCATTTGACACGGGATAAAATCCAGCCAAACGAACCCCTTTCCCAAAAACCGGCGAATTATAAACCCAATCACTTACCAAGAAAATGATCTTTGGACTCAACATACCAACAGCCAAAATATCGAGAAACGAACTATGATTGGCAATAATTACGGCAGGTTTATCAAAGGTTTCTTTTGAAGTATTAACTATTTTTCTTTTTATCGAAGGATAACTTGCCAAAACCGAATGCATGAATTTCGACATCAGAAAATGAAATCCTCTTAATTTTGATTTTCTTGAGAAAGGCAAAATTGCCATCATAACGACACTTCCCAATGACAATACCACGCATCCTAATCCAAAATAGGTAAATGACAGAGCGGAATGTACCAATCGCTTAATTTCATACGGAGCTTTTCCTTTTTTTACTCTATTGGTTATAAAAAAATGAAAAATCAACGGCTGAATAATAAATGTAATCATCAGCGCCGAAAATATTCCGATAATGGCAATCAATGAAATCGATTTTAATGCGGGATGTTTGGCAAAAACAAGTACTCCCATTCCCAAAATCGTGGTTGCTACCGAAAGTAAAATTGAGGTTCTATAACTTGGCAATTCGATTTTCCCGAATGTAAATTCCTTTTGTAACGCCGTAGTCATAAAAATGCTGTAATCTACTCCTATTCCAAAAACCAACGTACAAACGATGATGTTAACAACATTAAACTGCAACCCAAAAAGTCCCATAAGTCCAGTTGTAAAAATCCAGCTTGTAAAAATTGGAATGATGCTGATTATAGCCAATTCAATTCTTCTAAAAGCTATTATGAGAACTAAAAATACTGCAATGAAGGAATAATCAACGAGATTTTCGAAATTCATTTTTAAAGTTCCTAAAAATGTTTCGTTAGTTTCCTGCCTGTCAATTACAACCAAATTTTGCTGTTTTTTAATTTGATTTACAAAAACATCTCTTTTTTCATTGGTTACTTTCACTAAGGTGGAAATAGTAAAAAATCCATTTTTTTGTGCCACAAATTCATCCAGAAAAAAAGATTTCACTCTAAGATATTCATCAATAGTGACTGGCTTAAAGCTTTTGTCAAGCAAATCAAAAAAAACTGAAAAAGCATCAGCTTTAAAGCCATAATGACTTCCTTCGCTAATTAATGCCTGATTCAAATCTGCTTTTTTCTGTGAATCCCAAAAAGAATTCCATTCGTTGATTTTTTGCTTTTGAACATCGGCAGAAAAAACAATTCCACCAATAGAACTGAAATTCAGGATATCTTTCCCAGCCTTATCCTTTTCCAATACCTTGAAGAGAGCATTGTTCTTGGCTATAACTTCGTCATAACTTTTACCGTAAGTAGCCAGATAAATAGATTTGGAATCATTGTTATTGGCAATTTTATCCAGTTTTCTTTCATTCAGTTTCAGCTCGGGAGTCATGAAATTCAAATCCGAAAGATCATTATTAAACGTAACTTTTGAATACGTAAAAAGCGAAACAATTAGCAATACCAGCATTGAACCTATCAGAAACTTGCTTTTATGATACGAAAATGCACCTAAACTGTCAATCAAATTTGGTTTTTGGATAAACTTTTTGGAATCAAATTTGTATAAAACCGGAATCAGGATTATTGAAAAAACAGTAGTGGCAACAACGCTCAATCCAGCGAAAATACCCAAATCCTGCAACGCTTCCGATTTGATGAAAAACAAACATAAAAATGTAATTGACGTAGTAATTCCGCAAAGCAATAACGGTCTTGTAATATCCTTGAATACCAATTTCACATTCCTGTTGTTTCTCAGATGGGTTAAAACATATATCGAATAATCCGTGGTTTCTCCCAGTAAAATAGAGCTTATACCCAAAGAAATAGCAGATATGCTTCCTTTACAGACATACAAAACCGCCAAGGCAAACAAAGCTCCGAGCAACGAAGGAATAAAAATAATTATTGGAGTGGTAACGCTTCTGTAAAAAAAAGCAAGTATCAAAATCAAGGTAACACCCGCAAATATAGATGTATTTTGAACATCTGACTTAATTTGCGTAGCATTGGCAACGGCTACAGGTGTCGCACCAAAGTAACTCATCTCTGCCTTGCCTCTAAACTGCCGATTTAAATTTGCCTTGATTTTATCCAGATTACTGATAAAAAACGTGTTTTGATCCGTTTCATTCGTTGCTAATTTGGGCGTAATAAAAAGCAATAAATTTTTCCTATCCTTGGTTAAAACAAATCCGTTTTGGATAGCAAAGTCATCACCTACACTTAATTGCTCCATTTTTTTTAAGGCAATAAAGGAAATGCCCAGCGGGTCTTTCAGAATAAAATCCTTAGACACCAATCCGGCAGGAGAAATTATCGATTTATAGTCGGCAGCGACAGTATTGGCAATGCTGTCTTTGTGCAGTTTTTCCTGAATATGTTCATAATCCTTCTGATCCAGAAAAAGTGGCAGATTATCGTATACAAAATCAAAAGTTTCCTGAATATTTTCTTCTTCAATCTTGCCTTGAACTTTGGATATATAAGGTTTACAAGGTTCCAGACTGTCCAAAAAGACATTGGCATACTCAGTAAGATACTCCGATGAACCATTTTCCTTGGTCGAAATTATGATTGTAATCTTATCGGCAAAATTAACCTGATCCAATACTTTTGAGGTTATTCCGGACTGATCATTCGAAGGAATCAATTGATTTATATTTTCCTGAAAAGAAATTCTAAATGCCAAAAATCCCAAAACAAATACAATCGAAATTGCTATACCAAACGAAAGTAATTTCTTGGAATTTATGAATGTATATAAATCGAATAACTTATTTTGCATGCAGTTGTTTTTTGTGTTTTAGATTACCAGCCAAAGTCAATAACAAATAACTTGTAAGACCAAAAAGGACGGCCATAAAAGTCGCTAAAATAAAACTTCCAACAAGATATTGAGCAATATTTTTTTGGATATCATCAAATGTCATATTCATGTTCAATACCAATGGTTTACTGCTGCTAATAAAATAACTTCCAATCTTGAGCGAACCATAAATAATAAAAGGAATGAAAGGAGGAAAACTTATATTGGAAAATGCGAAAGCAATAGCTTTATTAAGCTTTAGCAAAACAGCCAAGAACAATACCAAAATAGTTTGAAATCCCCAAAAAGGACAGATTCCAATAAAAACGCCTAACGCAATTGAAGCCGATTTTCGGGTATTCGAATCATTGCTTTCGAGTACATTCTCTAGAAAAAATTGTTTAAGTCCTTTTTTTTTTAGTTTTCTAAAAAAATCTCTAGGCTTAATGTACACTAAAGCGATAACAACCAAAACTGTATTTAAAATACTAATTCGGGTAAAATCCTTGAATGGTCTAAAATGGGAAACTCGTTCCTTGGGATCGTACAAAACCTGAACAGGGATGTTCTTTACCGGAATACCTTTCCAAGCCGAACGAACAATAACCTCGATTTCAAACTCAAATTTATTAGTAAAATAATGAACCGGAATTTTTCGTAAAGGATATAATCTAAAACCCGATTGTGTGTCTTCCAATTTATTTCCGGTTTCGAACCAAAACCAAAAATTTGAAAATTTATTTCCGAAACTGCTCTTTTTAGGCACATTTTCCTGAACCATATTACGGCTTCCAATTAAAAGCGAATCTGGATTTGTTTCCAGATTATTTAAAAAAATCGGAATATCAGATGCAAAATGCTGACCGTCGGAATCAATTGTGATGGCGTAATTGTACTCCAATGCCAAAGCTTTCTTAAAGCCATTTCGAAGAGCCAATCCTTTTCCTGAATTTTTAGGATGGTGAATTTGAACCAAACTTGAATACTCCTTCAGAATTTCAACAGTACTATCTGTAGAACCATCGTTTACAATAATAATAGCAGAAGTATACTGTAAAACCGAATCAATAACCCGTTTTAAGGTTTTATGATTATTATACGTTGGGATAATAACACAAACCTTATGCTGATCCATGCGTTTTGCTTCTGAAAAACTAGTATTCATTTTTTAATTCTTAAGCTATTCAATCAATTGTTTTTCAATAGCGGTAAAACTATTGGACTGTGAAATAAATTCACCAACATACGCTTTTAAGACTCCTGTCTGTTCTTTATAATGATCCAATAAAAACTTTTTATCTTCTTTTTTATTCCCTCTGTAATTGACTATTTTGGGCACATTTTCCTGAATGCTCAAACGAATCATTCGTATCTCAATGGCATTGGGTTCGGCTGTAGCGGCATATTCCAGCAAGGCCGCTCCTTCCTTGAATTTTTTAGATTTGTCGACTACTTTTTTTTCTAATTTGGAAAGTATGATTATTGATGCGCCCTTATAGGCAACCAAGACTTTGTTATCCTCTTTGGTAACATCTGTCAGTTTTGCTGCCATATCTTTTGCAACGCTTTCCGTGGCAGCGGCAGTCTTATATAACTTCCTGATTTCGGTAACCGAAGGATTTGCGAAAAAAAGGAAAATAAAAAGAAAAGTAGTCTTCATGACACCAAAATTAGGTACGGTATTTATTACACTTTCTTATAAACACAACTTAATTTCAAGGCAACCGTTTGGTCAAAATAACTGACATTTTTAACCTTAACCAAATTATCATCCGTTGTATTTATATCCAGCTCCAAAAGCAGATCCGGGTTTACAAATGGATTAATCAAGGCCATAAACTTAACATTACTCAAAGATTCCATAAATAATGAGCATGTGGTAATTTGTTCTGTCAACTCTTTTATAATCTGCATCATGCACACACCAGGCATAATAGGATTTCCAGGAAAATGTCCTTGAAAAACTTCATGCCTTTCATTGATTGTGATTTGTGCCTTATACTTGGAATCAACAGTATTTTCCAACACTTTTATTGTATAGAAATCTTTTAATAGCATACTTTTATTTTATATCAAATGAATAGGACAAACCAAGCTGAAATGACTGATTCAAAACAACTTCATCATAATTACCATTATTATTGCTGTCTATATTCGTATTATAGTTATTACCGTAAATATCAACTAATCCCTGTTTAAAACGGGCATCAAGAGATAAACCATTGGAAAATGAAAATCCAAATCCTCCAACGATGGCAAAATCAAATCCAATTGGGGAATCGCTAGAAGTATAAAGTTTTTCAAAACTATCATTAACCTTAAAGTCCAATGAAGGTCCAACAATAAAATGGAAACCGGTTCCAAAGGAAAACTTGTTTATGGCACTCAACGAAAGATAATCAATTGAAAGTTTTTCTGTCTGATATTCTAATCGAATATTTGGATTGTATGGATCTATACCTACTCCATTATAGTATTCAACATTTGCTCCTTGTTGCGAAAAGACCAGTTCAGGCTGTAAAGTATAGACTTTGTTGAATTTTATGGCTAATTGACCTCCCAGATAAAAACCGGTTTTAAAATCCGAATCAAAATTTGTTAGTCTGGAAAAAACGACACCTCCTTTTATTCCTGGTTCAAAAGTCACCTGCGCATTTGATTGTACAATTCCCATTAATACAAAACAAATAATAGTAATTAATCTTCTTTTCATGGCTTATTTTGTATCAAATGTATAAGTAGCACCTACAGAAAACACAACATTTGTATGATTTGAATCGCTAAAATCAATTACTGGTACAATTCCTTTTTTCACCCTTAATTCAACTCCCAAATTACGAGTAAAGTTAACACCAGCACCTAGTACAAAAGCCAAATCAACATCAGCATCTACATCGAAGTTTTTATCGACAACAAATTCAAGGGTTGGTCCAACATGTAAGTTAAATTTATCGGTAAATGTAAATTTATTCATCATCTGAAGACACAAATAATCAACTTTCAAGTTTCTGTTACCTGCAACTGAACTATAATCAGAGCCTTGGGCTGAATAATTAATCTCTGGCTGTAATGTATAATATTTTGTCAATTTTAAACCTGCATAAAAACCAAGGTAAAAATTTGTTATTGAGGAGTAATTATCATCACGTCTGGTATCCGAAGAATCATCATAATAGTAGTAATCTCCCTTTGTAAAATGAGAAAAATTGGCTCCGCCTCTAAAACCAGGCTGAAAACGCACCTGAGATTGAGCATTATACATTCCAAAAAAGACAAGAAACAAAACCAGTATACCTTTGTTTAATTGATTTTTCTTATTCATAATTTCAGTTATTGGTTAAAATAATTTAGTTCGATTTTTAATTTTATATTTTTATGTTCGATGATAATATTATCGGCAAAAATATCATTTTTAGAAGTATAATAGAGGTTAATTTTTGCTTTTCTTTTAGTAGCGTGTACAATTTTACTTAACTTATTTGTCCCTTTCGAAACGTATAAATAATTCATTTTATTTTTGTCCAAAGTCTCATAAACGCTTTCCTCACCGTTATCAAATTGATTGCTTGCGGTATAATGACTTCGCAAAAGCAATCTAAAATCCGTTACCAAAGTGTTTATCAATAACTTTCTGTCCAATTCTTCCAGAATAAAATTGACTTTATAATCTGATTCGGAAATTTCAAAATCGAGCAGCTTATTACCAAATTCGGTAGTAAAAGCAATTCTATGCGTGGTATCGTTTATTTTTTTTGCAATAAAAATCCCCGTCAGCTCATTTCCATAGACTGAAATATTGGCTTTATACACATAATCTATTTCCTGATTTGAAAAATAGGGAACATCAAAAACGGCTGTTTCCAAAGGCACGGGTTTGTAATCCTTAACAACATTATTACCGGCACATGATGCCAATAAAAAGGCTATGATACTAATTCGAAAAAGATGCTTCATCGACTTTGGCATTGATTACTTTGTTTTTCAAGACAATTCGGGTATAATCTGCAGAGGATTCCAATAATTTAACCTGAATCACAGTCGCATCTTCCTTGTCAAAAGTTAAATCGATTTGTTTGATATATTTTTTAAGAGTCGCATCTTTGGGAATAAACTTAGCGATGTTTTGATCTTTATTTTTAAAATACGAAATAGAGAATTCCTTGTCATCAAATAAATCTCCGCTCACGCTTCCAACAATCAGTTTGTTGATTTTTCCAAACAATTTACTGCTTCCAATATCTACGGCGCTTTTCTTTCCTTCGTCATTGATAAGTATCTTGCCGTTCTTGAAAACGATTGAATAATTGTATGGTTTTTTATATTGCCAAAGCAAGGAATAAGGTTCCTTGAAAATCATTTTTCCCGAAGTTTCAATATCTTTTGATAGAAAATCCAAATGCTTGTACTGTACAAAATCAGTACTCAAAGTCTTTATTTTTTTAGACACTATAGCCACTGATTGCTTAAATGCTGTAACTTCACCGTCACTCATCTTTTGCTCTTGCGCCCAAGACTTAAATTGACAAACATTCAAAAAAAATACTACTATAAAAATTTTAGTTTTCATACGCTTTTATATTCAGGAGTTCTTCCAAAGGGACAACTCTGTAATTGTTTTTTTCCAAAAAAAAGAGCAACTGCTCTAACACATCAACCGTTTCGATAGAGGTGTCGTGCAAAAGTACAATTCCTCCTGGTTTAATTCTTTTAATTATTCTGTCCAATAAAAACTTTCTGTTTTTAACAACTCCATCCAATGACCGAATATTCCATCCAATGGTTTTGTGTTTGGTCACAGCCAATGCCTTGCGGATGGAAGGATTGGTAACACCATAAGGCGGTCTAAACAAGGTAGTTTTCCTTCCTAAAACTGCTTCAATTAAAGCATCCGTTTTCTCTATTTCTGCAATGACTTTTGTTTTATTGTAAAAATCAAAAAAAGGAGAATGACTGTACGAATGGTTTCCTATTGTGTGCCCTTGCTTAATAGTTTCCCTTAAAATTTTGGGATTCGATTCAATATTTTTTCCAATACAAAAAAATGTGGCCTTGGCGTTATACTTTTTTAAAACTTCCAAAACAGCAACTGTCATTTCATTTGGACCGTCATCAAATGTTATTGCTATTTTTTTCTCGGTTATTAAAGGATTACTGCAAAAGGTTTTTACATGGTAATTTGAACCAATAAAGGAAGAACCAATAAACACAATGGAAAACCATAAAACGCTAACAAATACAAAATATTTGACCTCGATTACTACATAAAAACTTGCCAAAGCGAGCAGCAAAAGCAGTAAAATAAAAAACACATTTGTCAGGATATGCTTCAACAGCTTGAAATTAAAGTAAAACTATGATCTATTCCGTTGCGCTGATTGTACAACAAAATTGTTTTATACGTTTCTTTATCTATTGTATTTACTTTTACAATATAGGGAATACTTTGAGTCTGAAGAATTTTGGTTCCAACCCACAGCCCAAATGCCGAGGCAGTATCGTATTCGCCACTCAAATGTTTGTAATAAACCTGTGGTATATTTGCAAAGGTTACTTTCGAAAGTTTTTTATAATACAAATCGGAATCTACATCGCCATTATAACCCAAAACTACAGCATCAATATCGGTAAGTTCCAAATTATTGGAAGCCAAAAAAGAGCTGATTTTATTTTCAATTTTATCAATTTCTAATGTATTCAGAATTTCAACATCCAAAACAGCAGCTATTGATGTTGTTTTCTTTTCTTTTTCAACTACAAAAAAAGCGGCTCCTTCGCCAAGAACAACTCCATTTGTTGTACTTTTTAAAAATGAATCAAGTCCTTGGTTTTCATTCTTTATAAAACCTGACAGTCTGAAAAGTGACATTGTATAATCGGCAGTTTCATCAATTCCGCCAACCAATACGGAGGAAGCATCATTTTCTTCCACCATCATTTTGGCATCAAAAAGAGCCGATTCAAAAGAGATGGAACCATTTACATACGTTAAATTATAGGCTTTACATTGCAGTCCCAAAGCAATTTGGCCACCAACGGTATTATGTGTAGACTGAATAAAAGAGGTAGGTGTTAAAAACTCTTCGTTATTATCCAAAATGGCTTTCAAAAATTTCTCCGAATCTTCGATACAGCCCATTCCTGTTCCGGTGATAATCGCATCAACAGTTTCCAATTGGGCTTCCCTCAAAGCGAGAGTCGAGGCAACTATGCCGTTTTTAACTCCTTTTCCCATTCTTCTGCTGGCGGCCGGAGATATAAAATCCTTATAAACTGGCTGATGAATAGGTAAAATAGTATCCACTTCATTTACTGCCGCTTCTTCAAGGAAAAGAGTATCAAAAGTCTTTTGAGTCGAAATGCAGCCTAATCCATTTATATAAATCTTATTCATTTTTAAATAATTATCTATCAAAAAAGTTAACCCTAATTGCACTAATTTACACTAATTCAAAAACTTAAAATAATTTCTAAAATTAATTTTCACATCCCTGTTCCTGCTCAATATCATTAAGTTAAGAATCTCTTGCTTGGGTTTTATCTAAATATTGTTCTCGCAAAAACGCGAAGTCGCAAAGAAAATCGGTTCCAAACTTTGCGTCTTTGCGTGTCTGCGAGAAAAACAAAGCTTAACTCAATAACTTTGAGTTCGTGCAAATTAGTGCAATTCGTGTTTATTTTTTAAACTCAAAATTTTATTCGCTTTTAGAAAATATCAGAGTCGAACAATTTCCTCCAAACCCAAAAGAATTAGAAAGTACATGTTCTATATTTTTATGTTTTAAAGTCGTTTGTGGTACCAAATTAAACTCGGCCATTGGCGTCTCAAAATTCAAATTAGGAAAAACGACATTATTTTGAATTGCCAACACACTATACACCGCTTCAATAGCAGCCGCCGCGGCCAATGTATGTCCCGTAAAAGGCTTGGTAGAACTGAAATCGGGAACCTTATTTTCGCCAAACAGCCGAACCATTGCCCGACCTTCGGATAAATCATTATTTGGAGTTGCAGTTCCGTGAACATTGACATAATCAATCTGCTCCGTTTTCAATTGGGCTACCTTAAATGCTTTTTCCATTGCCAGAAAAGCACCATCTCCATTTTCTGAAGAAGCAGTTTGATGAAAAGCATCATTTGCATTGGCATATCCCGAAACTCTTGCTAACACTTTTTTGTTTTCTTTTTTAACCAATTCCTCTGATTCCAAAACCAGAAAGGCAGCGGCTTCTCCCAGATTTAAACCTTTTCGGTTGTTATCAAATGGTTTATTATAACCATCCGATAAAATCATTAATGTTTTAAATCCATTGATAGTAAACTTTGACATTGCATCTGTTCCGCCCACAATAACACGATCCAATTTACCGGATTTTATCATTCTGGCTCCCAGCATTATGGCATTTGCAGCCGAAGAACAGGCAGTACTGATGGTAGTTACAAAACCCTCCAAACCCAATTCCTTTGCAATTTTATCAGTATTGTCGCCTGCATTATGACTGCTGATGTATTTTACAACATCTGGATTTTCAAAATATTCGTGGTAATAGCGTTCGGTCATATCCATTCCGCCCACACTCGTTGCCGAGATTAATCCCGTTTTATATTTGTTAATAGAAGTAATTCCGGCATCTTTTACAGCTTGTTTGGCCGCAATGGTGCCGAGCATGGCAGTTCGGGAAAAATTATTGTCTTTTCCTAAACCCAGCTCATCCATTAATTCCTGATTGGTCTTTTTAATTTCACCCACCTTGATGACATCGGCATGAACGGTCGCAATATTTCCGATCGCTGTAATTCCTGCCTGGCTATTCAGCAATGCGTGATAATTCTCCTCAACTGAATTTCCAATTGAAGAAATAATACCCATTCCGGTAATGGCGACACCTTTATTCATTATTATATTTTAGAATTGAAAATTTAGATTTTAGATTGTGGAATACTTAATCTGCATTAACCTTTTTAATGAACTTGAAAAATGCTTAGTTTAATTTAAAATCAGTTACTTAACCCTATTTTTAGCAATATAATCCGCCATAACTTCGATAGACTTAAAAATAGTCTTTCCTTCTTTTGGATCTACTAATTTAATACCGTAATCTTTATCAAGCATCACAATAAGTTCCAACGCATCAATAGAATCAAGCCCCAAACCGTCTCCAAACAAAGCATCGTCATCATTAATATCAGCAACTGCAATATCTTCTAGGTTTAAAACTTCTATTATCTTACTTTTTAATTCCTGCTTTAATGCTTCCATAATTATTGATTGTATAGTTTTTTTAATTGTTCGTGATTATGTTCTATTTCACCTTTTTTATCTACCAGATAAAGAAAGGCTTTGTACTCTTCATTATAATATTCTACCCATCCGCATAAAACTCTGTCCGCTTTTTGGGTTTCCAAAAGTATATTGCAGTAGTTTTCCATAAATACTGGGTCATAGTCCGCAAATATAAAGAAAGAATTTTCGCTTTTCAATTGATGTTTAATACTTATTTCTCCTAAACAGATATTAGGCAATGTATAAACAAAAACTGCCGGACTTGGGTAATAATTCTCCGAATCTGAAATCGAATTCTGATACTTGACATCGGTATCCAAACTCGATGATTTATTGGCAAATACTAATGCCGTATTGTTTTCTGCTGAATTTTCTTTGGCAGTTGCCAAAAGTAATTCGGCTCCTAAAAAAGCCAATTTACTCAGATTATCCATTTTAAAAAACTTTGGATAATTGATTTCAAAATGCTGATAGGCTTTCTTTGAAAAACCGGCAAATGAATCCTCTTCGGTACTAAAAATGGCCTCTCCATTCAAAAAAACAGTATTTTTCTGAATGGTACAAAAAGAGTGTATATAATTTTTATTTACTGTCATTAGTTTACTTTTTCAAATAAAACAGCTGTATTGCATCCTCCAAAACCTGAAGCAGTTTTTAGAAAATAACGAATGTCCGCATCCGTTTTTTTTTCAATAACCTTAATCGGCTGGGTTACTCCAATGGTATCAAATCCTAATGAAGCAAACAATGTATTTTTAGTAACCGATTCTATTCCGATAACTGTTTCCAGCAATCCCGAAGCACCTAATGTATGTCCGTAATACCCTTTGAAACTATTTACCGGTACATTTTCGAGTTCTAACCTGTTTAACGCAATAGCTTCCATCTCGTCATTATAAGGTGTTGCCGTACCATGAGCTGAAATATAATCAATTCGATTACTGCCTATTTTGGCTTCCGCCAAAGCATTTTGAATACTTCGGTAAAGCCCTTCTCCTGTTCTGGAAGGTCCCGAAATATGGTTGGCATCGTTGATGGAACCATCTCCAATAATTTTTATTTTGGCGTTTTCTTTATTTGAAGAAAGCAAAACAGCGGCTGCAGCTTCTCCCAGACTTACTCCTGTTCTGTTAACCGAATATGGTTTGCAGGGCAAATTGCTCATCGCCTGAAAGGAGTTGAATCCTGATAAAACAAATTTTGAAACTTCATCACCAGCGACAACAAATACATTGTCATATAAATTCGCCTGAATTAACCTTTTGGCAACTGAAATTGCCAAAATTCCTGAAACACAAGCATTGGAAACGATAATAGGTTCGTTTTTGAATCCAAAAAAAGCAGTAATTTTTTTAGCCAATACATCTAAATATGCGGATTCAATATTACTTGAATTTTCCAAAGCGTTTACATTTCCCTTGGTTGTCGAAAGTATAAAGCCAGTACGCTCGTCTGATACTACTTTTACATTTTTAATGATGGGTTCCAATGCCAAAATCATCATTTTCTCCAACCTCGAATACCCCTCTGCAGAAGTCACTTTAGCAAAAGCCAAATCCAATTCAGCATCATTAATAACTGCCGCATAAAAAGGTGTATTCAGTAACTTTGGGTTATCCTGCAATTGAATACCGGAAACGCCATTACCAATGTTTTTTATATTAGAAGCAACATCAAACCCAATGGGTGTAATGCAGTTCGTTTCGGTTATATAGACTTCTCTCATCATACTATTTTACCAAACCAACTTTTCTTTTCCATTCCGTATAAAATGGAGGATTTGTCAACATTAATTCACCGTTTTTATCCAAAAAAACCTGAACGGTTTCGCCTGTACAGACCACTTCATTTTTATCGTTAAAAATGGTAAATCGATAAATCATTTTGGCGGCAGGCGTATCCACAATAGTAGTTTCTATTCGGGCAACATCGCCATAACGCAATGATAATTTATGCTCCAGAGTTGTTTTTACAATGGGAGTCGTAAACTCATTGGCAAAAACATCCAGATAGCCAAGACCATGCTTGCGCCCAAAGGCTTCTCTTCCATCCTCAAAATAAGTAATATAATGACCATGCCACACTATTCCAAGCGAATCTGCTTCGTTAAATCGAACACGAATTTCCTGTGAAACGGTCAAATCAGTCGCTTCCTTATACAGCTCTTTTCTTCTTGTCATACAGCAATGCTAAAGTTGTGGTAACTATAAAAAATATAAACAATAAAAATAATTCTGGCAGCAGATCCAATAGAGATCCGTTGCGCAAAAGTACATCATAAAAGGCTTCCAGACCCCAATTCATTGGTGAGGATTGTGCTATAACCTGCATCACTTTGGGCATGGCAAACACCGGAACCCAAACACCGCCAATAGCGGCCAAAATTATCACAGACGTAGCACCAAACGGAGCCGATTGTTCTTGGGTCTTCGCAATAGTTCCCAATAATATTCCGAAACCAATCGCAGCCAAACCTGAAAACAGTGCTACGATACTCATCAAAATTAAATTTCCTTGAACGTTTAAAGGTGGTAACCTCAAATGCGGAAAAAGAAATATTGCCACAGCAATCATCATATAAAACTGTATCAGACAAATAATTAAATACATAACCGTTTTGCCCGCCAAAACAATTCTATTGGAAACAGGATTGGTGCGCAATCGCACAAAAGTTCCTTGATTTTTTTCCTTTACCATATTGATTGATAACGGAATTACTATAAAAAACACCGCAAAAAGTGTCCAAGCCGGAACATTATGCTGCACCGAATTTGGAAGGATTTCCTTGTCGTTTATTCTTGGAATTATCTCTTTGAATGTAATAAAACTTTTTTGTTCAAATTGGGCGTTCTCACCCCCAAGTTCATCCTGAAAAGAAGTATAAATTGATTTGGTTTCTATTTGGGCAATCATTTTATCGATGCCACTCATTACCCCTCTTCTAAAACTCAATTGAACCGCTGGATCAAAATAAAGTTTGACCTCTTTTTGATCGACAATTTTTGCAACTGGCTTTGTGGCCAACGAATCTGAAAAACCCAGACTGCTTACAATTTTTTGAACATTCTGATCAATTTTGGCCTGCAGATCGCTGCTCAAATGCGATGGAATAATAATTGCCATTTGATATTTTCCGCTAAAAACAGCTTCCTTGGCTTCTGCTTCAGTAATTTTTTTGTCATCAAAAGTAGTAATGACACTAAAAACCTCGCTCTTTTTTAAATTATCAAAAAGCGTTTTGGAAACCTTTCCATTATCATAATCAACCAAAAGTATTGGAATTTTAGTCTCTTGACCTTTTTTATAAGAACTATCCTGAATGAGAGTTACCGCAATAATTAACACCAACGGCATTAAAAAAAGAGTCACCACTCCCCCTATATCCCGTTTTAACAACAAGAATTCCTTGTAAACAGACATCCAAAGTTTATATAGCATCTCTCAGTTCTTTTCCAGTTAATGAAATGAAAACATCTTCAAGATTTCTGGCATTGGCTGTAGCCGAAATTAAATCCTTAGGTGTCCCCTGAGTGTAAATTACTCCTCTATCCACTATGGCAATATGAGTACAAAAATCCTGCGCTTCGGATAAATGATGAGAGGTATAAATTATGGTTGTACCTTTTTTATTAAGTTCTTTGAGATAGTCAATAATTACATTTTTTGAATGTACATCTACTCCTACTGTAGGTTCGTCAAGAAAAAGCACTTTTGGATTATGCAGTATTCCGGCAATCAAATTAACACGGCGTTTCATCCCGCCGGAGAAAGTCTCGATACGTTTGTCTGCAAATTTCAGTAATCCCAAAAGATCAAGACTGTCAATCACTTTTTCTTTTAGAACGTCACCTTTTAAGCCATACATACTTCCAAAATACAAAAGGTTTTCTCTAGCGGTCAATGTTGGATATAAAGCGTATTCCTGAGGGACAACGCCAATTCTATTCTTGATTTCATTGGCATTAGCCGAGTAATTTAATCCATCAATCGTAAAAGATCCAGAAGTAGGTTTTACCAAACCGCAAAGAATCGAAATCAATGTTGTTTTTCCTGCTCCGTTTGGACCAAGCAGCCCAAAAATATCTCCTTCGTTTATATCCATGGAAAAATCATTCAACGAATACATTTCGGCATCATTGTATAATTTAGACAAGTGGGATATTTTTATAATCGCTTTCATTTTTTTTACCATATAAGTCATATAAGTTTTAGCTTCATTTGAAGTTACACTTAACTTAAGTAATAATAAGACCATTTAAGATTTAAACTTATATGACTTATATGACTTATATGACTTATATGACTTATATGACTTATATGACTTATATGTTTAATTTATTTTTAACTTATTGCTTTTTTCAATTTCTTGAAAAATACTTCTTCTTTATCGGCAATACTTAAAAGCTGGTTGGATAGTAAATTATAGACATCCACTTTGGTACTTCTATTTTTATAAACCCTTGAGGCTTCGACAGCAAAATCTCTCCATAAATCACCTATAGCAGTCATTTCCAGCGACAATTTTTGCAATTCGTCGTTATTCAAAATGACTGCCGCTTCCTGTAAAAAAGCCGCATATATAAACCTGAAACCTCCGCCACCAGTTCCGATTTCTTCCTGCATTCTGACAATTTGAGCCAAATAATGATTGGCTTTTTTAGTTCCTTCCTTAACCGGCCATTTTTTAATAAGCCTTGCGACAAGCCGAATTCCGCGAACGCCAATGATTGGCATTGGTGCCAGCATATCACGGCAGGTATTTTTGATTCCTTTTATAATTGCTCCTTTCAAATCTACAGTTGCGGGAACCTGAATCGGATAATATATTTGACCTCTTGGTGCAAAAGCTCCTTTGGCAAAACGTACTTTATTTAATTCATCGTGAGTGAGTGTAGTTACATTTTCCATAACAGGATCACTAATTAAATAATCCGTTTCTGTTTTTCCATAAACTACGAGATTGTGTGCGTTGAAATGAAAACGGTACTCATCAGGAAAATATGTCAGGTTGTATACACCCACCTGCAATCCCGAAGGAATATTATTTTTTAAATTTTCGTCCAATGTCTTAACGGCATTGGCTTGGCTAGAAAACTTTTGCCTTTTGATTTTCAAACCCAATCGTTTCGCCAGTCTATTGAAAATTTGTCCCGGCATAGGTCTATAACTTATCGCAGGAGCATAATTTACTTTTAGAAATGGAAGATAAACGAAGAATAGTCCCGAACCAATTCCAAAAACCATTGGTTCGCTAATATTCAATCCATTATGTTTTAACAAATTGGAAGCCACTCCATTCTCACAGTGAGCAGATTGATAATGTGTAAAATCGGTTTTCATTAATTAGTCTTAAAATTTTTCAATTCCTCTACGGTTATATTAAAAGAGTCGGCATATTTTTTTAGAATACTGTCACTTAATCCCGCAAAAACTTTAGGCTTAAAATGTCTTTTAACACGCCATTGCCACATTCCCACATAACTGGAAAGTACGCCGATATCCATTCTGCATAACTCCATATAGTAACTAATAGGGCTTACCTCGTTGTTTTCTACCTGAGTCTTGGCAATAGCAATTCGTTCGCTAATTTCTTCAATCGAGTTAGAAAGAGCAATACTTTTTGGTTCCCAGCCTGAACTTAAGGCAGTTGTATAATTGCCATTTTCATCTGTCGCATACACCAACTCTTTCATATTTGATTTGGAAAGATTTCCTTTGTCTTGAGGTACTTCTTCTTTTTTCATCTTCTTTCTCTAGGAATTATTATTTTGAATAAACAACGTAATTTCTCCTTCCAACAGCATTTCTTCTTCCTTATACGTTTTGCATTGTATAGTACACAAACTATATGAGTCCGAAATAAACTTAGAAATTAATACAGCTTTGGTAACAAGCGTTGAATTAACTTCTGGCAGCGAATATATTTTTAAGGCTTTAATTCCGCTAATAAAACCAATCACATCTGCTCCCACTTTGGCATTATTATTTTCATCAATAAAATAATCCTTGGCGACAATCATCGAACAGGTTTGCGCCATATTTTCGACCAGACCCGATTCAGTGAATAAATTATTCTTCAGAAATATATTTCCTGTTTTAATTTCAAAAATAGTGTCAACTTTTTCATCATCAATCTCTAAAATAAAATCCACCATCAACATGGGAGCACGATGAGGCAGATAATGGTTACTATTTACAAGTTTTGATGTTTCTTTCCTATTCACTGTTTTTAATTATTTAGCCAAAACAGTTTTCATCTGTCCTTTGGCTATTTCTACATTGTTCAATTTACTAACAATATCTACCAAAGTAACTCCTCCAAATTCCTGTATAACAGTAACTGTTGTCCTTATTTCGTCATAAAGTTTGGGAAGCACTTTTATTTCCAATTTATTTATGGAACCAATATAACCGGTGGGGGCCTGTTCATTTCTCAAATAAAACTGGTATCCTGTATGCAATGCTACAGACTGAGCCATGTGTTCTATAATTCCGGATTCTACAAAGGAATTATCCTTAAAAAAAACAGCATCATTCTGAATGGTAAACCCAGATACCAACTCGGTTTCAGAATAGCAATACAAAGTATCGACCATTACAAACGGTTTTTTTTGAGGAATTAAAGTCTCCACAAAATCTTTGTTACCTATTGGATTATTAGCTGTCATCGTCATTAACACACTGTTAAATAAGCATAAGCATACGAAAAACGACCGCTTTCCGGCACGGATAAAAGAACTTTGTTTCCTTTTACCAATTTACCGGAATTCATTAATTCTTCCAAAGCCAGATAAATTGAAGCCGAACCTACATTACCAACATACGCCAAATTCATAAACCATTTTTCCATTGGTATCACCATTCCTTTTTCTGCCAAAGATTCTCTCAAACCATCCACAAAATAATGCGAAGAAACGTGTGGCAAAAAGTAATCAATTTGATCAGCGGTAATATTGTTTTTATCCAATGCTTCTTTCATACTTTCGGCACCTTTAACCAAAATATGTTCATCAAGCACTTTTATATCCTGTTTAACTGCAAATATAGATTCGCTAAGCCATTCATTTGGATCAAAATCATTCCATGGTTTAATTTCACCATTCTCCAATTTATCTCCGCCAGCATACATACACGTTTCTATTTCATGCGCATAAGAATAGGCTTCCATCCATTCTATTTTTAAGGAAATAGCTCCATTTGGTTTGTTTTCCAATAAAAAAGCCCCTGCTCCGTCAGACAACATCCATCTAAGAAAATCTTTTCTAAAAGCAATTATGGGCTGCTCTTCCAATTTTTTCAGATTAACAATTTCATTTTCAAATCTATTGGCAGACAGCCACGAAGAAACTTTTTCTGAACCAGTGCAAACTGCATTTTTTGTATTTCCGGATTTCACCGAAAGAAAACCAAATTTCAAGGCATTCATCCCCGAGCAACAAACCCCTGAAGATGAATTAAGTTCCAGATTTTTATTTTTTAACAGACCATGAACCATTGCAGCGTGAGATGGGACAAGAACATCTGGAGTAGTAGTTCCACAAGATAACAATTCCATGTCTTGATCCGTAAATTGATTATCAAATAATCCTTGAATGGCAATATGAGTTAATTCAGCATTATTATGAGTGCTATTTCCATTTTTATCTCGTGCATAATAACGGCTTACAATCTTGTTATTTCTTAGTATTAACCTTCTGCCTTTGGATGCTGTTTCATTTATTAAACCTAAATAGTTCTCCATTTCATCATTCGAAACAGCCTCATTTGGCAAATACTTAGCCGCTTTTGTAATATATACATCAAACATATAATCTAATTTACTCCTTTATAATATTCTAATTCTTGCCTTATTTTTTTTGCTTTTAACGGATATGTCAGAATGTGTAATATATAAACTATTGGCGAAACTAGCCATATCGCTACTATTAAATACATTTTAAATATTTTTGTCCAAAATTTTCTGGACTCACCTTTGTTTATAATAAAATTAGACCATTTTGAAAAAATCTTATTGGCTGTTTTATCCACTTTAATCAAATAGGAACTGACTTTTATCGCATCAATTTTTAGTAATCTTGATTGCAAGTTATCCAAGTCATTTCCTTCAAAACCAGAAAGAATCGCCGTACCAAATTTTGTGGATTCATTTATGTCCTTATCAGAAACACCGGGTAATGGAAAAATCCCAAGATACCTTTTTTTCACTCCAGAAAACATCCACTCCACGATTGTTATAACACTTATTAGATTTCCCACTCTATCAACCAGTGCAACATTCCCTTTTAACAAGGCATTATTCTGTTTCAACAGAACCTTGATTTTTTCCTGCGCCATAAACCACATATTTCGGGAACCATTTATGGTTACAACCGGCGTATCCTTGAATAAAATTTTGGCTTCCGGACTTTTCAAAAAAGAATTTACGGGAATCGAAGGTGTTAAATACCAAACTTGATAATTCAAAAGAATCAAATCAAAATTCATTTCCATTATCTCATTTGGAACGGGTTTAATAGGGGCAGGAATCTGCAAAAAAGATTCTGGAAAAGCGTTAAAAAAAGCATCATTATTCCAAGGAAATGGAAATGGCTGTTCCATTTTGATTTCATGAAACACAACATTTATGTTTTCCGAATCTAAGAACGGTTTTGCAATATTTCTGGCAATAGTTTCTAATTGTCCCGATTGAGAATAATAGATTACTAGGACATTTTTCATTGAAGTTTTTTTTAGAGAAAACGAATTTAAACCAAAATTCTAATTAAAACCAATTGTCTCATACTTCTTTCCAAAAAAAAAGCAACTTGTGCTTTTAAATTTTTAACAAAATATTAATAATCAACAACTTAAGAAATAAGTGTTTTTTTATTATCTAATTTCTAAATCTACTCATTATTTATCAAGCCGATTCCAAAAATCGAAATAATTAAACCATTGCAGTGGATACTTTTTTATCATACCTTCAACGCTTTGGGTATATTCTTTTAGCAATGCTTTTTCATCACGATGTTTCACTTTGGCTTCCCTAGTGTACAGGTGATAATGCAGATTTGGCTCTTTCATTACGTAAACAAAAAGAACGGGAACCTTTAATCGGGATGCAATAAGAAATGGTCCTGCTGGAAAAAGTGCTTCCTGATCAAGTAATTTTTCATTCAACGATTTTACACCCTCAAAATAACGATCGCCTGTAAAACAAACCAATTCATTTCTGGCGAGTGCAGAATTAATTTCGAAAATATGAGACAAATCGTCACCTATTAATATAAAATTGATTCTTGGTTTTTGAGTAATGCTTTCAAGATATTTTTTTATTGCAGAATGCTCTAAATCGGTAGTAACCAAATTTATTTGCAGGTTAAAATCAACTTCACTAAAAAAATGTTCGGCTATCTCAAAATTCCCAATGTGTGCACTAATTAATACGCCACCTTTTTTTTCTTTTAACAATTTGATAATAAACTCCTTGCCATCATGATCATAAGTAAACTTATCCTTTAGACCGGCACCAATTGCAATTTTATCGATAATGGTTTGTCCAAAAGTATAATAACTTCTAAAAACCATCATTTTTGATTTTAAATACGAATACCCCAATCTTTTTCTAAAATAATAAAAGATTGAGGCATTGCTTTTTTTTAGGAAAATAAAATAATACGCAGCTACAAAATAAAGTACAAAATAGGCTGATCTTACTCCAATTTTATTAATGAAGAAAACAAAAATTTTGTATCCAAGAACAGTGCCTTTGGATTTTCCATCCCATTGACTCATTACATTAAGCCTTTGATTTTATTTTATTCTCTATAAGATCGTAAAAACTTTGAAAAGTGTCTATTCCTACAAAATCACCTTCGACAAGCTTTACACCAAAATTTGATTCAATGGACACAACAAGATCTACATAGTCTAAACTATCCAGTCCCAAAGTCTCTTTTAAATTTGCTTCAAACTGGATATCATCACCATCCACCTCAAATTCATCAATTAAAAACCCGTTTACTCTCTCGATAATTTCTTCTTTATTCATTACTTATTTTATACTTTTTAACTACTAATGCGGAATTTGTACCTCCAAAACCGAAGGAATTCGACAAAAATATATCAATTTTTTTATTTAAAGTAGTTTTCACCAAATTTAATTTTGCGGCATCAGCATCTGGGGTCACCAGATTAATATTTGGCGCTATAAAATCATTCTGCATCATCAAAATAGAATAAATTACCTCACTCGCTCCAGCCATCCAGCATTCGTGTCCAGTCATTGATTTTGTTGAACTGACATAAGGATTACTCTCTCCAAAAACTTCAAAAATAGCCTTTGCTTCATTATCGTCACCTACCGGAGTCGATGTGGCATGCGCATTAATATAATCAACTTCGCTTGGCTTTATTCCTGCTTCATCCAAGGCTCTTTGCATCGCCGTAGATGGTCCTTCAACATTTGGAGTTGAGATATGGCCTCCATTGGATGAAAATCCATATCCGATTACTTCTGCCAAGATAGTAGCCCCTCTTTTTATTGCCGAATCATAAGACTCCAAAATCAAAGTGGCAGCACCACCGCTTGGAATTAATCCATCGCGGTTGGCATCAAAAGGTCTTGAGGCTTTGGCCGGCTCATCTTCTCTTGCAGAAAAAACGCCCAAACCATCAAAACTACTCATCGCATATTTATTAATCTCCTGAGCTCCTCCACAGATAACTATCTCCTGAAAACCACTTTTAATTAAAAAATATGCCATGCCAATAGAATGAGAACCGCTCGCACAGGCAGCACTAATTGTCAAATTTATCCCCCTTAGCTTAAAAATTGTCGAAAGATTCATGGTAACAGTCGAATTCATGGACTTGAAAATAGCCCCCGAACCTATTAAAGCAGTATCTTTTTTCTCTCGAATAATGTCCGTAGCCTCAATAATAGCTTTAGATACACTATCATTACCATACATAATACCGACTTCGTTTTTTTCAAAAAAAGCTTCATCAATATTCGCATTTTTCAAGGCCTCTATAGTTGCCATATATGCATATTCCGTTTCCTCACCAAGACTTATTCTTTGTCTTCTGGAAAGTAATTTTTTTAAATCCGGCTTGGGAACGGTACCCGTCAAAGCTGATCTGAAACCAAATTCCTTGCGCTCTGGATCGAATACAATTCCGGACTTTCCTTCAAACAAGGAATCTTTTACTTCATCCAACGATGTTCCAATACAGGAATAAATTCCCATTCCTGTTATGACTACTCTATTATTCATTGACAACTTTTATTTTTATGAATAAATTCCACCATTAATATTAATCACTTCACCGGTAATGTAACTAGCTTTCTTCGAAACAAGAAAACTAACCAGATCCGCAACTTCATCAGCTTCGCCAAAACGATTTAATGGCACCATTTTTATCAATTCAGCTTCATCAAGTTCACTGGTCATATCTGTTTTTATAAACCCAGGAGCAACGGCATTTACAGTAATGTTTCTTTTGGCTATTTCTTGGGCCAAAGCTTTGGTCGCACCTATTATTGCCCCCTTGGCAGCCGAATAATTGGTTTGACCTGCCGTTCCTTTTACTCCTGATAAAGACACCATATTCACAATACGGCCATATTTATTACGAAGCATTTTTTGCATAAAAAAATTAGTCACATTAAAAAAACCATTCAAGCTGGTATTTATAACACTAGACCAATCCTCTTGGCTCATCCACATGAACAAACCATCTTTTGTAATTCCTGCATTGTTTACAATCACTTCGACAACCGCTTTTGGATTTGCTTCTTGCCATTGCGTCAACACCGATTGAACTTCGGTAAAATTAGCAACATCAAATTGCAGAATTTCTCCGGTAGCTCCTTTTGCCATAACGGCTTCCAAGGTTTCCTCAGCAGCTTTTTTATTGGAATGGTAATTAATTAAAATATGATAGTCACTATCCTGCGCCAATTTTTCGCAGATAGCACTGCCAATTCCTCTTGAACCTCCTGTTACCAATGCACACTTCATATATAAATTTTAAATTGTAGATTTTAGATTGCTGCGTCAATTAAACCTTTAGTTTCAAAGTAATTTTTCAATCTAAAATTATAATTACTTTTGAAAAAGTTCTGCGTTTTCAAACCATTGATTACCTAAAACAGAACCATCTGGTTTTAAAAACCCCCATTTATTTTCGTTCTTAACTCTTGCTACCCCCTTCACGAATCCTTTTTGATCATCTTTAAAAATCGAAAAAATACCTCCAGCTGTAATACCATACTGCGTTGGAATTACCAATTTTCCGGTTGTATTTATAAAACCCCAATTTTTATCTTTAACCGGTGCCAAACCGTCCGCACTGAACATTTCTGCATCATTATAAACAGGATCAATAACTAAAGTTCCTTTCATATCAATATACCCCCATTTTTTGCCAACTAATACTGGGGCTAGATTTTTATTAAAAGCTTTGGCTTTATCAAATTTAGGTTCAATAACCCAATTTCCTTTTAAGTCAATAAATCCTATCTTGTCATTTTTTTTAGCATAGGTAATGTCTTGAGCCAAAAAATCCCAAATTTTATCTACTCCATCAATTGCTTTGAATTTCCCTGATACTACTAAACCAAAAGCTGTACCATTTTTTGCCCAAGTAACATTTTTAAAATAATTTCCAATTTCGTCATAAATTATTTCTACAACAATTTTACCGGTATTGTCAATTATTCCCCAACGGTCATTGTTTTTAACTCTTGCATAACCGTTTTCAAATGATTTAATCATATCGTATTTTGGTTCAAGAACAATTGCCATCTTATTGTTTATCAAGCCAATTTTATTTCCTTGTCTGATGAATGCAACACCATCTTCAAAATCATATAATTTTTCTGTAATTGGAGGTGTTTGAACTTCTCCCTTTTTATTAATAAATACCCATTTTTTATCTTTGGATACTATACAAATTCCACTATTAAAGTATTTGGCATCGTCAAATGCTGCTGGTATTATTATTTCTCCTTTAGTATTTATAAAACCCCATTTTCCATTATCTTGAAAAGCGGCTAAACCATCTGAAAAGTTTTTAGCTGTTTTATATTTTGGCTGAATACTAATTTCCCCCGTTTTTGAAATATAACCAAACTTATCGTCTTTTCTCACTAAAGCCAATTCTTGAGCACTTATAAATTGATAAAATAGAATAATAAACAATGCTGATTTTTTCATGTTTTATAATTTTAAAATATTAAAAACAACCAAATTACTAATTATTAATCAAATAGTCTTTTACCTTTTGTACAAAAGGATACATAACCTGATCCTTTTCGAACCTTGGAATTATTAATCTAACATCATCGTATATTTTTCTAGTTACAGATGAAATAAGATCTTTCTGCTCCAGACAATCAATGGCCTGAACAATTGTTATCAGTTCGATTGCCAAAACCTCAAAGGCATTCTCTATAACCTTGGAGGTAATCACCGCTGCATTTGTACCCATACTTACAATATCCTGATTGTCATTGTTGTTTGGAATACTGTGAACATACATCGGATTCGATAGCATTTGATTTTCGGCAGTGGTTGAAGTCGCCGTAAATTGAACTCCCTGCATTCCAAAATTAAAGCCTAAGGTTCCCAAATTGACAAATGGAGGCAAAAGTTCATTAATTTTTGAATTTAATAAATAATTCAGCTGTCTTTCGGCAAGCATTGTTAATTTGGTAATAACAATTTTTAATTTATCCATTTCCAGCGAAATATAGTCTCCATGAAAATTCCCGCCATGATATACATGCTGATTTTTTACATCTATAATAGGATTGTCATTTGCAGAATTAAATTCCTCTTCGAGAATGGAAGCCACATTATTTATCGTTTCCAATATTGGTCCCAAAATTTGAGGAACACAGCGCAACGAATAATATTCCTGCACTTTTTCCTTGAAAACATCTTCGGTATTTTCGCCAGAATATAAATGATCTTCCCTTTTTCTAATCAAGGCACTATCGGCAAGATTCGAACGCATTCTGGAAGCTACTTCCCGTTGTCCCTGATGACGTTTTGTATTGTTTAATTCCTCGGAAAAATGATCATCATACGCTTGTACAACTTCATTAATAGCACCCGAAAATTTTATTGACCAATCTATTAATTTATTAGCATTGTGCACATTTACGACTCCTATTCCAGTCATTACCGAAGTTCCGTTCATTAACGCCAAACCTTCTCTGATTTCTACCTGAATAGGTTCTAGTTTTTCTATTTCAAAAACTTCTGCCGTAGCTCTTCTTTCTCCTTTATAAAAAACCTCTCCTTCACCAATAAGAACCAAGGCCAAATGCGCCAATTGCACTAAATCGCCACTAGCTCCTACTCCACCATGTTCGAATATTAAAGGGCTAATATCTTTGTTAATGAGTTCTTTCATCAAATGAATTACTGACGGATGAACCCCAGAATTACCTAAGGAAAGTGTATTTAATCGTGCCAATATTGCCGCTTTTACACAAGCAGCGTTCAATGGTTTCCCTGTACCGGAAGCGTGGCTGCGAATCAAATTATATTGTAGCTGTATGCGGTCTTCATCTTTTATACGGTATTGAGCCATAGGACCAAAACCAGTATTTACACCATAAATAATTTTGTTGATTGAAAATTCTTTTAAAAAAATAAAACTTTCATTAACTCTATCTAAAACATCCTGACTGATATCTATTTTATTATTATCAAAAATTACAGATTCGAACTCTTTTAGGCTTAAATATTCCTTTATAGTATTCATTAACTTGTATATGTTTTTTTTTACATTAAATATATTAATATTTTGTTTTTAATTAGAATTTAATGTGGTTAATTTGAATGAGCAAATGTAGCATAATATCGCTAAAATCTGCAAAACGATGTTTTATTTTACAATTATCGTTCCAACAATATCTAACTACAACAAAAACAAACACATATACTCAATTTTAAATCAAAATAAATGAAAGATTTTGGTTCGGATAAAAAAACCGTTATTCAAGCTAACTTAGATGCCCAAAAAATTGCCTTTGCCCCAATAATGTTTCAGGCTGCGAAATCACTTCGAAATCTAGGAATTTTAGACTATTTGTTTCATCACACAAAAGCAAATATTGAAACCATTGCAAAATCATTAAACTTATCTGTTTACGGAGTAAAGGTACTGCTCGAAGCCGGTCTAAGCTTAGAACTGGTTTATCTCAGGAACAACGAATTTATATTAACAAAAACAGGCTACTTCATCCTAAGAGACAAAGCAACCAATATTAATATGGATTTCACGCAGGATGTTAATTATTTTGCAATGAATCATCTCGAGGAATCTATAGTACAGGGTAAGCCAAAAGGGCTAAAAGAGTTAGGAAATTGGGATACAGTCTACATAGGATTATCAGAATTGCCGGAAAAAGCCAAGAAAAGCTGGTTCGATTTTGATCATTTTTACTCAGATTATACTTTTCCAGATGTTCTGCCTATTCTATTCAATTCCAATCCCAAAACCATTATGGATGTGGGGGGCAACACTGGTAAATTTGCTATGCTATGTGCGAAATACAATCCAACTGTAAAAATTACTATTCTCGATTTACCTGGGCAGACCAAAATGGCTCAAAAAAATATCGCCGAAAACAATCTGGAAGATAGAATTTTCACTAAAAACATTAATCTTCTTGACCCTTCCAGTGTTTTACCAAAAGATTTTGATGCCATTTGGATGAGTCAGTTCATTGATTGTTTTTCATTGGAAGAAATAGAAAAAATTTTCAGCAAAGCTCATGCTGCCATGTCTGATAACACCCGTTTTTATATCTTGGAAACCTTTTGGGATTTACAAAGATTCCAATCTTCCACATACAGCCTGCACGCAACTTCACTATATTTTACAGCTGTTGCCAACGGAAACAGTCAGATGTTTCATTCGAAAGACATATTAAAAATCATCGAAAAAGTAGGTTTTGTGGTAGACGAAATTCATGAAATCATCGGAATGAGCCACACCTTGATTAAATGTAAAAAAAGAATCGTATAGAGTTATAAATATTTAAATTTGCACAATTCAAAGACGCTATTAGTAAAAAATAGTGTCTTTTATTTTTAGAAATTTTAATTCCAAAATAATAAATGTTACAAGAATTCGTAGATGTTTTAATCATTGGAGCCGGACCATCCGGATGTGTTTCTGCTTCTTATCTTCATAAAAAAGGAATCAAGATCAAGGTTGTCGAAAAAACAAAATTTCCTAGAATTGTTGTAGGCGAAAGCCTTATTCCCAGAGTAATGGATCATTTTGACGAAGCTGAATTATTTGAAAGTCTCGATGCCATGAACTTCGAAAAAAAGCTAGGTGCCCGATTTATTAGAGGGGAGGAAATTTGTGTTTTCGATTTTAGCAATAAATTTTCAGAAGGCTGGGATTGGACTTGGCAAGTACCCAGAGCCGATTTTGACAACACAATGGCTCAAGAAGTAATTCGAAAAGGCATTGATCTGGAATTTGAGTCAGAAGTAATTTCGGTTACTTTTGAAGGAAAAAATTCAACGACCGTTGTTAAGGACAAAAATGGAGTTTTAAAAGAAATCCATGCCAAATTCATTATCGATTCCAGTGGCTATGGAAGAGTATTACCGAGATTATTAGACTTGGACACTCCTTCAAAACTCGACCCGCATTCCTCTATTTTCACCCATGTTGTCGACAAAAACCGTCCAGAGGGCGAAGAAGGAACAATGATTTCATTTGATATACTTGAAACTCAGGTCTGGTTATGGGTTATTCCTTTTTCCAACGGAAATACCAGTTTGGGAGTTGTAGGTCCAACTGATTTTATCAATTCGCTTTCTACCAATAAAGACAACGCCGAAGCCTTGAAAAATGCCATTCAGCTTTCCGACTATTACATTAAACGTTTTGCGGGTGTCGACTTTCTATTCGAACCAATTAAATTGGAGAATTACTCCCGCTCAGTCAAAAAAATGTATGGAGATGGTTTCGCCTTAACTGGAAACAGCTCAGAGTTTTTGGATCCTGTATTTTCATCTGGGGTTGCTTTTGCAACGGAGTCAGGTATGCTTGCCGCCAAATTATTTCTAAAAGAATCACAAGGCATAGCAGTGGATTGGGAAGAAGAATTTACGGCTTACATGAAACGCGGAATTGCGGTATTTACCACTTATGTAAAAGAATGGTACACTGGAAACCTTCAGACCTTGTTTTTTCATCAGCCCGAAAATCCCGATGTAAAAAGAAAAATATGTGCTGTACTGGCAGGTTATGTTTGGGACGAAGAAAATCCTTTTGTAAAAAAGCATGACAATCTGATCAAAAACATGGCCCATATACTCGAAATGGAAAGTAAAAAAACAAAAAAAACCTAGTTTAAAACTAGGTTTTTTTATGTCTCACATATTTATAAATAACTCACTTTTAATTACTTATAAACTTTTTTCAAAAGCAATTTCGCTAGTGATTTGGCTGTTTTTGCAAAACCTTCTCCAATTCTGGATTCATTGCTAAAATTATTACCCCATTGATCTCCTGGCGCCTCTTCACTTGATATTTCAAGCAAAACATTAGATTTATTAGCCGTTTCAACAAACTTCAAATTAGTAGTTACTTTTGCAGGCTGTTTCATTATTCCTGCATCCCAACCTGGATATATCCAAATCGCTTCAACAATCAAAGTATATTTTGCAGCCGTTAATCCCTCTTGAAAAGTAACATCTTTGCTTTCTTTATTAAAAATAACATTCATTAATTCCAAGAATTTTGGATTCCAGATCTGTTCTTTAGCGGCAACCCATTTCTTTTTCCAAATGTCTCCAGTATTTTTTGACTTATCATTTAATTCCTTCGTTCTATTAGAAACATACTTTTCCTCAGTAAGTTTCTCTTTTAACAAAGTTAATTTAGAATAATCAAATTCGACATTTACCTCTTTTTGATCTTTTAAGAATCCAAAATCCCCTTTTACAACATTCATGTCTTGAGCGGTCATAATTGAAGATACAAACAATAATGCAAAAACAATTTTTTTCATTTAATAATTTGTGTTAATATTAATAATCAATAAGCTTCAAATGTAAGAAATTTTGTTTTCGTTTTCATGAACTGCAAAAAAAATATATAAATAAAAACAGTTAATTCTCTAATCCGGAATTTTTCTTTTTTAGACCAATAAATTCAATTATTGTCTTGTAATTTTTATCGGTATTACTTCACTGTATAAGAAAATTGATTTATTCAATAACTCTCTGAAAGGATAAAATAGCCAGCCCTTGACTGATAATTTTTTGCTATTTGCTAGACAGGTACAATCACAAAAAAAGCCCCAAACACTTTGACATGTTTGGAGCTTTTAGCAACTAAAAAAATGGTATTATAAAGTTGTACTGCAATATTACTGAAGGATTATTTCCATCCTCCGCCTAAGTCTCTATACACATATACAGAAGCATTAAGCTGTTCTTTTTTGGTTTCTATCAGTTCCAGTTTAGATTCCAGCGCATCGCGCTGTGTCATTAAAACTTCAAAGTAATCGACTCTGGCCGATTTGAATAAATCGCCTGCTACATCAATCGAACGGTTCAAAGCATCAACCTGCTGTGATTTTAAATCATAGCTTTTTTCTAAATTATTAATCTTAGAAAGCTGATTGGCAACTTCGATATAGGCATTCAGAATTGTACGTTCATAATTATACAAAGCCTGAATCTGTCTTGCATTGGCAGAGCTGTACTCGGCTTTCAGAGCATTTCTGTTAATCAGAGGAGCTGCAATATCTCCTGCTAATGAATACAATAACGACTCTGGAAGCGTAAACAGATATGATGGTTTGAAAGCATTAAATCCTATTCCTGCTGTAATATCTAGCGATGGATAAAACTCGGCACGGGCAGTTTTTACATCCAGTTTTGCTGCTTCAAGCTCCAATTCGGCTTGTTTGATATCAGGACGGTTGGCCAGTAATTGTGACGGAATCCCTGAATTAACAGCTGACGGTAATAAAGCAGCAAAATTTGTCTTGTCCCTTTTTATTTCCTGCGGATACTGCCCTAACAGGAAATTAATTTTATTCTCCGTCTCTTTTATGTTCTGAAGAATGTCAAACTCCATGCTTTTTGAAGCCATCACCTCAGCTTGAAATTTCTGAACCGCTAATTCTGTTGCTCTCGAAGCTTCTTTCTGGATTTTAACAATTTCCAAAGCATTGGTCTGCAAAGTGATATTCTGTTTTACAATCTCCAATTGATTGTCTAAGGCCAATAATTCGTAATATGAATCGGCAACCTCGGCAATAAGATTAGTGATTACAAAATTTTTCCCTTCCACAGTTGATAAATAACGGCTAACTGCTGCTTTCTTGGAATTGCGAAGTTTTTTCCAGATATCTACCTCCCAGTTTGCATAAGCACCAATTTTAAGATCTCCTAATGGATCCGGCATTTCTTTTCCTGGCATGATTTCGGTCGAAGCGTCACCAGCACCCTGGCTCGTGTAACGTCCTACTTTTTCAATTCCTGCTCCTGCTGCTAAACCAACCTGCGGTAACAGCAGTCCTTTTTTTACACGGATATCATTTTTGGCAATTTCAATTTCCTGCAGAGTGATTTGTAACTCCTGATTATTTTTCAGAGCAGTATCAATCAGATTTACCAAGTTTGGATCTTTAAAATAAGTTCTCCACGGTGTGGCTGCAATAGTTGTAGTATCGGTACTTTTATCGAAAGACTGCGGCACGGCTTTTTTCTCTGCCAAAGGCGCGAGAACCGGTGTACAGCTTGCCACCGCCAGGCAGATACCCAGCGGGACAATATATTTAAATGACTTATTATACTGCATGATGATCATCAAATTCTTCAGTTAATGGATTTTCTTTTTGATTTTTAACATAGGTAAATCTTTCAGCTATTCGGCCGAAAACATAATACAGTCCAGGAATTATGAATACACCGCAGATTGTACCTACAAGCATTCCTCCTGCCGCTGCAGTACCAATGGTTCTGTTACCAATTTTACCTGGACCAGTCGCAAAAGCTAACGGAAGTAATCCGGCAATAAACGCAAATGATGTCATCAAGATAGGACGGAACCTCGCTTTTGAACCTTCCATGGCAGCTTCCAGCACCGATTTTCCTGCAGCATGTTTCTGAATGGCAAATTCTACAATCAAAACGGCATTTTTACCCAGTAAACCAATAAGCATTACCATGGCAACCTGAGCATAAATATTATTCTCCAATCCAGTAAATTTCAGTAAAAGGAATGCACCAAATATACCAGCCGGCAATGATAAAATTACAGACAATGGCAATATAAAACTCTCATACTGAGCTGCCAAAACCAAATAAACAAAACCTAAACAGATAAGAAAAACCCAGATTGCCTGATTCCCCTGTGCCACCTCATCGGCGGAAATACCTGCCCAGTCAATATCATATCCTCTTGGCAGTTTTTCGGCTGCCACTTCCTGTATAACTTTAATAGCTGTTCCAGAGCTGTATCCCGGAGCTGCTGCACCGCTGATTTCTGTAGAAGTATACATGTTATGTCTGGTAATTTCCGACAGACCGTATACTTTTTCCAGTTTCATAAAAGCAGAAAACGGCACCATTTCATCCTTATTATTTTTCACATAAAGCTTTAGAATATCCTCTGGCAAAGCACGGTATTCCGGAGCTGCCTGAACAATAACTTTATAATTAATTCCGTATTTGATGAAACTGATTTCGTAGTTACTTCCCACCAGCGTAGATAAGGTATTCATCGCATTTTCGATAGATACTCCTTTTTGCTGTGCCAAATCATTGTCTACTTTCATCATGTACTGAGGGAAACTGGCACTGTAGAAACTGAAAACATTCGATAATTCAGGACGTTTGTTAAGTTCTTTAACAAAATCACTGTTTATCTTTTCCATTTTCTTATAATCGCCGGAACCCGTTTTGTCTAATAAACGAAGCTCAAATCCTCCCGCAGCTCCATAACCTGGCACTGCTGGCGGCTGGAAAAATTCGATATTAGCACCTGGAATGTCTTTCGACTTTTCTTCCAGTTCTGTCATAACTTCCTGTACAGAATGCTTTCTGTCTTTCCAGTCTTTAAGATTGATCAGACAGGTTCCTGCATTCGATCCTGTACCTTCAGTCAAAATTTCATAACCTGCCAATGAAGAAACAGATTGTACTCCTTCTACAGTTTCGGCTATTTTTTGAAGTTTCACCGAAATATCATTTGTTCTTTCCAATGATGAACCCGGAGGTGTCTGAATAATAGCATAAAACATTCCCTGATCCTCATTTGGAATAAATCCTGAAGGAACTGTACTGCTCACAAACCAAGTTCCTGCGCAGAATCCTAAAAGCACAACAATTGTAACTGCTCTTCTGTTTACTATTTTCCCAAGTACATTTTGATACTTCGTCTGCGTAAGGTTAAACATATTGTTGAAACCATCTACAAATCGGTTAATAGGTGTTTTCTTTTTCGGAACTCCATGATTATTGGTCAGCATCATCGCGCAGAGTGCCGGTGTTAATGTTAATGCTACTACTCCCGAAAGAACAATCGCTGTTACCATTGTAATAGAGAACTGTCTGTAAAACATTCCAACAGGACCTGCCATAAACGTAACAGGAATAAATACGGCCACCATCAGGAATGTAATCGCAATAATAGCTCCCGAAATCTCGTGCATTGCTTCTTTAGTTGCCTTCAAGGCTGAAAGATGTTTTTCTTCCATCTTGGCATGGACGGCTTCAATAACTACAATGGCATCGTCGACGACAATTCCAATTGCCAAAACCAAGGCAAACAAAGTAATTAAATTCAGTGAAATATCAAAAAACTGCATGAACGCAAAAGTTCCGATTAACGAAACCGGTACTGCAATCGCAGGAATAACCGTAGAACGCCAGTCTCCTAAGAAAAGGAACACAACCAATCCTACCAAAATAAACGCTTCAATCAGAGTGTGAATTACTTTTTCGATAGAAGCATCAAGGAATTTAGAAACGTCATACGAAATTTCATAATCCATTCCTTTTGGGAATTTTTTCTTGATGGTTTCCAATTTAGCCTTCAAATCTTCGATAACCTGATTGGCATTACTTCCAAAAGACTGTTTCAGTACGATCGCAGCTGATGGTCTTCCGTTCAGATTCGAATAAATATCATACATTGAACTTCCAAATTCAATATTAGCAACGTCTTTCAAACGCAGAATTTCTCCGTTTGGACTGGATCTCAATATCACATTGCCATACTGCTCTTTGGTGGTAAACCTTCCAGAATATTTCAATACATACTCAAATGCCTGAGAACGTTTTCCTGAAGCTTCCCCAGTTTTTCCCGGCGAAGCTTCCAGACTCTGACTGGATAATGCTTCCATTACCTCTTCAGCCGAAATTTTATAAGCAAGCATGCGGTCCGGTTTCAGCCAGATACGCATTGCATACTCACGTGTTCCCAAAATATCTCCGGAACCAATACCGTTTACCCTTTTCAATTCGGACAAAACATTGATATCGGCATAATTGTACAGGAATTTTTGGTCAGTATTTTTATCGGTACTAAAAAGATTCACGTACATCAACATACTTGGAACCTCACGGGTGATTTTCACACCTTCCCTTACTACCAATGGAGGCAGTTTATTGGTAACCGAAGCTACACGGTTCTGAACGTTAATTGCTGCCTGATTAGGATCGGTTCCTAGGTTAAATACAACCTGAATACTAGCTTCACCGTCATTCCCCGCATCAGAAGTCATGTATTTCATTCCCGGAACACCGTTTAGCGCTCTTTCTAACGGAATAACAACCGATTTAATCATCAATTCTCCATTGGAACCCGGATAATCAGCGGTAATGTTCACCATTGGCGGTGATATGGATGGAAATTGGGTGATTGGCAGATTCATCACTGACAGCACCCCCAAAAAGACAATTATAAGCGATATCACTATCGACATAACTGGTCTTTGTATAAATTTATCAAACATTTGTTTCTATTTTTTTATGATTAAATCAAATTCGTGTTTAGCGGCATTTCATTTTTTAAACATATAAGTCATATAAGTTTTTTACTTTGCTACTTGACTTTTTTTCTAACCATATAAGTCATTGAAGATCATTTAAATTTTCTTTTTTGTCCTTATATGAACTTACATTTCCTATATGGGATATTTATTTTACTTTTTTTCTGCTTATATGAAACTTATATGCCTTATGTGTTTAAAAATGTCTACTCCGCTTTTAATCGCAAATGAGCAATAACCTCTTTAGGTGCTGTATATTTATAATGAATTTTATCATTATCCTTAACTTTCTGAACACCTTCAAGCAGGATTTTATCATTTACAGTAATCCCGCTGTCAATCATATACAAATCAGGAATTTCTCCTTTGATAGTAATCTCTTTTGAAGTCACAACATCATTTTTATCCACAACAAAAACATATTTTTTGTCCTGAATTTCATAAGTCGCTTTCTGCGGAATCACAATCACATTATGAAGAGGCGCTTCCATCAGTATTTTTCCGGTTTCTCCATGTTTCAGCAGTTTACCCGGATTAGAAAATCGAGCACGGAAAGCAATATTTCCAGTTTCATTATCAAATTCACTTTCGATAACTTCTACATTTCCTTTTTCTTTAAATGTGGTACCATTAGCCAATAGCAGACCTACTCTGCTTTGGGCTCTGCCTTTAATATTGGTTTCATAATCCAAGTATTCAGGTTCAGAAACATTGAAATAAGCAAACATCTGGCTGTTGTCGGAAAGGCTGGTAAGCAATTCGCCCTCATCGATAAGACTTCCTAGTTTCTTTGGGATTCTGTCAATAGTTCCGTCAAACGGAGCTCTGATTTCGGTAAATGACAAATGAACTTTAGCAAGAGCAACTTCGGCTTTGGCCTGATCTAATTTTGCCTGGGCAACTGCCTGCTCATTTTTTGAAACTATATTTTTATCTGCTAATGTTTTAGCATTTTTTAATTCGATTTCGGCCGCTTTTTCTTCTGCCTGTGCGCCTAATAATTCTGCTTCATAGACTTTTGGCATAATGCGGAACAATACCTGTCCGGCTTTTACAAACTGGCCTTCATCAACATAAATATGCTGCAGAAATCCTTTTTCCTGAGCTCTGATTTCAATGTTTCGGACAGAACGTATCTGCGAAACATACTGCTTCGTAAACGAAGTGTCAATCATTACAGGATTAGTAACTTCAAAAATTTCGGCTTCTTCTTTTTCTTCTTTCTTGCTTGTACAGCTGGCAAGGGACAACACGGCAAAAATGCCAGTGAACATGATAATTCTCTTCATAGTATAAAAAATTGGTAATTAAGCGGATGAAAATTTTAGGAATACAGGAATTCCTAAGGTCAGAAAAGACCATCAGTTACCAAGGTGAAACTAAGTTGTCCAGGATGAAAAATACTTAATAAACCAACATTAACATATAAAGATTATATACAAACATTGGACATCTATAAGTCACACCTAAAGTAATTGATGTGATATAGAATCAAATTCTGAAAACTCCTATTTCGAGATAAATAGGATTATAATGGCCGTAATATGGCGCAAAAAAATTAAATTTCTTGGAATTATCCTTATACAGCAAGTGACTTGAGAATGTCACATACCAGTTTGGCAATACATTTTTATTAGCTGCCAGAGCTTTATTAAAACTGCCCTTGTTTAAATTATCAGTATGAAGCTCTTCGTCCAGATCGGTATCAGCTTCTTCTATCAAAACACTGCCTGTTTCGCCTTTTTTGACTTTTATCTGATGTTTTTTTATTAAATCAAAAGAAGGAGAGTGAACTATAATAGTATTAGAAGAAGTTTCTGCACGCAAATATTGCCCTCCGCCTAACAGCAGAGAAAATATACACACAAGATATAAAATAGCTCCTCTCATAATGACCCCAAAATTAATAAAAGATTAAAATAAAAAAACTATTATTTAAGGCTTAGTTATGAAAAATAAAAACGAAAACGTTTTCTTTAATACATAATTAGCAATAGTGCTTATTTCTTTAACATTTATTTACTAAATATTAGTATAAAAAAAACTACAAAATATTTAAGAGCTGGCAGTATAATTGCAAAACATATCAGTAATTCTATTTTTTTCCTATAAAAAAGAATTAGAAAATACATAAAAAACCAATAACGGTTTTTATGTATTTGCAGTCTGAAGCAGTTTTGCAATTCCATCCGCATCCAGAATAAAATCCGGGATGGTATTTAGAATAGCATAATTGGGCATAAAAGGCATTTCGGCACTCAGTGGATTCTGTACAATAATTTTGCCGCCAAGTTTTTGTACCTCTTTAAGCCCTAAGGTGCCATCTGAGTTGCTTCCAGACAGCAGGATTGCTGCTAATGAAGTTGTGTAAACCTCTGCCGCCGATTCGAAAGATACATCAATACTAGGCCGGCTATGATTGATTTTTTCGGAAATATCCAATGACAGTAATCCATTTTTTTCAAATAATAAATGATAATCTGATGGAGCTATATAAATAAAACCAGGCTCAAGCAACGTTTTATCTTCTATTTCTTTGACAGGCAAAACTGTTTTTAAAGCAATTAACTGCTCTAGGATAGAATCAGTAGTATTTTTTCGATGAAGAATAATAACAATAGCAAAAGCAGGAATAACAGACAATTGTGGCAAAATCTGCAACAGCACTTTAAGGCTGCCGGCTGAGCCTCCAATAAGAACCACCTTACATCCTGATATTATATCATCTTTCTCCATATCTTTTCTTTCTCAAATTGGCTATACTTGCTTTGCAGCCTGGAGTATTTGATAGTTTCTTTGGCTCCCAAAACCAAAAAACCTGATGCTGGAAGGCTGTCATCAAACAACTGTAAAGCTCTTTCCTGAAGATCTTTATCAAAATAAATCAGCACATTGCGGCATAAGATTAAATCGAATTCATTAAACGAACTATCCGAAACCAGATTGTGCTGCGAAAACACCATTCTATCCGATAATTCTTCGTTGAATTTTGCAATTCCATAATTAGCCGAATAATAAGCTGAAAAATCTTTTTTCCCTTCGGATGCCAGATAATTTTCAGAATACTGTTTCATCATCCTTAATGGAAAAACGCCTTTTTTTGCTGTATTTAAAACCTGATCATTAATATCAGTAGCATAAATCAATGACTTATGCAGCAGGTTTTCCTCTTTTAGCATAACTGCCATAGAATACACCTCTTCGCCAGTAGAACAGCCTGCGTGCCAAATCCGGATAAAGGGTTTTGCAGCTAATACAGGAAAGATTTCCCGCCTGAGTACTGCATAAAACTGTGGATCCCTAAACATTTCTGTCACGTTGACCGTGATTTCTTCTACCATTCTTTTGTAGTAATCCGAGTCAAATCTCACTTTTGTTAAAAAATCATGAAAATGGCTAAATCCATCCAATTGATAAAGCCTGTTGACGCGGCGTTTTAACGAAGCTTTGGAATAGCCTCCAAAATCGAAACCATAGTATTCATATACAAGGTTAATCAGTGTTTCGAGTTCTACATCTTCAATCATGCTTAAATACTGCTTAAAATGCTCAATAATTTATCTACATCAATAGGTTTTGATATGTAATCGTCGGCTCCAGCCTGCAGGCACTTTTCCTTATCCCCAACCATAGCCTGCGCCGTAACCGAAACTATAACTGCTGTAATTGGCGTCGGTATTTTTTTTATCAAGGGAATTGCTTCGTAGCCATCCATATCAGGCATCATCATATCAATGAGTATCGCATCAAAATGTTCATTATTTCGCAGGATTGCTAAAGCTTCTTCGGCACTTAGACACGATACGCAATCAAATGATTTTGCATTCAATGTTGCTGATAATGCAAAAATATTTCGTTTATCATCATCAATAATCAAAACTCTTTTTTTATCCATACTGCTATAATTTTAATTTTTGTCATACAGCCAAACTCGCAATAAAGATAAAAGCTGGTCAATATCTATTGGTTTTGTAATATAATCTGAGGCGCCGGCAGTAATGCATTTTTCCCTATCGCCTGTCATAGCCTTGGCTGTTACTGCAATCACTGGCAGTTTTTTAAGCTTAGGATTTTTTCTTATGCGCTGCACGGTTTCATACCCATCCATATTAGGCATCATCATATCCAGTAAAATCACATCGGTATTGGGCTGTTCCTCTAAAGCTTTTAAAGCTTCTTTGCCGTCTATCGCTGTAATAACATTCATTTTGAATGCTTCTAAAGCTTTGGTTAATGAATAAATATTTCTTACATCATCATCGACCACCAAAACTGTTTTATCTGCGAGCACATTATTGAGCAGGCTCAGCTTTTTAAAGGCGTCATTTTTGCCCGCAGGGTTTTTATTTTCTTCTACCAAATGAAGAAACAGCGAAACTTCGTCCAGCATCCGCTGAAATGAATGTGCCGTTTTTACCACAATAGAATCAGCATATTTCTTAATTTTTAATTCCTCCTTAATAGATAAGCTTTTGCCTGTAAATACAATTACTGGAAGGTTTTCCAGCTCTGGATTTTTCTTGAAGACATCTAAAATCTCGTAAGCATTCTTGTTTGGAATACCCATATCAAGAATTACGCAATCAAGATTATTTTTAGTCAATGCTTCAATGCTCTGGTCAATATCGCTTTTTATTTCGGAAACGATATTATTTGTTTCCAGAAAATAGGCTAATGCTTTGGCATGCTTGGTATTATCCTCTATAATGAGAACTTTTTGGGATTCTTTGTTAATGATATCTTCAATTCTTTTAAAAACTTCGGGCATTTTTTCAAAAGCGACTGGTTTTTCCAAAAAGTTTACAGCTCCTTTTAATAAGCTCTCCTGTTTTAACTTATGTGATGACATAATGTGTATGGGAATATGCTTGGTCCGGCTATTGCCTTTGAACTCCTCCAAAACCTGCCAGCCGTTTAAAACCGGGAGTTCGATATCTAGCAGAATCCCATGTGGCTTATATAATAATGCAAAATTCAAAGCATAATCGCCTCGAACAGCCACAATCCCCTTATAACCTTTTTTCCTGCTGAAAGTGAGTAATGATTTGGCAAAATTTATGTCATCTTCAACAATCAATATCACTTTATCACTGGGCAGAATAGAATTTCTGTCATCTTCTATTTCCTCAGGAATACTTAAGCTTATAAATTTATTTTCCTTTTCATCCTCAGCTGTCTGCTGTACAGCCAATGTTTCTATTTCGGGCAAAACTCCTGCATTGCCGTTATCTTTGATATAACCAATTACAGGCAAGCACAAAGTAAACTCACTTCCCTCGCCTGCTGTACTCTTAAGAGAAATGTCCCCATGCAGAAGTTTGGCCAATTCTCTGCTTATTGATAATCCTAAGCCAGTTCCGCCATATTTTCGTTTGGTAGAACCGTCTGCTTGCTGAAAAGCTTCAAAAATCAGGGGCTGTTTCTCATACGGTATTCCAATTCCTGTGTCTTTTACAATAAAACAGATAATGTTTTCGTCAGAATCTGCCATCTTAATTTCGACAGTTACACTTCCTGCTGCTGTGAATTTTATAGCATTTGAAATAAGATTTTTAAGAATCTGCTCTAGCCTCATTTTATCAGTTTTAATAATTGAGGGCGCATCTTTATCAATAATATCAAACTGGATATTTTTTTCTTTGGCAACATGAACAAAAAGATTTTTCAGGCTGTCTGTGATTTCTTTTGTAGAAACATCAAGCAGTTCTAAGTCCATTTTTCCAGCCTCGATTTTAGAAAGATCCAAAATTTCGTCAATAAGTGCCAGTAAACCATTTCCAGAACTTTGAATAACCCTGGCAAATTCTATCTGTTCCTCATTCATATTGGTATCATTGTTTTCGGCAAGGAGACGGCTTAGCAGTAAAATTGAATTTAAGGGCGTTCTTAGTTCATGCGACATATTTGCCAAGAACTCTGATTTATATCGGGTACTCAATTCCAAATCCTCTGATTTTTTCTGGATTTCGATATTTTTTTCTTCTAATAAAACACTGCGTTCCGATAGTTCCTCATTGATCTGCTGCAATTCTTCCTGCTGTACTCTTAATTCTTCTTCTGAAGCCTGCAATTTTTCAGTCTGTGTTTCCAATTCAGAATTGATTGCCTCCATTTCTCTGTGCTGGATTCTCAGTTCTTCGGACTGGCTTTGGGTTTCTTCCAGCAATTCATTCAATCGCAATCGGTTTTTAGTAGATCTTAATGTGATTCCAATATTATTAGCAACACTGGTTAAATACTCCAAATCCATTTCGGAATACTCGTTAAGGCTGACCAATTCCAATACACCTCCAATTGTAGAATCATATAGAGGAACTGCTATTATGTGATTGGGCTTTATTTCACCTAAAGCATAAGTTACCATAATATTATCTGGCGAAAAAGATTTCAGCTCCAATATTTTTCCTGAAACAATTGCCTGGCCTGCCAAACCTTCCCCTTTTTTGATACGCTCTCTGTCTTTATTTGGAATATAACTGTAACTAGCCGTCAATTGGAGTTCATCACCATCCAATATATAAAAAGCGCCTGCACTGCTGCTGGTATAGATACATAAAAATTCAATAATATCTTTTGTAAGTTCAACCATTGGTTTTTCGCCCAGCATAGCATTATTGAGCTGGGCAATTCCTGTTTGAAACCATTCCTTGTCGGCCAATAAATGAAACGATTTTTTTAATGACAATCCCATCGTGTTTAACGATTCACCCAGACTGCCCAGAGCGTCACTCTGCAGATCTTCTGCTTTAATTTCATAATTTCCTTTGGAGATACTAGCAGCAATATCACTTATAACATTAATTCTTTGTGCAGTTTCTTCATCTTTCCTCATCAGCTCTTTCTGCAATAAGGTCCGTTCATTATAATCCGTGAGGACTCTCACAAAAAATACAATTGTAATAATCAGAGAAATTACAAATGCCACTATAATCAAGACAACTGTATAAAGACCATAGTTTTTAGAAGTTAATATACGCTCTTGTAAAAGCTTATTCTCGTAATTCTCTATACTATTGGTTATTTGGCTAATATCATTCATCAGCTCTTTTCCAAAGGTCAGGTCATATTGTGCCGTTTGATTGTATCTTTTTTGAGCAATACGCTTTTTAATATAAGCAAAAAATTTGGCACGGACCGGTTTTAAGCGAATAAGGCTGCGCTGCTGATGATCATTATCAGAAGTAAGCAATTCTAATTTATCAAAATAGCTATTGGATTCTTTTTCAGTCTGGGAAATATCATCTATGAATGCTTCGTCTCCGGTAATCAGAAACCCGCGCATTGCAGACTGTGCTTCAAATAAAAGCGCATTGCCTTTATGCAGATTAGAAATTACTTCCTGTGCATGATTTCCCCATGAGTTGCTCGTTAATAAGTTTTGAATGCTTAAAAAAGATGCTACAGAACTTAGCATTAAAATTATCAATGAGATTGAGGAACTCACTAATAGATTTCTCTTGAAATTATCTTTCATAAAATTTGAAATATAGTATAGGTTTATTTTAATTGGCTCTCGATAGGCAGAATAATGATAAAGCTTGCTCCTGCACCTTCTGAGCTTTTGGCTGTTATCAAGCCATTATGCTTTTCTATTATTTTTTTGGTAATAGCTAGTCCAATTCCTGTACCCTGATATGTCTGGCGGTCATGGAGGCTTTGAAATATCATAAAAATCCTTTCGAGATGGATTTCGTCAAAACCAATCCCGTTGTCCTTGACTATTATTCGAATAAAATTTCCTGTTGGAGATACAGGACTGTTAAAATCCTTATTTGCAATTTTTTCAGCCGTTATTTCTATTACAGGAGTAACCTCTTTTCGTAAAAATTTAAGAGAATTTCCAATCAGGTTTTGAAACACTTGCCTAAGCTGACTCGGAATAGCTATTATTGCTGGAAGAGGATCCACTTTAATAACCGCTTTGTTTTGTTCGATTAAATAGTCAAAATCGGCTATTACTTCTTCCAGAACAGTATTGAGATCTGTTTGTTCTGGAACAACTTTCGAAGAAAGTCTCGAATATTCGAGCAAATCAGTAATAAGATCCTGCATTCTTTCAACTGAACGAATGGTACGCGCAATGTAATCAGCAGCCGCATCATTTTTGACAAGATACCGTTCAGCAATAATATTTATAAACATCTGAACTTTCCGGGCTGGCTCTTTTAAGTCGTGCGATACTACCCAGGAAAATTGCTGTAATTCGTGATTTCTAAGTTCGAGTTCTTCATTTTTAGAAACTAATTGCATGGTTCTTTCGGCAACTTTTTCTTCAAGATTATCCTGCGCCTGTTTCCTGATCTCAATTTCTTTAGACAGCAAATCTCTGACCGTTTTCAGCTCGTTCTGCTGATGGTAAATTTTTAAGAATGTTTTTACTTTTAAAATCAGCAGGTCAGAATCAACGGGTTTGGTAATATAGTCTACCCCACCCGTTTCATATCCTTTAAATATGAATTTTTTCTGCTTGTTTACTGCAGATAAAAAAATTACAGGAATATCTTTTGTACGCTTGCTGCCTGCCAGAATTTCGGCTACTTCAAAGCCATCCATTCCTGGCATCTGAACGTCCATTATTATCAAGCCATATTCCTTTTTTAGAATTTTTTTCAATGCTTCCTCACCAGATGAGGCAGTATCAACATCTAAATTATGAAGTTCCAGAATCTTTTTTAAGGCAACAATGTTAGCCCTTATATCATCAACAATTAATATCATAGTTTTTTTCGGGGCTGCTTTTATTTATAAAAAATAAAAATACATTTACCTATTCATACATTTTATTAGCATATTTTTTTTGGGACTATGTTCCAAAATTAAAGAAATTGAACACAAATGGTTTACATATTTTTGCTTATAATTTATAAAATATCAATGTATGCATAATCAGCAGCTGTATTTTTAGTTACTTTGTTATTTGTTCAAAACCATATTAAATTCCTTTCATGCCAGAATATTTTTTCGACTTAGAATACAACAATGATGTTTATAATGTGGAAGAATTGAATTTTAAGGAATTCGAACAATGCACGTTTAACAATTGTACTTTTTCTGCCTGCAGTTTTATAGATGTTACTTTTATCGATTGTGTATTCAATGACTGCAATTTTGATGGAGCGAGAATAAATCATGTCGGTTTCAGAACCGTAACATTCAATCGATGCACCATTAAGGAAGTTAATTTTGCCATGTGCAGCAAGCTGATTTTTGAGGTACGGTTTTACGATTGCATTCTAGATTTTTCAAAATTTTATACGCTGAAGATAAAAGGGACACCTTTTGTAAACTGCAGCTTAATAGCCGTCGATTTTATGGCTGCGGATCTGACCGAAGTGCTTTTTGAAAATTGTGATTTATACCGCGCCGAATTTGCAAAAGCCATTGCAAACAGAGCCAATTTCAAGACCAGCAGACATTATACAATTGATCCAAAAACGACCAAATTAAAGAAAGCCATTTTCTCATTGGAAGGACTAAAAGGACTGCTTTATAAACATGACATAATAGTAAACTGATTCTGAAAAAAAAAATTCCCTTAACAGCCAAAAATCAAAGCTGTTAAGGAAACTCATTAGATTATTTCAGTTTTTAAATAATATAAAAAAATTAAGCGATCATCTCCAGATGATTTCCGTCTGTATGCAAAATGTGTTTTGCTCTTTCAATTTCTTCTTGGGCTCCTTTTACGATTACCATAAATTTTCCCTCTTTTAGATGTTCCTGGCATTTGACTAACTCTTCTTCTTTAAGTCCTGTAAAAGACAAAAGCGAAATCGCGCCTCCGGCAATCAGGCCTAAATCAAGACCAGCAATAATCCCAACAAGTGCGCCAGCTCCATACAGAAACCCAAAGCCGGGAATTGCAAATACACCTACCCCGGAAAGCAGACCAAGAAGCGTACCCGCTCCCATCCCAATGACAGCCGGAGCCTTTTTTATAGTATCAAGTGACTTAACTTGAATATGATCTTCAATCACTTCAGCTTTGCCCAGCAGTGAAACATGATCCATAGAAAAGTTCTCCTGACTCAATCGTTTTATAGCACTGACTGCTTTGTCGTGGGTGTCATAAACTGCAATTTGTGATTTCATAATATATATTTTTAAGTTACTTATAACGTTTTATTTATATTATACTATCCTTAGTAAAGTTACTATTAAATGCTGTAAATACAGCGGTAATTAACTTTACAAATACACAAAAATTCTTTCTTTTTAACTCATTTTCAAAACATTAAACCAACCCATATCTCATTGAAACATTTCATCAAAACGTTTCTGCATCTCTTGAAAACTTACGTCTTCCTTATGAGTGGCTATCATCCATTTGTAACCGAAAGGATCTTCAACCTGTCCAGTGCGGTCTCCATAAAACTCATCTTTGAGCTCCATTTTTACCGTTGCGCCGGCATCAACTGCTTTCTGAAATACGGCATCCACATCTTTAACATACAAACCAAAAGTTAAGGGATTACCGCCAATCGTTTTTGGACTTATATTTCCCCAATCGCTGTTCTCTTCAGAAAGCATCAATAATGAACCTTCAATTGTGATTTCTGCATGAGCGACTTTTCCGTCCGGATGCAGTAATCTTCCTCGTTCTATTGCGCCAAAAGCTTTTTTGTAAAACTCTATAGCTTCACTGCATCCTTTTACTGCTATATAAGCATTCAATGAATAAGCGCCCGGATAAATGTGTGATGTTCCCATAAGATTTAAAAATTTTCAACTTAATACTATTTGATAATCAACACATTAAAATTACTCCTTTCTAAATTACAATACACAGTAACATGTAAATTATGTAACAGAAGACATTTATAATACAAATTCTAAATACCTATTAACCTGAGTTCAATTATTATTTAAAATATAAAATATTGATTGTGAAGTATTTAAACCAAAATCAATTGCGTCTGGCTTTAGCCAGATGTTAAAATTTACAAAATGAATAAGGCTTTAGCCGAAACCTACTTAAAATTTGGCTAAAGCCTATTTATATCTTCCTTTTTTAAAATGGGCTAAAGCCCATTCCTATTCATTTTTTTACTAAAACAATAATCGAACTCAGGTTATTACTGAAGTTTTAAGACAATTTTCAATAAAAAACCGAAGCTTTGGGCTTCGGTTTTAAAATTAATTTTGATAAAATCAGACTAGGGCTTTTTTGACCAAATCTTTCTTATTGCGGGAAACGGGAATCCGAATCTGGTCATAAAGCAGCAAAGTATAATTATCTTCTTTAAGCAGGCTTTTTACATGCTTTTTATTTACTAAATGGGACTGATGACAGCGAATAAACCCATAAACACTGAGCATTTCATCGTATTCATAAAGAGGCACTGTAGAAATTATCGTTTCACCATCATCGGTATAAAATAATGTATAACTGTTTTCGCTTTCGCAGCGGATTATATTTTTAACATAGACAAAACGGGTTTCTTTAAGCGATGAAATAGCAATGCGATGATCGGGGCTATTATTGTTTTCTTTTAGATGATAAAGCAAATTCTGAAGCTGCAGATTTTGATTTTTATGTTTCAGCTTTTCGCTTGTTTTTGCAACTGCTTTTTTTAACTCTTCAATATCGATTGGTTTCAAAAGATAATCAATCGCCGAAAATTTAATCGCCTGGATTCCATACTGGCTGAAAGCGGTCACAAATATGACTTCAAAATCATACGAATTAAGTTCCTGCAGAACCTGAAAACCATTCTTGTCCGGCATTTGAATATCCAGAAAAACCAGATCAGGATGGCTGTTTTTAATTAGTTTTATTCCTTCGTCAGCATCCAATGACGAACCTGCAATAGTAACCTCCAGGCAGTATTTTTCCAGCAGTCGCTGCAGATTGATAATATTGTTTTGTTCGTCGTCGATGATGATTGCTTTAATCATTTTTAAGCCAGTTTTTATAAAAAACAGAAACTTGGGTTCCTGATAAATCACTCTGTATTTTCATCTCAATTTTCGTCTTTTTTGAAGATTGATTAAATAACTCTATTCTTTCTCTAACGAGTTTTAAACCAAAACCTTTCTGCTCTGCTAATGTATCAAATCCTTTTCCGTTATCAGTTAATTCAAATAGTAAATCATCAGCTATTTTTGAAATAGTAATTGTTATTTCTGCTTTTTCCTTATTTGAAATTCCATGTTTTATCGCATTTTCTATCAAAGGCTGTATTAAAAGAGGAAGCGTTTGGGTTTCATATACATTAATTTTTTCATCAATCGTTAAACGAAACGAAAAAGGACTTCGCAGCTGTTCTAATTCAATATAATTTTTGATAGTTTTTATTTCGGTTTCAAGGCTTTGTGTTTCCTTTTCACTGGAAGTAAGCGTGCTTCTGAGGAGAGAACCAAAACCAGCCAGATATTGATTGGCTTTTTCTATCTGATTATCATTAAGCAGGCCCTGAATAGAACCTAAAGCATTGAATACAAAATGCGGATTAAGCTGCGCATACAGCATTTTGTTTTTTGATTTTTGTTCCAATTGTTTTCTTTCAGTCATTCTTCTCATCCAAATGATGTAAACAACTGAAAAAATTAATAGAAAAAACATTCCAATGACAATCTTAAACCATAATGTCTGGTACCAATCGGATTCAGTATTAAAACTATAAACGGCAACATATTTCGGATCGTCCTTATAACGGACTTCAAGTTTATACTCGGCACCAGATTCATTCAAATCCAGAAAAATAATACCGTTAGAATTTGTCCATTCACCAATTTTTGAATTTATGCTTTTACGATATTGAAAACTATCGTAAGTTCTTTTTTTACCATTTGGTTTCCTAAAAGCCAAACAATATTTTTCACCTTTGAAATGCCTGCCTGCCATTGTTTGAGCAAAATCTTCAGGCCAAGAATCATGAAAATTTGATTTGTCTAAAAACCTGTTTTTATGTAATTTATCTATAGATTTCTGAATAAATTTTCAAAGCTTACCGTTTTATTTAAATTATTGGAATTTGACATTATAATAAAAGGTTTTCTGGCACCTTCTTTCTTCTCAAAATGCAGCTTCAAAAAACTTTCTTTTCCTTTTTGTCTAAATAAAATTAACAGTTTATCTCCGTTAACTAATGAATCTGTGTAAGGAAAATAACCGTTTTCAAAACGCTTTTTCCCTTCAATAAGATTAGTTTAAGTATACTTTTTTGTTTGTGTAACTAAAATCCAATTTTTTACGATTTTATTATTTTTTACAATCTGAATTTCCAGATCTGTAATTCGATATAAATCTTTATTTATTTTGAGAGTATCAATACCTCTGACACCTATCATAAATAAATTATCAAACACTTTTGGATCTGTTATTTTAAGATTGATTTTCTCTCCTAAAACTATAAAATGATACTCTTTATTTGATAAATTATTAAATATTGCAGAATTATAATATGGCTCTTTACCTTCATTAGACGAAATATATTTATTACGAATAAAATTATTTTCAACTCGAACTGTTGTTCTGTTTAAAACAAAATAAGCATTAGCTGCTGGCTTCTCAATTGTCTCTTTTGATTGAGCCATACTCAGAGAAGAAACAAAAACAAACACTAATAAGTAAAGGAAATTCTTCATGGTTTTGATTTTTTAGTGAATAATACATTTTTATAAAGCAAATGTAAATGCACTATTGCTAAGAAATCCGGGGTTCTTGAATTGGGTTGGATTAGTCTTGAATCAGGCAAAAAACTGCTGATTACAGCTTTTTAATCATCACATAATCTTCCATCAGATAACCATTCCCGATTTCGATATTGATTTCATCAAAAACTTCAAAACCAATTTTCTGGTAGAAATGCAATGCTTTATTGAATCGGTTTACGTTCAGTAAAAGTGAATCAGAATTGTTTTCTAAAGCCAGTTTCTCGACAGCTTCAACAGCAATTCTTCCTATTCCTCTGCCTTGGGTTTCGGGCAGAATATAAATCTTATGGATTTTCGTCTTATTCTCGTTCTGATAATGATGTTCAATCCCGATAAATCCTAAAACAGTTTCTTCTTCGGTAATTAAATAAAACAGCTGTTGTTTTTCATCAAACTGAGCTTTTAATGCTTCGTCAGAATAAAACAAATCCAGCATATATTTCAATTGTTCATCGGATAGAATTTCACCATACGTTATGGGCCAGGTTTTATAAACAATATCCTGAATTGTTTTTATATCGCTGTTTACAGCTTCTGAAATTGTAATCATATTTAATAAATCGAAAGTTTAAATGTTGTAAAGTTCAAAAGTATCCAACCAGAAAAAATCCTTAAAATAATTAATCGGTAAAAACCTGATTTTCCTGCTCGCTTACCCTTATAAATGTAGTTCGTTTAGTGAGTTCCTTTAGTCTTGAAGCGCCTACATAGGTACAGGTACTGCGCAATCCGCCTAAAATATCCAGCAGTGTATTTATAACCTTGCCTTTAAAAGGCACCTGAACTGTTTTTCCTTCGCTTGCTCTGTATTCGGCAACACCGCCAACGTGTTTATCCATTGCGGTTGCAGAACTCATACCGTAAAATTGTTTGAATTTTTGTCCGCTGATTTCAATTAGTTCGCCTCCGCTTTCTTCATGACCAGCGAGCATACCGCCCAGCATCACAAAATCAGAGCCTGCACCAAAAGCTTTAGCCACATCGCCTGGAATTGCACAGCCTCCATCGCTTATGATATGTCCGCCCAAACCGTGCGCTGCATCGGCACATTCGATAATTGCCGAAAGCTGCGGATATCCAACACCGGTTTTTACACGAGTGGTACAGACTGAGCCGGGACCAATTCCGACTTTTACGATATCAGCACCCGCAAGCAATAGTTCTTCAACCATTTCTCCAGTGACCACATTGCCGGCAATAATAACTTTATCGGGATATTGTTTTCGGGTTTGTTTTAAAAACTGAACAAAGTGTTCCGAATAACCATTTGCAACATCGATGCAGATAAATCGAAGCAGCGGATTTGCTTTTATAATTGTATTAATTTTTACAGAATCTTCTTTTCCGGTTCCTGTGCTTATTGCAATATAATTATAAAAATCCGGAGAAACTTTCTGCAGAAAATCGTTCCATTCCTGCGGAGAATAATGTTTATGAATGGCCGTAAACAGCTTTTCTTTGGCTAAAACTGCTGCCATTTCGAAAGTCCCGACAGTATCCATATTGGCTGCCATAATCGGAATTCCTGTCCATGTGCCTGTACTGTGCAGAAAATTAAAATTCCGTTCCAACGAGACTTCGGATCTGCTTTTCAAAGTAGACCTTTTTGGTCTGATCATGACGTCTTTAAATCCTAATTTTAAGTCGGTTTCTATTCTCATGGCTATAGCTTTTGGTTACTCTCAAATATAGCCATTTTGAAAGCTGACCCGTAAAAAACAGGCAAAAACTAATAATCCTTTTATCAACAATCAGAGGTTTAAAACAAAATTACAAACACGAATTGCGCGAATTTTAAAACTAAAAAATCAACTACAACTCAAAAGTAATTTGCGGAAATTTACTTTTTCAATCTGCTATTACACAATGTCATTAAGTTAACGTTTTCTTACTAAAGTCTATTCAAATATAATTCTCGCAAAGTCGCTAAGACGCAAAGAAATCTGATCTAAACTTTGCGACTTCGCGTCTCTGCGAGAATAAATTAAAACTTAACTTATTATCACTCCTGTGAGCAATTAATAACTAAAAAACATTGAAAATTATCCGTGAATGGTCTCGCCCTTACCATAATTAGTTATGATAGATTCTTCAAATTCCAGCCATTCTCTCCAGCGTTTTTCTACATCAATTCCAACGCCGTATTTTCGGGCGTAGGTTATAAATGTTGTATAATGTCCTGCCTCGCTTTCCATCAGTTCCCTGTAAAAAACAGCCAACTCTTCGTCTTTAATATTTTCGGACAAAACCTTGAAACGCTCACAGCTTCTGGCTTCAATCATAGCCGAAAACAGTAATCGCTCTACAAGTCCCGAAACCCGGCTTCCGTCACCGCTCTTTTTCATATAGAGATACAATTCATTTACATAATCATCTTTGCGTTCACGGCCTAATTTCAGTCCGCGCTTGATAATGATATTGTGTACCTGCTCAAAATGATCGATTTCTTCTTTGGCCAAAGCCAATAAATCCTTTACCAGATCCTGATGTTCCGAATTATTGGTGATAATCGTAATAGCATTGGTAGCTGCTTTCTGCTCGCACCAAGCATGATCGGTAAGTATTTCTTCTATATTTTTCTCTACTATATTGACCCATCTTGGATCAGTTGGCAGCTGTAATCGTAGTACGCCCATTTTTAAACTTTTAGATTTTAGAATGCAGATTTTAGAATTCAGACTTAATCAATAAAACTGAAAAAGTTTAAAGTTTTGGAATGCTTTTGGCAAACACAAAACCTTAAACTTTTAAACTTTAAACTCGTAAACTAAATTTAGAATACAAAGATTGCTCTTTCGCTCATCATTTCGTCAACTTCATTAGCAACAGCTTCGATAACATCTTCGTTTGTATGGTCAGATAAAACTCTGTCGATCAAATCAACGATAGTTTCCATATCTTCTTCAACAAGACCGCGGGTAGTAACTGCTGCAGTTCCAACACGGATACCTGAAGTTACAAATGGTGATTTATCATCAAATGGAACCATGTTTTTATTTACAGTGATTTCTGCTTTTACCAATGCATTTTCAGCATCTTTTCCAGAAATTCCTTTATTTCTAAGGTCGATCAGCATCATATGATTGTCTGTTCCTCCAGAAATGATATTGTATCCTCTTTTTACAAAAGCATCAGCCATTGCGTTTGCATTTTTTTGCAATTGCATAGCATACGTAAAGAACTCATCTTGCAATGCCTCTCCAAAAGCTACTGCTTTTGCTGCAATGATATGCATTAAAGGACCTCCTTGGTTTCCAGGGAAAACAGCTAAATCTAATAAAGAAGACATCATTCTGATTTCACCTTTTGGAGTTTTCAATCCCCATGGGTTTTCAAAATCTTTACCCATCAAAATAAGACCTCCTCTTGGTCCGCGTAATGTTTTGTGAGTTGTTGTTGTAACTATATGACAGTGAGGAATCGGGTCATTCATTAAACCTTTTGCGATAAGCCCCGCTGGGTGAGAAATATCAGCCATCAAAATTGCTCCAACGCTGTCAGCGATTACTCTAAAACGCTCAAAATCCATATCACGTGAATATGCCGAAGCACCCGCAACGATTATTTTTGGCTGTTCTTTAGTCGCTATTTCCTGAATTTTATCATAATCTAATCGTCCGGTTTCTTTATCTACACCGTAAAATACCGGATTGTAAACACGCCCTGAAAAGTTTACAGGAGAACCGTGAGTCAAGTGCCCGCCGTGAGACAAATCGAATCCTAATATTTTATCACCTGGCTGTAAACAAGCATGGTAAACAGAAGCATTTGCCTGAGATCCAGAGTGTGGCTGTACGTTTGCATAGGCAGCACCAAACAATTCTTTAGCTCTGTCAATAGCAATCTGCTCAATAACATCCACAACTTCACATCCTCCGTAATATCTTTTGCCAGGATAGCCTTCAGCATATTTGTTTGTTAAAATAGAACCAGCTGCTTCTATTACTTCATCACTTACAAAATTCTCTGAAGCAATAAGCTCCAGTCCATGAATCTGTCTGTCTTGTTCTTCTAAAATAAGGTCAAAAATTTGTTTGTCGCGTTGCATTTCTTTGATTTTCGTTAATTTGACGCAAAAATACAAAAAAACGTTTGGTAAACAATTAGATTATAATATATTTGACAAGTAATTTTCAACAAAACAACACCATTATCATGCCAATAACAGCCAACGATACCACAAGAAAATCATGGTTAGAAGTACCTTCTGACAGTGATTTTCCTATTCAAAACATCCCGTTTGGAGTTTTCCTTACCAAAGAAAATATCGTGACGGTAGGAAGCCGAATTGGTGATTTTGCAATCGACTTGGGTGCATTGCAGCAACTGAATTACTTCGAAGGAATTGAATTGACAGATGATATGTTCATGCAGGATACTTTGAATGATTTCATTTCCGACGGACAAAAAACATGGCGTTTAGTCCGAAACAGAATTGCAGAAATTTTTGATGCCACAAATCCTGAATTAAGAGATAATACCAAGCATAGAGACATTGTTATTTTCAAGATGGAAGATGTAGAAATGCAGCTTCCAGTACTGATAGGCGACTATACCGATTTTTATTCGAGCAGAGAACATGCGACCAATGTAGGCAAGATGTTTCGTGATCCCGAAAATGCTTTACTGCCAAACTGGCTTCACGTTCCTGTAGGATACCACGGAAGAAGTTCTTCTATTATCCCCTCTGGAATTCCGGTACACAGACCCATGGGACAGATTCTGCCAAACGGTGAAACTTCTCCTGTTTTTGGCCCGTCACGATCAGTAGATTTCGAATTGGAAACGGCTTTCATCACTACCGACTGCAATATTATGGGAGAAACTATTCCCATTGCTGAAACCGAAGATTATATTTTCGGAATGGTCTTAATGAATGACTGGAGTGCTCGCGATATTCAAAAATGGGAATACGTACCGCTGGGACCATTCTTGGCAAAAAACTTTGCTACTTCTATCTCTCCTTGGATTATCACTATGGATGCTTTGGAACCTTTTAGAACCAAAGGACCAAAACAGGAACCTACACCTTTCCCCTATTTACAGCAGAAAGGAAAACATACCTTTGATATTAATCTCGAAGTGGCTATTGCTCCCGAAAATGCAGAACCTACTGTTGTTTCCAGAACCAATTTTAAATATATGTACTGGACCATGAGCCAGCAGTTAGCACATCACACCTCTAACGGATGCCGTGTAAATTCTGGCGATATGATGGGATCAGGAACAATTTCAGGACCAACACCAGACAGTTATGGTTCCATGCTGGAATTATCTTGGGGAGGAAAAAATCCAATTACTTTAAATGATGGAAGTGAACGTAAATTTATAAACGACGGCGACACGGTTATCATGAAAGGATACAGTCAAAATGGGCAGGTCCGCATAGGTTTTGGCGAATGTTCCAGCCAATTGCTCCCTCCATTTGTACGACAATAAAAAAAATATTTCTTCCCTAAAGTCCGGCATTTTTTATAATCTGCCGGTTTTTTTTGGCATTATTTTTGAATAAACAGTTCTAAAAACCAGTTCATCATTTCAAAATTATTGTAAATTCGCAAACATCTTTTTGACCCCTATTGACCTAACAACTACCTCATAAAATGAAAAAAATTACTATTCTAATTGCATTTTTCACCTTACTTGCGTCATGTGGCGTGAAACAGACCCAAAACAATTTAGCATCAGGAAATTATGATGCTGCTATCGATATTGCACTTTCCAATCTGCGTTCTAACAAAGACAAGAAAGGAAAACAGGATTATATCTATCTGCTTGAAGAAGCTTTCGCAAAAGCCAAAGAACGCGATCTAAACAATGCTGATTTTTTAACAAAAGAAAACAAGCCTGCCAATCTAGAGAAAATATACAATACATATTTAACTTTAAATGACAGACAAGAAAAAATCAAGCCTTTGCTTCCGCTAAAATTAATTAAAGAAGGGCGAGATGCCATTTTTCCATTTGATAATTATAATGACAGAATTATAAGCAGTAAGAATGCATTGTCCAATTATTTATACACTAATGCGAAAGCTTTGCTTCTCACAAAAAACAAAATGAATTGCCGCAAGGCTTATGATGATCTGGTTTATCTGGAAAAAATAAATCCAAATTACAAAGATGCAGGTAAAATCATTGATGAGGCTCAATTTAGAGGAACAGATTTTGTTATTGTGACTACTCAAAACGAAACCAATATGGTTATTCCTGCTCAATTGCAGAATGATTTATTGGACTTCAAAAGCTATAAAATGAATGACAAATGGACAATTTACCATAATGCAAAACAAAAAGATATTCATTACGATTATGGAATGCTTATCAGTTTTAGATCCATTTCAATCTCTCCTGAACAGATAAAAGAGCGGGAGTTCGTTAAAGAACGACAAATAGTTGATGGACAGAAAAAACAAATTGACTCTAACGGAAAAGTTGTTGTCGACAGACAAGGAAAGCCTGTAATGATAGACAACATGATAAAAGCAACGGTGAGAATTTATGAGGTTAGACAATTTAAATCATGCCAAATCACTGCCAAAGTAGATTATTTTGACAAAAACACCAATCAGCCACTAGAATCTTTTCCTATTGCAAGCGAATTTGTATTCGAAAATATTTATTCGACTTACAAAGGAGACCGTCGTGCGGCAGATGATAATTATTATGCTTATTTTGACAAGAAAATTGTTCCGTTTCCTACAAGTGAACAAATGGTTTATGACACTGGCGAAGATCTAAAAGCAAAGATAAATGCAGTAATTACCAGTAATCAGTTTAGAAAATAGATTTCATAAAATAAATTAACCGCAGGATTCACTAGAATTACGTTTGTCCGTAATATTGTGAATCTTGCGGTTATATTCAGCAGCAGTTAATTACAAAATCAATAACGGTGCAATTATTCCAAAACTAATTTGCCCTGAAGTACCATCAATTGCATTGAATGCTTGTTGAGCATAAGCAGAATAATTGTTTTTCTTTGCAACATAACCCGCAAAAAGCTTCAGATTTAAATCAGAAAAAGGAGAATATTCAATTGTTGGAATAATTCCATAAGAAGTCATTAACCTGTCGCTTTTATTAGGATCCGGATTTCCCTTCCAATAAGCATTACTGTTCATCACTGTAAGCAGAAGATTTATTTTTGGTGCAATCATATATTCGGCTCTTATCCAGTTTTCCATATAATTTACATCTTCAGCAATGTATCCATATTTATTCTTGACAATATTGGTAACAATGCCTTTTCTATCCAGATCCTCCTTGCTGTACTGAAAATCATAATACAGTACTAATTTATCTGCTTTAAGCTTATTTCCAAGCGAAACATAATTTCCCTTAGCATCTTTTGTATCATTAAAAAAACTATAACTATAAGTAGTTTCCAATTTATTATCGAACAGATGCCCTTTCCAATTGCCGACCGCCACAAGCGGCATTGCTGCTGAAGTAATTTCAGGAGGCAGTGCAGTACCATATTGTGCATCTAATGTTTTAGTTCTGGAATTGAGTACTTGAAGATTAAAACTGTTTTTACGATCCTCTAACGTATGCGAAATTGATGCCCCGACCAAAAAATTATCAGCCTTATCATTTATACTATTGTACGATAAAATTTCAATAGGATTTGTAAGCAGCTCGTAACCTCCCCAATCTCCAATCATTTTACCAGCACTAAGTTTAGTTCCAGGAGCAATATCAATGGAAATATAAGCCAAATCAACAGCACGGCTGACATTGTCTACAGTATTGGGATCGGCAATTTTTGTGTAGCGGTTTCGGAACCTGAAAAAAACTTTCTCGTGAATTTTTCCTTTCACTTCCAAACGAAATTGATTCATTGAAAATAGAGAATTAATATGTTCTCCATCAACAAAATAATTATCAAAAGCCATACGGGTATTAAAAATCACATCCACATCTTTAAGCAAAGACAGCTTTGAAGCTGAAATCAATGGCAGCTGTCCTATATTTTCGTCATGCTTTTCTATTTGCCCAAAAGTTAAAACAGGTAAAAAAACAAGCATCCAAAATAAATATTTTTTCATCAGTACAGTATTATGCTATTTTAGGTTTTTAAAAGTCACTTTACCTGATTCAATATCATATATAGCACCTATAATTGCAATTTTATTTTGTTTATAATGTTCATTCAAAATTGGCTTAGCCGTTTTTAAAAAAGCAACACCATGCTGCACATTGGCATTTATAGCATTATCAACAGACAATTTATCTTCCTTGGCAAGATCACTTTCTTCTTTCTCATTTTCGATATATTCAACAATTTTTTTGATATGATCTTCATGATTATAATGTCCCTTTGAATCAATAAATGCTTTTATTGCGCCACAGCTTTTGTGTCCCATGACAACAATCAATTTACAATCTAAGTGCTCAACAGCATATTCAATACTCCCCAATTCATAGTCTCCAATGACATTACCAGCAGTACGAATGGAAAATATATCCCCTAAACCCTGATCAAAAACAAGTTCGGCCGGCACTCTGGAATCTGAACAGCTTACAACAACAGCAAATGGATGCTGTCCTTTTTTAAGCTCTCTCAATCTTTCGAGTGTTTCATCAGGATGCATGGGTTTACCAGAAGCAAATCTTTTATTTCCCTCTTCGAGTTTCTGGAGTGGCGTAAGATTAGAATTTTCTGAATGATTACAAGCAGATAATGCGCTTATAAATAATAGATAAAGGAGTCCTTTTTTAATCATGATAGTTCTTAAATTTTGACAAATCTAAGTCCTCCGAAAAAATATAGTCAAACCTATCTTTGTCTGTGAAGTGACAAAGTTAGAATCATAAAACTGTGTAAATATTGACATTTATCATATTTACAGAATTAATTATTGTGACAGACAAGAAAAAAAATAAACAAATATCAAGAAGAACCAAACACAACAAAAAAACTGACTTAAGACTAAAGCGATGTTTCTTTAAGGATACATAAAAAATTACATGCCTATTTTATTTTGAAGACTTTTATTAATATTGCTCAGGAGTCAATACAACTTTAAACAGTAATTTTTGATTATTATCCCTATAAACATAAACCACTGTCGTACTATTGCTCCTAAAAGCTTCGAGGCTCGGATTTGTCTTTGAAGCAGTCAAAATTTCCTTTTCAACAGACTTTTTCAAAGCATTAACATCAATATTTTCCTTGATGACCCGTACCAGAGTAAAATCATATTGAACCGTATTTTCGGGCAATGAATTGATACTTTCCATTCGGATATCATCACTTATCATCATGGGACAAGCACTGTTATAATGATTTACTAATGGAGAAATTTCATCACCTATCATTTTATTTCTGATATAAAAATGCTGTATCAAAAATATTAAAACAAAAACAAAAACGATTTTAATTACTTTTCTAATAAGTATTTTATTTCTTCTTCTTTTATCGTCCATAATTATATTCTGCCACTATAAAAAATTAATGAAATGCAAGTTGCAAGCTCGCTTTCAAATATAAAGTATAACCAATAAAACAAATCTGCATTTTTGCTTTTTTTTTTGCAATTTAAAAAACACATAGCTATTTATTTTAGAAATCATTTTAAATTAAATCTTAGACTGGTATAAAAAAAGAAAATCATCTTTTAAAAACAGCTATTTAAATCAAAATTTTCTTTTTATTACAAAAACAACTCATTTTGTTAAAAATTTGACTTTTACAAAAAAATCAATCTCCTGTTAAAAAATTAATTGTACTTTTGCACCAATGAAAAAAATAAAAACATATAAAACAGTTATCTCCCGGATAATGACACTTAGGACTTCTCCCGAAGTACGGATGCTATAGTTATAGCCTCCATTGTGTAATCGTATTATATTATTCATTTTTATTTTTATCGTTTTGAAATTATTTCCATTTTTATTTGGATTAATAAATCCAGAAAAAATCACCAGACAAATTTTATCTATCTGTAATTCAATTATTTGGATTGCCATTTATTGTATTTGCCTTATATTTGGCATTGCAGAAAATGAGCAGTACAAACTCTGTTACAGCACATTTTTTAACCTAAAATATAACTCTTGAAATGAACATTTCTATTGTAGTAACTCAGGAAGAACATTATAAGTATGCGCAGGAAATATGCGACACGATAGAATCTTCTGCCCTGCTGAGAGGTACTGGAATTGCCAAAAGAACACCGGAATACATCATAAAAAAGATGGAAAAAGGTGATGCTGTCATTGCGCTTAACAACGGAATTTTTGCCGGTTTCTGCTATATCGAAAGCTGGCAGCACGGTCAGTTTGTAGCTCATTCCGGTTTAATCGTACATCCGGATTATAGAAATTTGGGACTGGCAAAAAAAATCAAATCTTTTGTTTTTGACTATTCGTTAAAAAAATACCCTGAAGCTAAAGTTTTCGGAATCACAACTGGTCTTGCGGTGATGAAAATCAATTCCGATTTAGGATATAAACCGGTTCCGTTTTCAGAATTGACGAACGATCCTAGTTTTTGGAAAGGCTGTCAAACCTGTACCAATTTTGAAATCCTAAAAAGCAAAGATTATAAAATGTGCCTGTGTACCGGAATGCTTTATGATCCAAAGGAAAAACCGAAAGATCCGCCAAAGCATCCTTTTAATGTAAGGATTTGGAATCGTCTTAAAGAAATTAAACAAGCACTTTTTTTAAAAAAATAACAAACCCCTCCCCAACCCTCCCCGAAGGAGAGGGAGTCGAGGAATAAATATAAAAAAATAAATATAAACGCAATCAGCTTCCACAAAACCTCCTCGGGAGGGGCTGAGGAGGTAAAAAACATAACAAAATGAAAAAAGTAGTATTAGCATATAGCGGAGGATTGGACACATCATATTGTCTTAAATATTTGAAAAATGAAAAAGGATATGAAGTTCATACTGTATTAATTAACACAGGCGGTTTTGACGATGCTGAATTAAAAGCAATCGAAGACAGAGCTTATGAACTAGGAAGTGCAAAACACGCTAACTTGACTATCCTTGATAAATATTACGACAAAGCCATCAAATATTTGATTTACGGAAACGTATTAAAAAACAATACTTACCCGCTATCTGTAAGCGCTGAACGTGTTTTCCAGGCAATCGAAGCTATAAAATATGCTAAATCTGTAGGTGCTGAAGCTATCGCACATGGAAGCACAGGCGCTGGAAATGACCAGATTCGTTTTGATTTAATTTTCCAAACCATCGCTCCTGAAATCGAAATCATCACTCCTATCAGAGACTTAAAACTTTCAAGACAAGAAGAAGTTGCTTATCTACAAGCAAACGGAGTAGAATATTCTTGGGAAAAAGCACAATATTCTATCAACAAAGGATTGTGGGGAACAAGTGTTGGAGGAAAAGAAACTTTAACTTCTGGACAGCCATTACCAAGTGAAGCATATCCATCTCAATTGCAAAAAGAAGGCGAAGAGAAAGTGACTTTAGAATTCAAAAAAGGGGAACTAGTTGCTGTAAATGGTGTAGCTGACAAACCTTCAAACAACATTGTTACTTTAGAAAAACTAGCCAATGCTTACGCAATTGGAAGGGATATCCACGTTGGCGACACGATTATCGGAATCAAAGGAAGAGTTGGTTTTGAAGCCGCTGCACCGCTAATCATTATCAAAGCACACCATTTACTAGAAAAACATACGCTTGGAAAATGGCAGCAATACTGGAAAGAACAGCTAGGAAACTGGTACGGAATGTTATTCCACGAAGGTCAGTTCTTGGATCCGGTAATGCGTAACATCGAGACTTTCCTTGAAGATACTCAAACTACCGTAAATGGAACTGTGACGGTTTCGCTTAAACCATACCATTTTTCATTAGACGGAATTGAATCTAAAAATGATTTGATGAACACAGGTTTTGGTCAATACGGAGAAATGAACAACGCCTGGACATCAGACGATGCGAAAGGATTTATCAAAATTATGGGTAATGCCCAAAAAATATATTCATCTGTAAACGCCGAATCTTACGAGTAAATAATTTTGTATTATACAGACGGCTTTCAACCACAAAGTACAGATGGGCTTCAAACATAATGTACAGACGGGTTTGAAACCCGTCTCTACCAACCAAAATAAATATAAAAAATTATGATTAATGTTGGAATCATAGGCGGTTCCGGTTATACGGCCGGAGAACTCATCAGAATACTGATGTTTCATCCCAACGCCAAACTAGATTTTGTGTACAGCACAACCAATGCCGGAAAACCGCTTTCGGTAGCGCACCACGATTTGTTGGGCGATATCGAAATGAATTTTACCGACAAAGTAAACCCTGACGTAAATGTGGTTTTCTTGTGTTTAGGACATGGAAAATCGAAAACATTTTTGACTGAAAACCAATTTGCAAGCCATACCAAAATCATTGATTTAGGAAATGATTACAGATTGAACAAAGACGAAGTTTTTGACGGTAAAAAATTCATTTACGGTTTACCGGAATTGAACAAAACTGCGATAAAAAATGCTCAATTTATAGCTAATCCTGGTTGTTTTGCCACCGCAATTCAATTGGCTTTATTGCCATTGGCGGAAGCCAAATTATTAAACGACGATGTTCACATCAACGCTACAACTGGAAGTACAGGAGCCGGAGTAAGTCTTTCGGAAACTTCTCATTTCAGCTGGAGAAACAACAATATGTCGCATTACAAAGCTTTCGAGCACCAGCATTTAGGTGAAATTTCAGAAAGTTTACACCAATTGCAGGCTGATTATAAAAACGAATTGCTTTTCATTCCGAACAGAGGGGATTTCCCAAGAGGAATTTTTGCTACTTTATACACGGCTTGCAACGAAAGTCTGGAAGACATTGTTGCCAAATACGAAGCATTTTATAAAAACCAGCCATTCGTAACTGTTACCACAACTGGTATCAATATGAAACAGGTGGTTCAAACCAATAAATGTATTATTAGTTTAGTAAAAAAAGGGAACCGGATTTTGATCACCTCGGTGATCGATAATTTAGTCAAAGGCGCCTCTGGGCAAGCCATCCAAAACATGAATTTAATGTTCGGACTGGATGAAACCACAGGACTGCATTTGAAACCATCTGGATTCTAAAAAAAAGTTTATGGTTTGTTGTTTGCAGTTTGTGGTTGCTGGACGATATAAACTACAAACCAAGCAACAAACTATAAACCAAAAACAATAAACTATAAACAGTAAAAACATGAACTTATTTGACGTTTACCCATTATACAACATCACTCCTGTAAAAGCATTAGACTGCACAATTACTGACGAAAACGGAGTAGAATATTTAGACTTATACAGTGGCCACGGAGTAATCTCTATTGGACACACACAACCGGATTATGTAGCCAAATTGAAAAACCAATTGGATAATCTGGGATTTTATTCAAATGCTATTCAAAATCCACTTCAAGTGGAATTGGCCGAAAAACTTGGAAAACTTTCAGGATGCGAGGAATACAGCTTATTCTTGTGCAGTTCTGGTGCCGAAGCCAATGAAAATGCATTAAAGCTAGCTTCTTTCCACAACGGAAAATCAAGAGTAATCGCTTTTGACAACTCTTTCCACGGAAGAACTTCTGCAGCAGTTGCTGTTACTGACAACAAGAAAATTGTTGCTCCAATCAATGCGCAACAAGTGGTTACTTTCTTGTCTTTAAACAACCTTGAAGCTGTTGAAGCAGAATTCAAAAAAGGGGATGTTACTGCTGTCATCATTGAAGGAATTCAGGGTGTTGGAGGATTGGACGAAGGAACTACCGAATTTTTCCAAGGATTAGAAAAACTTTGCAAACAATACGAAGCGGTTTTGATTTTGGATGAAGTACAATCAGGTTACGGAAGAAGCGGGAAGTTTTTCGCTTTCCAGCACCACAATATCAAACCGGACATTATCACACTTGCCAAAGGAATGGGGAACGGATTCCCAATCGGCGGTATTTTGATTTCACCAATATTCAAAGCTAGCCACGGATTGCTAGGAACTACTTTTGGAGGAAGTCACCTTGCCTGCGCTGCCGGAATTGCAGTATTGGATGTAATCGAAAAGCAAAAACTAATCGACAACGTAAATGAAGTTTATGCTTATTTCCTTGAAGCGATTAAACAAGTTCCTGAAATCGTTAAGGTAAAAGGAAAAGGATTGATGCTGGGAGTAGAATTTGATTTTGAAGTTGGTCCGCTACGCAAAAAACTGATTGTCGAAAAATTGATTTTCACAGGAAGTGCCAACAATAAAAATCTGTTGAGAATCCTTCCGCCTTTGACAATCAAAAAAGAAGCAATTGATGCATTCGTAGTCGCTTTGAAAGAAAGCTTAGCTGAATTGAAAGCTGTTGAAGCTTAATTTTAAAAACATATAAGTCATTTAAGTTTTGATGCTAAAAATTATAAAAACTTATATGATTTATATGTTTAAATAATATTTTATTCTTTTTAACCAAAAAACCAATGAGCCTTTTATTACCGATACAAAAAAGAAATGCAGTTCTGAATCGCATGGCTGTGCTTTTAGAACAAGAAAGAGCCAACATAAAAGCGATTAATCAGCAGGATTTAAATAATTATTCTGGAGAAGATTTGGCTATGGAAAAACGTTTGCTGGTTGATGATGCCAAAATTAACGGAATGATTTTATCCATGCAGCAATTGGCAAGCCAAGAAGATCCTGTGGGGCAGATTCGTTTTACTTTCACGCATGAAAACGGTATGAAAGTAACCAACAAAACGGCAGCTTTCGGAACGATTATGATTATTTACGAATCCCGACCTGACGTAACTGTCGAAGCGGGAGGAATTGCATTCAAATCAGGAAATAAAATCTTATTGAAAGGCGGAAAAGAATCTTTGCTGTCCAATTTGAAAATTGTTTCGCTTTGGCACCATGCCTTGGAAGAAAATGAAATTGACACGAATTGGGTTGAATATCTAAATTACAACCGAGCTGAAACTCAGGCTTTTTTAGAAAACCCAACTCAAAAAGTCGATTTGATTGTCCCTCGAGGCGGAGAACAACTAATCGAATTTACCAAAAAACATGCGACTTGTCCTGTAATTGTCAGCGGCCGCGGAAATAACTTTCTTTACATAAATCAAGAAGCCGATCTGAAAAAAGCACTTGACATTATCATCAACGGAAAAACAACTAATATTGGTGTCTGCAATGCTTTGGACAAAGTTTTGATTGATACTAAATTACCAAATTGGCAGGTTTTCGCAGCCGAATTGGTGGGAGAATTAAAGAAATATAATGTTGAAATTTTAGGTGATGACGCTTTCGCAAAAGCTGCTCAGGTACCTGCAATTGAAAACGAGGAAATCTGGTACGAAGAATTTTTGAATTATAAAATTGTTGTCGGAATCGTTAATTCTGATGAAGAAGCAATTGAAAAAATAAACAAATATTGCGGTGGCCATTCGGCAACAATCATCACTCAAAATGATACTGCTGCCCAAGAATTCATGGAAAATGTAGATACAGCAGCAGTTTACCAAAATGCCTCTACCCGATTCACTGACGGCGGTCAGTTTGGTTTAGGAGGAGAATTAGCAATAAGCACTGACAAACTGCATCAGCGCGGACCAATTGGTTTACAGCATTTGGTAACCAATAAATGGTACGTTTACGGAGAAGGACAGGTAAGATAGTCTGCAGTTGGCAGGCTTCAGTAATCAGTTAGCTCGGTATCAATTAAAACACAGTTGATATCAACTAGATTTAAGAAAACTTAGAAACTTAGCATCTTAGAGACTTTAAAAAATGGCTAAAAAAAGAATACTATTAAAGTTAGGCAGTAACACCTTAACTAAGGAAACCAATCATATTTCGAGAGGAAAGATTGAGGACATTGGGGTGCAGATTGCTGCTTTGCAGGACGAATATGAATTCATTATTGTGAGTTCGGGTGCAATTGCTGCAGCTAAACAATTTGTAAAACTGGATAATCACGATAAAGATGTTTTCGTAAAACAAGCATTGGCATCGATTGGCCAACCTCATTTAATGCGGATTTACAACGAGAATTTCCGTGATTTGGGTTTATTCACCTCACAATGTCTCCTTTCCTATTCTGATTTTGAAAAAAAACAGACTAAAGAAAATATCGTAAACACCATCAATGTATTGGTAAAAAATCATTATATCCCCATCATCAATGAAAATGACACTGTTGCGTCAGATGAGATTAAATTTGGAGATAATGATAAATTAGCAGCTTTAACGGCTGTTTTATTAAACGTTGACATTCTGATTATTGCTACGAATACCAATGGCATTTACACAAAAGCATCAATCAACGACGAAGTGCCGGAAACGATAGAATTAGTTACTGATTTATCGCTTTTGCAAAAAGAAATTGGGGACAAAAAATCGTCTCATGGAACCGGAGGCATGCAGTCTAAAATTGATTCGGCAGCGATTGCCAAAGCAGGAAATATCGAAACATGGATTGTGAACGGACTGGAAGACAATTTTATGCTGAAGGCTTTGGATAATAAAATTGCGTTTACAAAGATTATATAATATGCTGTACGGTGGTATTTAAAATTATCACTTTTTTAAACGATATTTTAAAATATCGCGTATTTAAACGATATTTTAAAATATCATGTATTTAGACGATATTTTGAAATATCATTAATTAATGCGATATTTGAATTATGACAGCAATTATTACAGCCGATATTATCAATTCAAGAAAATTGATAAATCAAGAAATATGGATTTCGCCATTAAAGAAATTATTGAGTTCGTATGGCTCGACACCCGAAAAATGGGAGATTTTTAGAGGTGATTATTTTCAAATTGAAATTGAAGATCCAAAAGAAGCACTTTTTGTATGCTTAAAAATAAAAGCATTGATAAAGAGTGTTTTTATAAATGAAAAACAAAAAAAAACAGCTCCAATTGATGTTCGATTATCAATTGGTTTAGGGACAAAAGAATATACAGCTGGCAGAATTTCGGAAAGCAATGGTACGGCATTCATCAATTCGGGAGAGAAATTTGAAAAACTGAAGAAGGAAAAAACAACATTGGCAATTCAGTCTTCATTTCCAGATTTTGATTATGAAATGAATTTATACCTGAAATTTGCAGTTATACAAATGGACGCATGGACAGTAAATTCGGCAGTATTATTTACTACGATTTTTGAAGATCCGGAAAAGAAACAGGCAGAAATAGGGACGATTCTGGGTATTGGACAAAATTCAGTAAGCGGCAGATTCAAACGTGCTCATGTTGATGAAATTTTGGAATTGGATAAAATGTACCGCCACAAGCTAAAAACATTGGTGCAATGATAATTATAGCAAAATTAATATTGGCACACCTACTGGGCGATTTTTTGCTGCAGCCTAATAGCTGGGTAAAAGCAAAAGAAGAAAAAAAAGCATTGGCGTGGCAGTTATATGCCCATACAATGATTCACGGTCTGCTGTCATTATTGATTTTATTTGACATTACTGATTGGAAATTGGTAACGATGATAACATTCAGTCATTTAATCATAGATTACGCCAAATTAAAATTTCAAAAAGAAAGCACGAAGATTACTTGGTTCATTGCTGACCAAATAGCGCATCTGGCAATAATTCTGATTTTGGGATTTTTTTGGATAAATAAAGAAAAAGAACTTTTAGAATTATTGTTTTCTAATTCGTTTCTAATACTCACGACAGCTGTTGTTTTTTTGACACAGCCCGTTTCGATAATAATGAGTGTGCTTATAAAACCTTGGTCGGATGTAATCCCCAATGAAAAAGAGCAGTCTCTAAAGAATGCAGGCAAATACATTGGAATACTAGAACGGTTATTAGTATTTCTTTTTATCTGCACAAATCATTTTGAAGCTGTTGGCTTTTTATTGGCAACAAAATCAGTTTTCAGGTTTGGGGATCTAAAAGAATCCAAAGAGCGGAAACTGACAGAATACATACTAATAGGAACATTATTGAGCTTTGGAATTGCCTTGCTGGTGGGACTATTAACTCAATATTTATTAAAATTATAATTATAAAAAGTTGAATTATTTAATTGATAATTCGGTTAAACAAATCAACGATTAACCGATTAAACTATAAAAAAATGAACTACACCTCAATAAAAGAAATAGATTCACTCCAAAAATGGGTGAAAGAAGCGTTAAAAATCAAAAAAAATCCGCTTAAAAATAAAAAACTAGGAAAAAACAAAACCTTGGTAATGTTATTTTTCAATTCGAGTCTGAGAACCCGTTTGAGTACCCAAAAAGCAGCTATAAATTTAGGGATGAACGTTATGGTGATGAATTTTGGCAGCGAAGGCTGGACACTGGAATACGAAGACGGGACAGTCATGAACCAAGGTGCTTCGGAACATATCAAGGAAGCTGCAGAAGTAGTTTCTCAATATGCGGACATTATTGCCATCAGAGCATTTGCCGGATTAGTCGACAAAGAAAAAGACAATGCCGAAACGGTAATGAACGGCTTCGTAAAACACGCCACTGTACCAATTCTAAATATGGAAAGCGCAACAGGACACCCATTGCAGTCACTTGCAGATGCAATTACAATGGAAGAAAACAAAACCAAACACAGACCAAAAGTTGTTTTAAGCTGGGCACCGCACCCGAGAGCATTACCTCAGGCTGTTCCCAATTCATTTGTGGAAATGATGCAGTTACAGACCGAAATGGATTTTGTAATTACGCACCCAGAAGGCTACGAATTAAATCCTGAAATCACTAAAGATTCTAAAATTGAACACGATCAGGACAAAGCTTTTGCAAATGCCGATTTTATCTACGCCAAAAACTGGAGCAATTATAAAGAATATGGTAAAATCACTAATACTGACCCTAACTGGACTATTACTGCCGAGAAAATGAAACTGACTAACAATGCTAAATTCATGCACTGTCTGCCGGTAAGACGTAATGTAATTGTTACTGACGAAGTAATCGACAGCGAAAATTCAATTGTAATTGAGCAGGCGAATAACAGAACGTATTCAGCTCAATTAGTGCTGCAGAAAATATTGAAAAAAAGTCGCTAAGTTACTAAGATTCTAAGTTGCAAAGTTTTTAGCTTGTGACTTAGAATCTTAGAAACTTAGAATCTCAGAAACTACAAAAATGACAAAATTATCTATCATAAAAATTGGCGGTAACATTATCGACAATACTACAGAATTAGCACAATTTTTGACTGATTTTTCAAAAATTGAAGGCAATAAAATACTCGTTCACGGAGGCGGAAAATCGGCTACTAAAATGGCACAGAGCATTGGTCTGGTTCCGCAGATGATTGACGGACGAAGAATTACAGACAAACCAATGCTTGACGTAGTTGTAATGATTTATGCCGGCGAAATCAATAAAAATGTGGTTGCTCAATTGCAGGCTAACAACACCAATGCCATAGGATTTTCGGGTGCTGATGGAAATTTGATTCAATCCACCAAAAGAAACCATCCAACAATTGATTATGGTTTTGTTGGTGATGTGCAAAAAGTGAACACTCCATTATTAGAAATCTTAATCAATAGCGGAATTGTTCCTGTTTTTTGTGCCATTACTCACGATAAAAACGGACAATTATTGAACACCAACGCCGATACCATTGCCAGTGAATTGGCTATTGCTGCCTCCGAAGTTTTTGATGTTACTCTAACCTATTGTTTCGAAAAAGCAGGAGTTTTAACCGATGTAGAGGATGAAAATTCAGTAATCCAGCAAATAAATTCAGCTCTTTATTCAAAATTAAAAGAAGAAGGCGCCATTCATTCCGGTATGATTCCTAAATTGGATAATTGTTTTAACAGCTTATCGAAAGGCGTTCAAAAAATACGGATTGGTCATCACAGAATGTTACAAAACACAAACGCAATTTGTACAACAATCGAATTGTAAAAATTAAACACTAATTTCACTAATTTGCACAAATTAATTCGTGAAATTTGCGTTGAAAACAAAATAAATGAAAAACATAGAAACCCTCATACAAGAAGCCATTTCTCTATTAAAGTCGCTGATTGCAACTCCTTCTTTTTCGAGCGAAGAAGATCAGACGGCGCTTTTGATCGAAAATTGGTTTACACAAAACAACATTCCTTTTGAAAGAGAAAACAACAATATCTGGGCTTACAATCAGCATTTTGACAAATCCAAACCTACACTTTTACTCAATTCGCATCACGATACTGTAAAACCCAACCAAGGCTATACCAACGACCCGTTTGAAGCGATTGTAAAAGACGGAAAACTATATGGTTTAGGAAGCAACGATGCCGGCGGATGTTTGGTTTCACTAATAGCCACATTCACTCATTTTTATTCTAAAGAAAACCTGCCTTACAATATTGTGATCGTAGCTTCGGCAGAAGAAGAAAGCAGTGGAAAAAACGGTTTGAACAGTGTTTTGAAACATTTACCAGAGTTGGAATGTGCTATCGTTGGCGAGCCTACTTTGATGCAATTGGCTGTAGCCGAAAAAGGATTATTAGTTTTGGATGTTGTTGTAAAAGGAACTGCAAGTCACGCCGCTCACAACAACCCTGACAATCCGATTTATAATGCAATGTCCGTGATCGACTGGTTCAAAACCTATCAATTCGAAAAAATATCGGAGGTTTTAGGTCCCGTAAAAATGACCGTAACCCAAATAACAGCTGGAAAACAGCACAATGTAGTTCCAGCCGAATGCCATTTGGTAGTCGATATCCGGGTAAATGACTGTTACAACAATACCGAAATTCTAGAAACTGTAAGAGCGAATGTCAATGCCGAAGTTACACCTCGCTCAATGCATCTAAATGCATCATCAATCCCTGTTTCGCACGGATTGGTACAGGCAGGTATCGCTTTGGGAAGAACCACTTATGGCTCTCCTACCCTTTCGGATCAATCTGTTTTGTATTGCAAGTCATTAAAACTAGGACCGGGAGAAAGCTTGCGGTCACATTCGGCAGATGAATTTATATATGTAAACGAAATCGAAGAAGGAATCCAATTGTATATAAAAATACTTGGAGACTTCTTTGCTCAGACTACATAGACAACTTAGACCGTTAGATTATTAGACTTCCTAAAAAGGCCTGACAATCTAACGAGTCTAATACTCTATCAGTCTAAATATCTAAAAATCTTATTATGAAACTTTGGGAAAAAGGAATACCAACAGATAAACAAATCGAACATTTTACGGTAGGAAATGACAGGGAATTAGATTTGGTTTTGGCCAAATATGATGCTTTAGGTTCCATTGCTCATGCAAAAATGCTAAGCCAGATTGGTTTATTAACTTCTGAAGAAACTGCTTCTTTAGTGCTCGCTTTAGAAGATATTATTGCTGATATAGCGAAAGGCAATTTCGAAATCGAAGACAGTTTTGAGGACGTACACTCCAAAATCGAATATTTACTGACGATAAAACTTGGCGATGCCGGAAAAAAAATCCACACGGCTCGTTCCCGTAACGATCAGGTTTTAGTCGATGTGAATTTATATCTGAAAGATGCTGTCAAAGAATTGAAAGAGCAGGTAAAAACACTTTTCGATTTAATGATGGAATCGGCAGAGAAGCATCAAAATGTATTACTTCCGGGTTACACGCACCTTCAGATTGCGATGCCATCCTCTTTCGGGATGTGGTTTTCTGCTTATGCCGAAACCCTGATTGACGATATTACAATGCTTAATGCAGCGTTGAAAGTTGTAGATCAAAATCCGTTAGGTTCTGCTGCAGGTTACGGGAGCTCCTTCCCTATCAACAGAACTTTCACAACCAAGGAACTCGGTTTTGAAACCTTAAAATACAATTCGGTTGCGGCACAAATGAGCCGTGGAAAATCGGAGAAAACAGTTGCTTTTGCGATGAGCAGTGTTGCGGCAACTTTGGCAAAATTCTCAATGGATGTTTGTTTGTACATGAGCCAGAACTTTGATTTTATTGGCTTGCCATCTCATTTAACGACTGGTTCGAGCATTATGCCACACAAGAAAAACCCTGATGTTTTCGAGTTGATCCGTGGTAAATGCAACAAAATTCAAGCCCTGCCGTATGAAATCACTTTGATTACTAATAATCTGCCTAGCGGTTATCACAGGGATTTTCAATTGTTGAAAGAAGGATTGTTCCCAGCGATTCAAAACCTTAAAGCCTGTTTAGACATTGCCATTTTCTCTATCAAAGACATTAAGGTAAAAGATAATATTCTTGCCGATAAAAAATATGATTATCTGTTTACAGTAGATACTTTAAACGAAATGGTTGTTGCAGGAATGCCTTTCAGAGATGCTTACAAGGCCGTTGCTGAACAATTAGAAGCCGGCACTTATAAATCTCCAAAAGAAACAAAACATACCCACGAAGGAAGCATCAATAATCTTTGTCTGGCAGAGATTAAAAACAAAATGAAAGATTCTTATTAACAGATAGATAAAAATTATTACATAAACAAAAAGGCATTGGAATTCAATTTCTGATGCCTTTTTTATTACATTAATTCAAACTTGGAGCTTCGGGTATTTTGACTTTGATCTTATTTTTCTTAGCCATTAATAAAAAAGTAGTAATCCCCGTTAAAATGACCAGCAAGGCGATTTCGAGTTCTCCCAAACTATTATTTCCATTATGTATTGCTGTCGCATGGTCTAATTTGGATTTTCCTTCCTTGATTTGCAGATTAGATAATTCACCTAATGTTTGCAACGCATTATTGCTCAGGTTTGTAATTTGATTCCAGTTTTTATTTCGATTTTGTTCAGTAATCGAAGTACAGGCAGATAAAAATGAGTTAAAAAATAATTTCTCATTCGAAGTCAAAACCGTTTTTAAGTATAGTTTATCAATATTTTGAATATTACCTAATGCTAATGCTATCGCTTCTATTTTTTGAGTATCATTTAATTGTGCTTGTATTGCACTTGCCTTTATTGAATGAATTTCGTTTGCATATTGAAAAATATAATGCTCAACAACCAATCGATCGTTAAAAATAGCATTTATATCTTCATTTGTTTTTTTTGAATTATGCAAAGTCCTGAAATTATTCAATAGAATAAGAACCATAACGATCAGCAGAATAAAAGCCGCTTTTGTTTTGTTTGTATATTTCAAATCACTCATCTGACAGGTTTTATGTTTTTGCAATATACATTATTGTGCTGGGTAATGCAATTTTATTTCAACAATTTGACTCTCTCCTCAAATTGAAAAATAATAAACATTAAAGCTTTTCATAAGCAAAAAAAAATATGCTGGGATAATTTCTTGATATTTTAAAAACAAATATCCTTTCATAATTAATTGCAAAAATTCTATATATTTGAGAAATATCTTAATTAAATTAATATGACAAATTTTGAAGATCAGGCAACTCAAAAGCTATTTGATCAAAATCATATTACTGAAGAACAACTTGAAGCTGTACGTGCTTATCGTGGTTTAAAGCTGTTTTCAGTACACAATGAATTGAAACTGTTACTGTACTTATCCATGATATTGTTTACCTCTGGAATTGGGATTTTAATCTATCAGAACATTGATACCATTGGACATACTGTACTTCTTGGACTGTTACTTTTGGTGACTTTGACCTGTTTTTATTTTTGTTTTAAAAAACATCCTGGTTTTACAAGGGAAGAAGCTCCATTTCCTAATCCGCTTTATGATTATCTGGTGCTTACGGCCGTAATATTGAGCTGTACCTTTGTGGGTTATCTGCAATTTCAATATCAGACTTTTGGAACTCATTATGGATTAGCAACGCTAGTTCCCACAATCATCAGTCTTTTTTGCGCCTATTATTTTGACAGCAAGAGTGTATTATCCATTGGGATAACTGGAATGGCAGCTTATTTAGGGCTTTCGGTAGATCCCAAGCATTATTTTGAAAACGAGATGTTTAATAATACAGCCTTGAGCTACATTGGTCTTGCATTTGGATTGACTTTGTTGCTTTGGTCTTTGTATGCAATCAAAATCAATTTAAAAAAACATTTTAATCTAGTGTATTTAACATTTTCACTACACTTAATTGGTATTGCCTGTATCGTTAATCTATGTGATGATTATTGGTTTCCTTTTGGTTTAGTTTTAGGAATTGCTGTTTATTATTTTTACAATTTAAGTTTCCAGATCAGATCCATTTCGCTATTTATTTTTACTGTTTTATACGGCTTTGCCGGAATGAATATCTTTTTTGCAAGACTCCTAGATAGCATTCACTTTGATGATTTTTTCTTTGTTTTCATTTTTACAACCCCTTTTTATTTCATTGGTGCTATAATTGGATTCATAAAACTGATTAAACATTTTAACAAAAAAACTAACGATGACAGCATACGATAAAGACCTTTTAAATAATTTCTATTTAGATAAAGAAGCCCATCGCTTGAAGCAATCGGGTTTCATTAGCCCAGAGCAATACAAGTCATTCAACAGGCAATTATTGAAGCTCAAAAGCCAAAACAACCTTTTTATCAGAATTGGTTTTTTCATTCTGGGCTGTTTGCTATACGCATCCATTTGTGGATTTATATCACTGCTGTTACTAGCCACGAATGGCAATGAATATATTTATTTTATCTATTTTTTTTCGATAATCGGTTTTGGAGCCAAAGAATTTATGTCCCGAGAAATGAAATATTTTGGTTTTGGCTTAGACGATGCTTTTATTTTGGGAGGAATATTAAACCTGCTGATTGCCGTTGGACTCACGTTTGACATAAACTACGACCCCAATTATCTTGCAGTTATTATTATAATGGCAATTGCATCGAGTGGAGCTTATTTGCGTTATCTGAATCTCTCATTGGCACTGCTTGCCTGTATCGGGATAACAGGAACTATAGCTTATCTGACGTTTGAATATCTTATCATTGGCAAAGCCATATTGCCTTTTGTGATGCTGTTATTCTCGGGTATAGGCTATTTTATTTCTAAAAAAACATTGAAAAACTTATCTTTTCCTTATTATCATAACGGATTAAAATTAGCCAAAGGCTTTTGCCTGATTTTATTTTATCTCGCTGGGAATTATTATGTGGCCAGAGAATTGAATTTCAATTTGTCTGAAGAATATTATTTTAATGGTGTAAGTCCCGAAATTCCATTTTCATTATTCTTTTGGATATTTACTTTTTCAGTTCCTGTCCTTTATTTATATTTTTCTTTGAAAAACAGAGATCGAATGATGCTCTGGATTGGTTTTCTGACTCTCGGGTTCAGTTTTTTTACTTTCAGAATGTACCATCATGTTTTACCTCCAGAAGCCGCTTTGACTATTGGCGGATTGGTTTTATTTGCCTTTACTTATTTTGCCATAAAAAAAACAAAACACAACGAAACCGGAATCACTTTCAAGGCCGATCGTTTTACAGATCCCAATGCTTTTGCTAATATTCAGGTTCTTGTATCTGCTTCTCAATTTGGAATTAAACCTGAAGCAAAAATTGAAGAATCGCCAATGGAATTTGGCGGTGGCGGGTTTAGCGGTGGCGGTTCTTCGGGAGAATTTTAGAATATTTCCATTTATTCCCGCAAAAAACAGAAAAGCACAAAGTTAAAAAATGATTTACTTTGCGCTTTTCTTTTTTTTGCGGGCTATATAAACTCAATTTAACGTGGTACTAATCCTAAAGCTTCTCAGCCAATTTACCCGCATCAATATCACTATGTGAAACATCATAAACCGATTTTCCTTCTTTGATTAAAAGCAATTGAGGCGATTGATGATGAACATTGAAACGGGATGCAATTTCATTGGAGATATCCCTGTACTCCAATAAATCCAGATAATAAGCATCGACTTTATCATCTAGATCAAATTCTTTTTCGAATTGTTTCAATGCAAAACGGCTTATACTGCAACGGGTACTGTGTTTAAAAATCACTGCAGGTGCCTGATCGGATAAAGCAGTAATTTCATCCAGCTGCCCCATATGCTGCAACGGAATCCAGTTGATTTTACTTTGTGTTTCTTTCTTCTCTCCTGAACTTCCGAATAGTGAATTGAATAGGCTCATTTTGTCGTATTTTATGTCGTTTTGTCTTTATAAAGTGATAAAAATCATTCGTAAAGCGTCAAATTGTCTTTAAATTTAGACTGGAATACCGTTTGATATTTATTTTGCAAAGTTAGTTATTAAACATATAAAAAAACATAAAACCTTTAATCATGAACATTAATAAATTCACTATTAAATCGCAAGAAGCCATTCAGCTTTCACAGCAATTGGTTCAGAGTTTGGGTCAGCAGCAAATAGAAAACGAACACATTTTCAAAGCTGTTTTTGAAGTTGACGAAAATGTGGCACCATTTATTCTGAAAAAACTCAATGTAAACGTACCGCTGTTTCTTCAGATTCTAGATGCAGCAATTCAGAGTTTTCCAAAAGTATCAGGAGGTGAAATCCAGCTTTCGAGATCAGCCAATACCGCATTGAACGAAGCCGAAATTATCGCCAAAAAAATGAATGACGAATACGTTTCGATTGAACATTTGATTCTGGCTATATATGACTCGAAAAGCAAAGTTTCCCAGATACTGAAAGATCAGGGAGTAACCGGAAAAGGACTGAAAGCAGCCATAGAAGAATTGCGCAAAGGCGAAAGAGTAACCTCAGCATCAGCCGAGGATACTTACAATTCATTGAACAAATACGCCAAAAACCTCAACGAACTGGCTCGAACTGGCAAACTTGATCCTGTAATTGGCCGTGACGAAGAAATTCGACGCGTACTGCAGATCCTGACTCGAAGAACCAAAAACAATCCGATGCTAGTTGGTGAACCGGGTGTTGGTAAAACTGCTATTGCCGAAGGACTCGCACACCGTATTGTTGATGGTGACGTACCTGATAATTTGAAAGAAAAAATCGTATTCTCATTGGATATGGGAGCTTTGATTGCAGGCGCCAAATACAAAGGAGAATTTGAAGAACGATTGAAATCAGTCGTGAAGGAGGTTACCGCAGCCGAAGGGGATATTGTTCTTTTCATTGACGAAATCCATACGCTCGTGGGTGCTGGCGGTGGCGAAGGCGCAATGGATGCTGCAAACATCCTGAAACCAGCATTGGCTCGTGGAGAACTGCGTGCTATCGGTGCAACGACTTTGGATGAATACCAGAAATATTTCGAAAAAGACAAGGCATTGGAACGCCGTTTTCAAAAAATTATGATTGAAGAACCCGATACCGAAAGTGCCATTTCGATTCTTAGGGGAATCAAGGAAAAATATGAAACGCATCATAAAGTACAGATAAAAGACGACGCAATTATTGCTGCAGTAACGCTTTCGCAACGCTACATTACCAACCGTTTTCTTCCCGATAAGGCTATTGACTTAATGGACGAAGCGGCCTCTAAACTGCGCATGGAAATCAACTCCAAACCAGAGGAATTAGACGTTTTGGATCGAAAAATAATGCAGCTGGAAATCGAAATTGAAGCCATTAAACGTGAAAAAGACGAAAGCAAACTTAAAATATTAGGCTTGGAATTGGCTAATCTGAAAGAAGAGCGAAACGTAATTTACGCCAAATGGAAATCGGAAAAAGATGTTGTTGATAATATCCAGGCCGTAAAAACTGAAATTGAAGATCTAAAACACGAAGCTGAACGCGCCGAACGTGAAGGAGATTATGGAAAAGTAGCCGAAATCCGTTATGGAAAAATCAAACAAGCCCAGGAACGATTGGATGCTTTTACGATACAATTACAGGAAAACCAATCGGGAACTTCATTGATTAAGGAAGAAGTAACCCGCGAGGATATCGCCGAAGTAGTTGCCAAATGGACCGGAATTCCTGTAGCAAAAATGCTTCAGGGCGAAAGAGAAAAACTGCTGCATCTGGAAGAGGAATTACACAGACGTGTTGTGGGGCAGGAAGAAGCAATCGAAGCCGTGAGTGATGCCGTGCGACGCAGCCGCGCAGGCTTGCAGGATATGAAAAAACCTGTAGGTACTTTTCTTTTCCTTGGAACAACTGGTGTTGGTAAAACCGAATTAGCAAAAGCATTGGCCGAATATCTTTTTGACGATGAAAACGCCATGACCCGAATCGATATGAGCGAATATCAGGAGCGCCACAGCGTGAGTCGATTAGTTGGAGCACCTCCTGGATATGTAGGCTATGACGAAGGCGGGCAATTGACCGAAGCCGTCCGCAGAAAACCATATTCAGTAATATTGCTGGATGAGATCGAAAAGGCCCATCCCGATACTTTCAATATCCTGTTGCAGGTTTTGGACGAAGGCCGTTTAACGGACAACAAAGGGCGTCTGGCCGATTTCAGAAACACGATTATCATCATGACTTCCAATATGGGAAGCCAGATTATACAGGAAAAATTTGAAAACCTGAAAGGAAGCGTCGAAGCAGCCACCGAAATCGCCAAAGTAGAAGTTCTTGGATTACTAAAACAAACCGTGCGTCCAGAGTTCATCAACCGTATTGACGAAATCGTAATGTTTACACCATTAACCAATGCCAATATTACTCAGATTGTCGGGTTACAATTAAAAAGTATCACCAAAATGCTGGCACTGCAAGGAATCACAATGGATGCAACGCCTCAGGCCATCGAGTACTTGTCTGAGAAAGGATATGATCCTCAATTTGGTGCACGACCAGTAAAACGTGTCATCCAGAGAGATGTCTTAAATAAATTATCCAAAGAAATCCTCGCTGGCAACATCAAAACGGACAGTATTATTTTACTGGATTCCTTTGATAGCGAATTGGTTTTCAGAAATCAAAGTGAACTCGTACACGAATAAAAAACAAATTTAAAATCTTAAAAACTGCATTGTGGCAACACTCTGCAGTTTTTTATTTTCAGGAACAGAAAGATTTCGTTTTTTATCAGCTTCACTCCCACTATTCGTTGCAATCTTGTAATCCGAACCCCGGATTACAAGGATTTTCACTGCTATTGGGGCTAAGGGAGGAATTTTGGTTTTACAATAGGATGATGGCAAACTTTAAAGATAATTGTATTGCCGAAATAGCTGAACTTTAACAATCTTCCAAACATTTACAATATCCAATCCATACCTGCAAAAACAAATTGCAAGCTGGTTTCATTTCAAAAAAAGCCAAAAACAATTTTACATTAATAAACCGAATACCAAAGTATTAGCGTAAAATATTTTATCTGTCGGTATTCAAAAATATGTTTTTTCTTATTCTAAAATAAAATAAATGTATTTTGTCGGATATTTAATAAATTTTAACTATATTTATAACAGTTACTAAATGCACAATAACCATTTGTTTTTTTAATTGAAACAAATAAAGTGGCGTAGTTGTACACGGAGTAACTGTATTATTTAAAACTAAAAAAATATAGCCAATGAACATCTTAATCAACTTTTTCGCGTCACTTTATGATTTGGTAATTTTATTTTTTGCATCACTTTATGATGCCGTTTATAACTTCATCATCTTTTTGGGAGAATATATAAAATGGGCAACAACTATTGAGCCATCAAATACTGCTGACTTTAGCAAACATACTAAACAGACAATACCTGTCCGAAATGATGATTCAAGAATAGGTTAAATATTCTGAGTTATAAGCTTTCTTGTAAATGCTTATAATTTTATCTTCACACAAAAAACTTCCACCTGCATTCCAATCTAATGCTATATACTATTATTAGCTTAACTTTGTATTTGTACATCACATTATAAATACAAAAAAGTACCGTTATGAATATTTTAGAATTAATAGAAAAAAGATACAGTACCAAGAAATACAACGCTGACAAACAGATACCACAGGAAAAAATTGAAGAACTAAAGGAGATATTACGCCTCTCTCCTTCGTCCATAAATATCCAGCCTTGGAAATTTACATTTGTCCAAAATCCTGAGATAAAAGCCAAATTAGCTTCAGCCTCACTGCACAATACTGAGAAAGTAAATCAGGCGCCACTATTGGTCGTATTTAGTGCAGCAGATGATCTGGATGCTTTTCAAGAAGTGGTTAACAATGAATTGCCCCCAGCCAGAAGAGACTGGTACAATCAGATTAGAGCAAATACTCCAGAATCGGATTTAAAAATATGGCTGGCTAAACAAGTCTATATTGCACTGGGTGTTGGCTTGACAGCAAGTGCCGCATTAGGTTTAGACTCAACTCCTATGGAAGGCATAGAATCTGATAAATACAAGGCTATTCTTGACATGAAAACTTATAAGCCATTATTTGCTATGGCTGTGGGCTATGCCTCGGAAGATGACTTTAACAGGCTTGAGGCAACTCCAAAATCAAGAAGGCTTGCTGCTAATGTGATTGAAACCCTCTAATTAATGCTTGCAAGACTTAAAGATTCGTAAAAAAGCTGCTTAGGACAATCATCAAGAATGAAATTTACATGAATATTTATATAAAAAACATGGTTTGTAACCGCTGCATAATGGCGGTAAAAAATGAATTGGAAAAACTCGGCCATCTGCCTTTGAATATAACTTTGGGCGAAGTACAGTTGACCAATGAAATGAACAATGAGGAGATCCAGCTATTTGGCCAACGGATGAAAACATTAGGATTCGAGATTATCGATGACAAAAAAAGTCGTGTAATAACTCAGATCAAATCTTCTATCATAGAGATTGTGCATCATCAGGACAGCGATTTAAAATCGAATCTTTCAGATTATTTAAGCCAAAAACTGCATCACGACTACACATATCTCTCTAATCTTTTCTCGGAAGCAGAAGGTACCACAATTGAAAAATACTACATTGCCCAGAAAATTGAAAAGGTCAAGGAACTGCTGGTTTATGATGAACTTTCGCTGAGTGAGATAGCGGGCAAAATGAATTACTCAAGCGTTGCTTATTTAAGCAATCAATTTAAAAAAGTTACTGGCCTTACTCCTACTTATTTTAAAAACATAAAGGAGCAAAAAAGAAAACCTCTAGACAATCTGTAAAAGTTACAAATAGTATCTATAATCAAGTAACATAAAAAACGTGGAGTGCTGCGAACTTTGCCTTGTAACAATACAACAACATGGCAACAAAATCAAACACTACAAAAGTCTTTCTGCCTCAAAAAGGCATTGATAACAAAACTACGATAAAAAAAAATTTTCCCGTATTGGATCTCAGCTGTGCTTCGTGTGCAATAAGTGCCGAAAACATTTTAAAATCCCAGCAAGGGGTTGTAAATGCAGAAGTCAACTTTGCCACTGCCACTGCATCAGTTGAATATATTCCTGATGCAGTGCAACCCATTTCCCTTAAAAATGCAATACAGGCAGGCGGCTATGATTTATTGATTGACGAAAACAAAAATGACGCCGATACTCTAGAAAACCTCCAAGAGGCAAAATTGGCACAGCTTAAAAAGAAAACGTATTGGGCACTTGCACTATCAATTCCATTGGCAATTATTGGCATGTTTTTCATGGAGATGCCTTATGCTAACCAAATCATGTGGTTATTGAGTACCCCCGTGGTTTTGTGGCTAGGACGTGATTTTTTTAAAAATGCATGGAAACAAGCTCAGCACCGTACTGCAAATATGGATACACTAGTAGCTCTAAGTACTGGGGTTTCATACATATTTAGTGTTTTCAACACTTTATTTCCTGAATTTTGGCATCAAAGAGGCTTGCATGCACATGCCTATTTTGAAACCGCCGCCGTTGTAATCGCCTTCATTTTATTGGGCAGGCTACTGGAAGAAAAAGCCAAAGGAAATACCTCAACAGCTATCAGGAAACTGATAGGCTTGCAGCCAAAAACAGTGACTATTGTGAACGAAAACGGGCTTGAAAAGGAAATCCCTATTGAACATGTGCAAATAGGAAATATAATCTTAGTAAAACCAGGAGAAAAAATTGCTGTCGATGGAACTGTAATTGATGGCAATTCATATGTAGACGAAAGCATGCTCAGCGGTGAGCCCATTCCTGTACTGAAAAAAGAACATGAAAAAGTCTTTTCGGGGACGATCAATCAAAAAGGAAGTTTTCAATTCCGCGCCGAAAAAATAGGCAGTGATACGATGCTCGCTCATATCATCAAGATGGTCCAAAATGCTCAAGGAAGCAAAGCCCCAGTCCAGAAATCAGTTGATAAAATTGCTGGAATATTTGTACCAGCAGTGATGGGAATTGCTATAGCTTCATGTATTGCCTGGACAATTCTGGGCGGAGAGAATGGTTTTACACATGGCTTAATGGCCATGGTCACGGTCTTGGTTATAGCATGCCCCTGTGCTTTGGGCCTCGCCACTCCAACAGCTATCATGGTGGGAGTTGGCAAAGGTGCCGAAATGGGAATTTTAATAAAAGATGCTGAAAGCCTAGAACAGTCCAAACGGATAAATGCAATTGTGCTTGACAAAACAGGAACAATAACAGAAGGAAAACCAGTTGTTACTGATGAATTCTGGCAGAAACAAAACCCTCAGCTGCAGCAAATTTTATATAGTATAGAAAAGCAGTCAGAGCATCCGCTGGCAGAGGCAATTGTAAAGCACATCCATTCGGAAACCAAAATACCGCTTTCTGATTTTGAAAGCATCACTGGAAAGGGTGCAAAAGCAGTCTTCGAGAGTGAAACGTATTTCGTGGGCAATCCAGCTTTAATGGAGCAAAATAATATTACTCTTGAAAATTCTCTATTGGAAAAAACAGCACAATGGAGCAAAGAAGCTAAAACTGTTATTTGGTTTTCTAACAGCAAAAATGCATTGGCCGTTTTTGCAATCGCTGACCAGATTAAACCAAATTCGAAAACAGCAATTGCCGAACTGCAAAAAAACGGAATTGAAGTTTATATGCTCACAGGTGATAATGAAACTACCGCTAATACAATTGCCAAAAAAGCAGGCATTAATCATTACAAAGCGGGAGTTCTCCCAGACCAGAAAGCGCAATTTATAAAAGAACTCCAGTCAGATGGAAAAATTACTGCAATGGCTGGCGATGGCATTAATGACAGTACAGCACTGGCTCAGGCAGATGTAAGCATTGCGATGGGAAAAGGAAGCGATATTGCTATTGATGTTGCAAAAATGACAATCATCTCATCGGATTTAAAAAAAATTCCCCAAGCCATCAGCTTATCAAAAGCTACTGTGGCCACCATCAGGCAAAACCTTTTTTGGGCTTTTATTTACAACCTTATTGGAATCCCCATTGCTGCTGGTATACTTTTTCCTATTAACGGATTTTTATTGAACCCAATGCTTGCTGGTGCCGCCATGGCATTGAGCAGCGTAAGCGTGGTAAGCAATAGCTTGCGCCTGAAATGGATGAAATAGAAATGAAATTACACATATCAATATTCTAAAACACAACAATAAATTTTTAAAAACAAAAAATATGAAAACTGAAAATAATGCTTTAAGATTCAAAACCAATATCAATTGTGAAGGGTGCGTTGCCAAAGTGACTCCGTTTCTTAATTCCAGTGACATAAAGCAATGGGAAGTGGATACTGCCAGCAGAGATAAAATTCTTACCGTTCAAGCTGATAAAACATTAGAAAGACATATCATCCAAAAGGTTCAGGAAGCAGGATTTAAAATCGAGCCAACTGATTATTAACTGCTAATGAAAAACAAAGAGATTCCTTTGTTTTCCTGCTGATATGAAAATTTTGTAACTTTTTTATGAAGTAATATAAAGATTTCGGGCGTATAAAATTGAACTTTACAACTGTTGTAATAAACCAATTAATCAGGCTTGAAAACTAAAAAATAACTTTATAAAAAAAGAACCATGAACAATATATTTAGAGGGCTGCTAGCTGGCTATGGAGCAAAAAAATTAGGTGGAGGCTGCTTTAGTACGATTTTAGTTTTTGTAATTATCTGGTTTCTTTTAGGACAATGCAGTTAAATTTAAATTCATATAATATATAAATTCATTCATTCATTAACATTCAAAATTAAATATCATGAGTACAGGTAAAGTAGTATTAGGAACAGTAGCAGGACTAGCTGTAGGTGGAATATTAGGAATCTTATTTGCACCTGAAAAAGGTTCAGTAACACGCCAGCAGATTATCGATAAAGGAAATGATTATGCAGATGAGCTAAAATCAAAATACAGCGGTATTGCAGAAACCTTAAAAGAGAAAATTCAAGCTACAAAAAAAGAAGCAAAAGATCTGGCTGATGTTGGGCTGGATAAATTTGAAAAAGTACAAGGCGACTTTAATGATGAAGCAAAAAATTTTTAATCCTAAATAATATATTATGACTGACGATACAACACCAATCGCAACGCTTTTTGAGCGTGCTGAAGATTATGCTAAAACGACCATAAAATTGGTTAAGCTAAACGCTGTAGATAAATCTGCCGAAATAGTTTCATCCCTATTTTCACTGCTTGTTGTCAGCATGACTGTTGTATTGTCAATCATAATTATAAGCATTGGCGTAGCGTTATGGCTCGGCAAATTATTAGGTGACACGTTTTACGGCTTCTTCATCATAGGAGCATTTTATTTGCTGATAGCGGTCTTATTCCGAATTTTCAGAGAAGAATGGCTCAAATATCCGGTAAGCAATTCTATAATCAAACAAATGATGAAGCAAAAAAAATCACAATCGAATTGATACAGCTACAGATGCTTGTTAAAATGATTTTGCATACAAATAAAAATAATCCTTATGAAAAAGCTGAACGAAACCGATGCGCTAAACGAAATGATAATCAATGTACAGCAGCAATATCAAACTGATTTATTCCTGCTGAAGGAACAGGCACATATTGCATATGAAAGTATAAAGCCGGTTAATCTTATCAAGAATCTCGTTCACGATGTGACATCGTCACCCCAAATTCAAGAAGATGTTTTTGGCAATGTACTTGGGCTGGTCACTGGATTTATATCTCGTAAACTTATGATTCATGAGGATAGCAGCATGTTCAAGAAAGTGCTGGCAACAGTTGCTCAATTTGCTATTGCAAATGTAGTGTCAAAACATTCAATCGATATTAAAGCTGCTGGAACGGCAATTTTTAATAATTTCCTGAGGAAAAAACACTAAGCACAATTTAGATTGCTAAAGCGCACTAGCTGGGAGGCTGGTGTTTTTTTTTTATAAAAACAATTGACAATTAATAAGTTGCATCCCTGTATAAAAATTTGACGTACATAAGCATTTCAAAATAACTGGTCTTCTTTAGAGATTCCAGCAAAAATTAGTAGATTCGTATCCATAAATAACCATGGCTAAAAAAGAAATATGGTAAAAAATACCAAATTCGGCTTAGCTTAAAAAAACAATAAAATAATGGCTTCAGGCTTTTTTGTACTATTAGATGATATCGCAGCAATTATGGATGATGTTGCTGTAATGAGTAAAGTTGCAGCAAAAAAAACAGCGGGTATTCTGGGTGATGACTTGGCGGTAAATGCAGAAAAAGCTTCCGGGTTTATTTCTTCAAGAGAACTCCCTGTATTGTGGGCTATTGGAAAAGGCTCTCTCATCAATAAAATAATTATTTTGCCAATTGCCTTTTTGCTGAGTGCTTTTTTTCCTGTGGCAGTTATTGCAGTTTTAATACTGGGCGGTCTTTATTTAGCTTACGAAGGTGCCGAAAAAATATACGAATATTTTTTTCACAGAGAACACGCTGTTACCGAAACGTTAAGTCAAGAATTTTCGGAAGAGGAAATTCTGGCACATGAAAAAGTCAAAATAAAATCAGCAATTGTAACAGACTTTATTTTATCGGTAGAGATTGTCATAATTGCATTAGGCACAGTAATAGAAAAGCCTTTGTTATCGCAAATAATTGTTGTTTCGTTTATAGCAGTTCTGGCTACTGTAGGAGTTTATGGAATTGTAGCTATAATTGTGCGAATGGATGAATTGGGATATAAACTCATTAAGCACAGTACAAAAGATCGCAGTATTTCAAAATTTATAGGAAACCTGCTGGTTCAGGCTTTGCCAAAAGTCATTAAAAGCTTAGCCGTAATTGGCACAATCGCCTTGCTTCTTGTAGCTGGCGGCATTTTTGCACACAATATTGATTTTCTTCATCATTTATTCCCCGAATGGCCTCCAATTGTAAAAGAATTCAGTTTTGGGCTTGCTATTGGTTTTATTGTTTTAGCAATAGTAAACATCTTTAAAAAAATAATTAAAAAAAAGAAATAAAGGATCAGATTTTTAAATAAAAAGCAGCCTTCAGTATATCATCTGCAAGGCTGCTTTTTTATTATCCGCTTTTATCAAAACATTATTTCGAAACCTAGATTTATCTGTAAACGTTTTGTCCACTTGACTTCCAGTTCTGTTCCAGATAATCAGCATCATCATCGTTTTTAGGATGAACACCCAAAACAACGTGTCCATTCTTTATTCCTGATTCATAAATTTTTGCACGATCTTCTGGAATTCCTGAGCCAACAAGTGCTCCAATAAGACCGCCTGCAATTCCGCCTGCTCCTGCTCCTGCAAGTCCCGCAGCCAATGGTCCAGCAATAATCAATCCTAATCCAGGTATCACTACACTAGTCCCTAGTGCCGCTACGACACCTGCTATAGCACCAATTGTCCCGCCAATGGCAGATCCTGTACCTGCTGTTTCAGCAGCTTTGGTACCTAGCTCAGAGTTGTCATTTTCGTTTGAATAATGCTTTTTGCGCGTTTCATCCGACATCAGCAGATTGATATCATCTTTTGAATATCCACGCTCATGAAGTGCATTATATGCATTTTCTGTACTTTCGCGATCAGCGAACATTCCTGTCAGTATTGGACGTTTCCCAGTACTGCCAGTATTTCCATTGTTTAGGTCGTTTTCCATGATATTAAAATTTTAAAAATGAATTATTTTTTCACTTTTGTAAAATTGGAAATAATACCATTGGAATGTTTTACACAATTTTATTCAATTATTGCAAAATATTGCCAGAACTGTTTCAAAACAATATGCCTATCTTTGGGTTATCACCGAAATAAACTTTCGACATATTAAAAAAAAGAAAAATGAAATTTAAAGGAGTAATTTTTGATTTAGACGGTACATTAGTAAACTCACTAGAGGACATTGCCGATGCTATGAATAAGGTTCTCACGAGTCTTGACTATCCTATTCATACTTATGAAACCTATCAATACTTCATTGGCAGCGGTCTTCGGAATCTAGTAACCAGATCTTTGCCAGAGACTAATAACAGTACAAAAAATATAGATTATTGCTATCAATTAATGATTGAAGAATATAGCAGCAATTGTACGCATAAAACCAAAGCATACCCTGGAATTACTGAATTATTAGATAACTTGTTTTCTCATAACATCAGATTAAGCGTATTTTCGAATAAATCGGATGAGCTTACCAAGAAAATCACTTCTCATTTATTTCCTGGTATTTTTGACCCAATAGCTGGCTTGCGTATAGAAGCTTTAAAAAAACCAAATCCTTCTGAAGCAATTATGATCAGCAGAAAAATGGGTTTAAACACTGAAGAAATAATTTTTGCTGGAGATTCAGATATTGATATACAGACTGCTATAAATGCTAATATGACTCCTGCTGGCGTAACATGGGGGTACAGGCCAGAGGAAGAATTAATTGCAGCTGGAGCTAAATATATACTAAATAAGCCTTCAGATTTTATGGAAATTTTACATCCAGCCGATCCAGTCATGTTTAATAAAAAGTGACATCAATACTATCAGTCAAAAACTGCCTTAAAAAAACCCGTTCCAGCATAATAAATTGATTTATATTTTTAAAAAATGTATTTCACATATATATTTTTTTAATTTTATATTTCAATAAATTATTAAAAGAAAAATAATGAAAATAGGAGTTTTAGGAACCGGAACAGTTGGTACAGCAATTGCTTCCAAATTAATCGAATTGGGTCATCAGGTAATGATAGGCTCCAGAAACAATACAAATGAAAAGGCAATTCAGTTTGTGGATAAATTTGATTCAAATGCCAGCTGTGGCTCCTTTGAAGAGGCGGCTGCTTTTGGTGAAATTATCTTTAACTGCATCAAAGGCGAATTTGCATTGGCAATATTAAAATCAGTAAAAGACAGCATTCAAAACAAAATCCTTATTGACATCAGTATTCCGGTAGATACCAGCAAAGGAGCTCCATTGAGCTTATTACCTGAACTTTGCAATACCAATTCGCTTGGGGAAGAAATCCAGAAAGCCCTTCCTGATACCAAAGTCGTAAAAACACTAAACACCATGTGGAGCACTCTTATGACCGCTCCTGCAACCCTAAATAATGGAGATCATACCAATTTTATATGTGGTAATGATATCGAAGCTAAAACCGCCGTGAAAAGCCTGCTTAATGAAATTGGATGGAAAGAGGAAAGCATCTTAGATTTAGGCGACATCCTCGGCTCCAGAGCTACTGAAGCTACAGTTCTGCTTTGGCTGCGAATCTGGGGAGCTACAATAGGCACTTTTAGCCTCAAAGTAGTTAATTAAAACCTATGTGAAATACAAAAGACTGCATCGTGCCAAAAACACTTTGCAGTTTTTTTTTATGAGATAATGTGTGATAAGGAATTATTTTCTGGTTTAAAATAACAGATTAAGATTGAATATTATCCACGACCTCCTTGAGCATCTGCAAGCTTTTCATTTTATCCTGATGGTTATAAATAGGACTGCTGATCATTAGTTCATCGATACGGGAATACTGAATAAATTTCTTTAATTCCTTACTCAAAGTTTCCTTGCTGCCTATAAAAGAACCTGCAGTCATCTGGTTTACATGAAAACGCACCTCTTCACTCATATCATTCATCAGATTGGTCAAAGAAGCAACTGGAGGCTGTAACGGTTTTCTAGTATTTTGAACTAAATTCTGAAACATCAGATATAGGCTAGTAGAAAGAACTTCGGCTTCATCATCTGTATCAGCGACTATTGCATTGACGCAGGCCATTGTTTTAGGCTCCTGAAGATATTCCGAAGGCTTAAAATTTTCTCTATAAAATTCAAATGCCTGAATCATCTGCCTTGGTGCAAAATGTCCTGCAAAAGCATACGGCAATCCGTAAGCAGCCGCTAATGTGGCACTGTCCATGCTTGATCCCAAAATCCAAATAGGCACATTTGTTCCTTCGGCCGGAAAGGCGCGGACGCTTGCTTTTGCATTTTCTACAGAAAAATAATCCTGCAATGCTGAAACATTTTTTGGGAAACGCTGTGATTCTTCAAAAAAATCTTTGCGAATAGCTTGTGCAGTCTGCGAATCGGTTCCAGGTGCTCTTCCTAAGCCAAGGTCAATACGGTCCGGATATAACGTTGCCAATGTTCCAAACTGTTCGGCGACAATCAATGGTGAGTGATTCGGCAGCATTATTCCCCCAGATCCTACTCGTATATTTTGTGTCATACTTGCCACATATCCAATCAAAACTACTGTAGCTGTACTGGCAACATGTGCCATATTGTGATGCTCAGCCAGCCAGAATCGCTTATAACCCAAAACATCGACAAGCTGTGCCAGCTCTTTGGTCTTCTGCATCGTTTCGGCAGTATTGCTGCCTTCTGTAATTATTGCTAACTCTAATAAAGATATTGGGATTTTCATATTAGCTTTTGATTTGTACAAATTTAGCCATTAAAATTTAACCTCTTTAGCCATGAATGTTAATTCAATTATAATTTTTAAAGGATGGTTTCACATTCCAATTTCGAAGATTGCCACTCTTCATAAAAAATAACTATTTTTGCATTCTAATTTTTTTATCATGTCAAAGAAAAGATACAAAATAGCAGTTATCCAATTAAACCTGAACGATGTTGCCGAAAACAACCTGAAAAAATGCTTAAGCTGGGTTCGTGATGCAGCAAGTCAAGGAGCCGAAGTAATTTCGCTGCCAGAATTATATAGCAGTCATTATTTTTGTCAAAGTGAAGATGTAGATAATTTTGCATTGGCTGAACCATTATACAGCACATCTTTTACAGCTTTTAGTGCATTGGCAAAAGAGTTAGGAGTGGTAATAATTGTTCCTTTCTTCGAAAAAAGAATGGCAGGAATATACCATAACAGTGCATACATCATAAATACTGATGGATCTGAAGCTGGTTTGTACCGCAAAATGCATATTCCAGATGATCCTCATTTTTATGAAAAATTCTATTTCACGCCTGGTGATTTAGGTTTTAAAGCTTTCCCGACCGAAAAAGGCAAAATTGGTACTCTAATCTGCTGGGATCAATGGTACCCGGAAGCGGCACGATTAACCGCTTTGCAAGGTGCTGATGTATTGTTTTACCCAACAGCAATTGGATGGCATCCTCTTGAAAAAGAACAATATGGTGAAAATCAGCATGGAGCATGGATGAATGTCATGAAAGGACATGCTGTTGCAAATGGTGTATATGTAGCTGCTGCTAACCGAATTGGCTTGGAGCAGTATATTGAAGGAACAGCTGGAATTCAATTTTGGGGATCCTCTTTTATTGCTGGCCCTCAAGGAGAAATTCTTGCTCAGGCATCACATGACAAAGAAGAAATCTTAATTGCAGAAGTTGACTTGGATTTACAGGAAAATGTTCGTCAAAACTGGCCTTTCTTTAGAGATAGAAGAATTGACGCCTTTGGCGATATTACAAAAAGAGCCATTGAGTAGTTTTATTTCACGCTATAAAGAAAGCCGTTTCAAAAAAAATGAAACGGCTTTCTTTTTTTTTTTTGCAAAATGCTTATTTCACTTGAAAAGAAACTCTTCTTACAATTTGACGGGCCTCTTTAGAATTTTTATTTACTGAAGTATCTTCACCGTTAGCAATTACATTCAATCTAGAGGCATCGATTCCAGCATTAGCAGCTATTTTCTTCACGGCTTCAGCTCTTTTTCTGGATAATTCAGTGTTGTAGGCTGAATTTCCAATTTCGTCAGCATAACCAATAATATCGGCATTTTTAGATGGATTATCTTTTAAATATTTCACTAAGAAACCAATACCTTGTAAAGAAGCATTTGTAGGTTTTGCCGAATTAAAATCAAAATAAACATTAACATATCCTTTGTTTATTAAATCCTCTACACTGCTATTGCTGGTTACTGCACTATTATTCTGTCCATAAGTCTTACTCAAGTAGCTTTCTAATTCATCTGGCACACCATTTTGATTGGTATCTATAGACTGTCCTTTTGTATTGACAGCAACTCCTGTAATAGAATTTGGTTCTAAATCATACAAATCTGCAACACCGTCCTTATCTGTATCCAAAAGACCATCTTCAATTAATTGTACTCTTTTTTCCAGACCATCGTATTTATCAGATTCGCCAACCCAATCAGCATGTTTTGTGTTTTTTCCTAAATAAAAAGTCAAACCCACCGATGCATTTAATAATAAACCATCAAATGAACCTGTACTTGTTGGGCTCATGCCATCAAAATTATAATTCTGTCTCCCATTGATTATTCCGGTAAGGTCTCCTGTCAAAACTGCCCTATCACTTAATTTGATTTGACCTGTCATACCTAAAATTCCATTAGCAGCATAATCTTCGCCATCAAAACTATCTGCAGTAAGCTGTGAAACTCCAAATCCTCCATGAACCAGCAAACCTAAAGTACTAGTCCAGTTTTCAAAATTTAAGGCTCTTCCCACATTAATCACTCCTTGCAGGCTGGTTCTTAGCTGTGTGCTTTCAAACGCAGGGGTGTCGTTACGCTCCTGAAATTTATCATAACCAAAATCCCATTTTAGACCAAATTTAGGATCAAACATATATCTAACCCCAAAGTCAGCATGGAAAAGATTAAGAGTCGATGTGCTATAGCCTGCAGACATAGCTCTAGTAGGTTTATTCCATCCTCCATTAAATTCGATTGACCACTTATTGTAAGCAAGGCTATCGATTGAAGAAGTTATCGTGGTTGTTGCAGCATCTTGTGCAACGGCAGCAAGCGAAAAGAGTAAAAGCGTTACTGAGAATAGTTTATTTTTCATAATATTTAAATTAGAATTATGCTTCATGTTTTTAAAATCCCCCAAAAATTATGGTTTGACTTTTAGATAATGTTACACACTGCGTTACATAATTACCATGTTTTCCATTAAATCATTATAAACAATGAAATAAAAATTATTATTTGATATTAAAAAATCAAAAAACAACAATTTTACTATTGCCTATTCTGGATTTGTTTTACACTTTGCTAATTCCACAATTACAAAACATATATGAACATGTAAAAACTCTCCCTTTTTGACACTTTTATTAATCCCCTTGTTTCCTTATCTTTGCCCGCATTTCAATTAGCATCTATCATGACTACAGTTACAAGACGTTTTCCTGCAGAATGGGAAAAACAACAAGGGATTTTATTGTGCTTTCCTCATAACGGCAAAGATTGGCCCGGAAAATACGAAGCCGTACAATGGGCATTTGTTGAATTCATCAAAAAGGCCGCTGGCTATGAACAAGTATTTCTAGTAGTTTCTGATGAGAATCAAAAAAACAAGGTGACTGAAATGTTAGAAACAGCTCATGTAAAAATGAGCAGTATCTCCTTCATTATACATAAAACCAATCGGAGCTGGATGCGGGATTCTGGACCAATCATTGTAAAAAATGGTACTGCAAGAGAAGCACTGAATTTTAACTTTAATGGCTGGGCCAAATACAAGAATATAAACCTTGACAAACATGTTCCTGCCAAAGTCGCAGAGCATTTAAATATTCCTGTTACCCAAGTCATGTATAAAGGGAAACCAGTTATTGTTGAGGGCGGAGCTATTGATGTGAATGGACGTGGCACATTGCTGACCTCAGAGGAATGTTTGATGCATCCTTCGATTCAGGTTCGGAATGCTGGGTTTACAAAAGCAGATTACGAAGCAGTTTTTAAAGAATATTTAGGCGTAACCAATGTAATCTGGCTAGGTGACGGAATTGAAGGCGATGATACACACGGTCACATAGACGATTTATGCCGGTTTGTAAATGAAGACACTATTGTAACTATTGTTGAAACCGATAAAAATGATCCAAATTACAAACCTTTGCAGGATAATTTGAAACGTTTACAGAATGCGAAACTGGAAAATGGAAAATCTCCCGTAATTGTAGCTCTGCCAATGCCAAAACGTATAGACTTTGAAGATTTAAGATTACCTGCCAGTTATGCTAATTTTTTGATTTTGAACAATTGTGTACTTGTCCCGACGTTTAACGACAGTAATGACAGAATAGCTTTAAATATTTTGGCAGAATGTTTTCCAGATCGTGAAGTAATAGGAATAAGCTGCATCGATTTTATATGGGGATTTGGTACTTTGCACTGCTTGAGCCAGCAGATTCCAGAATAATTTCAAAATATACTTTACAAAAAAAGACTTGCAGCTAAATTAATTTCTGCAAGTCTTTTTTTATTATTCAAATTTTTAATCTCTTTTAAAAACCAATTTCTGATTGGAACTGATAATCATATCAAAACCATTTTTAGCTTCGTTAAACTCAAAAATAACGCCTGCTTCTTTCGATTCAAATTTATCCTTGCCAATTGGAGTAAGTGAAAATTTTGGATAATCGGTGATTTCGGCAAAAAGGACGCTGTTTTTCTCAGTCATTTCAATTTTAAGAGGAGCATCTTTAGTAGAAAATCTGCCCAAATAAGCATCTAAGATTATATCTTTCTCAACTAAGCCTTTTTCGGACTTCCAGATATTATTATTTACATTCACATCAGGAAAAACATGACCTGGATCAATAACAATACTCTCGATTTCTTCGGAAGTGTCTACTTTAAAAGACCAGTCCGAATTGCGCTGCCAGATTTCAACCGGCAGATTGACACGGGTTACTTTTCCGCTTTTGGTTTTTACATCCAAAATCACAGGCATAGCCATTTTTTCGAAATTTTCAATAGTAATCACAGCACCTTTTGCAGGATCATTTTTTACATATTTAACTGAATTTACTCCTTGATCCAAACGCCAGTTATTAATAAACCAGCCTTTCCAGAACCAGCTTAAATCCTCTCCTGCCACATTTTCCATCGTCCTGAAAAAATCGTCTGGAGCTGGATGCTTGAAAGCCCAGCGTTCAATATAAGTCCTGAAAGCCAGATCAAATCGTTCTGTTCCTAATATTTGCTCTCTTAGCATTACTAAACCTGCACTTGGCTTAAAATAACACAAAAGTCCAATATTTTTTTCCTTCATATTATCTGGAGAACTCATGACAGGTTCAGTACTCGGATTAGTAAAATAATCAGCATTTTTCTGCATGTCAGTTACTTTGCTTTTGTATTCACCTTTATTAAAATCAACTGAGCTTAATGAATTGATAAAAGTGTTGAATCCTTCATCCATCCAGCCAAATAAACGTTCATTAGACCCTACAATCATTGGAAACCATCCATGACCAAATTCATGATCTGTAACCCCCCATAAATCTTCACCTTTTGACTCCCAGCTGCAGAAAACAATTCCTGGATATTCCATTCCTCCTTCATTTCCAGCTACATTAGTTGCAGCAGGATACGGATATTCGAACCATCTATTAGAATAGTTTTCGATAGAGGCTTTAGTATATTCTGTAGAACGTCCCCAAGCTTCGCTTCCTGCACTTTCTACTGGATAAGCGGATAACGCAAGTGATTTTTGGCCACTTGGCAAATTAATTCTGGCTCCGTCTAAAATAAATGCTGATGAAGATGCCCATGAAAGATCTCTTGCGTTCTTGATTTTAAAATGCCATGTTTTTTCGGCTGTAACTGCTTTAGATGCATTTGATGCCACTTCTTCGGCAGTGCGGATCATTACCGTTTTTTCACTCTGCTTAGCGGCAGCAAGCCTTTTTTGTTCAGTGGCGGTATACACAGAAGCTGGATTTAGCAATTCTCCTGAACTAACCACAATATGATTGGACGGTACAGTAATATTTACATCAAAATCTCCATATTCCAGATAAAACTCAGATGCTCCAAGATATGGATTGGTGTTCCATCCCCTCAAATCATCATAGACACACATACGAGGATACCATTGGGCTATAGTGAAAATTTTTCCGTTTTTAGTATCCAAAACTCCCATTCTATCAGAGCCTTCTTTAGGAGAAATAAAAGAAAAATCGATTTTGATTTTTACAACTCCCCCTTTTGGATTCAAATCGTCTGGAAGAAAAACCTGCATTCTAGTATCAGTAATAATGAACTTTGCCTCTTTTTCTATAGATTTTCCTTTTGAAACAGACACGATTTTAACCGATTTGATTTTATGTCCACCATCAAAAACTTCTCCTCTGGCACCATTACGGCTGCCGCTTAGCGGGATTAGTGAATTGCCTCGTGAATCGGCCTTAAATAGATTCTGATCCAGATGCATCCAGACAAATGACAATTTATCGGGGCTGTTATTGGTGTAGGTTACAATGCCAGAACCAGTAATTTCGTTGGTTTTCTCGTTTAGTTTTGCAGTCAGTTTATAGTCTGCCCTATTTTGCCAATAGGCATAACCAGGCGCACCGCTTGCAGAACGAGTTGGAGTAGCATCTTTGGTATAAAAAATGGGACCAAAAGCATCATTATAATTATAATTTGAAACGGGTTTAGCACTGGGGGCTGCTCCAGGAGGAGTTTCCTGACTCCATGAACTGCTAAATACAATTAATAAAGCCATTTGCATTAAGGCTCCAAAACGGTTGTTTTTCATATGTAGATATTTATTATTTTTTAATGAAGAGACTATGATTATACCAATATGATGCAAGATATTCTATAGACTATATTATGGTTATTTCATCTTTTTAATCATTCTAAAAACAAATTACAGCAAAAAAAATCAATTTTAAAGTTAAAATTAAGAATTTGATTGATTTTCGCTTCAAATAAATTTTAAATTTACTTTCTTCGAAATAAGAATTATAAATATCTTTACAAAAGCATTTTCTAAACAACAAAACCACTACTATTTTGATTACTACTATTTCTAACTCTATTGTAACTGCTGTTATAAAACATACTGGAGCCGAATTGTGCTCTTTAAAAGATATTGATAATAAAGAATACATCTGGAATGGCAATCCCAACTTTTGGGGAAAGCATTCTCCCGTTTTGTTTCCAATTGTTGGTTCCTTGAAAAACAATCGTTATCTGCATGACAATAAAGAATATCAATTATCACGTCATGGGTTTGCACGCGAAATGGAGTTCCAATTAATAGACAAGCAGGAAAACAGCGCTGTTTTTTCCTTAGTTTCCTCACAGGAAACTGCAGAGAAATACCCTTTTGATTTTGATCTGCAACTGATATATACATTAGACAACAAGTCATTGAAGATTGAATATAAGGTTTTCAATAATGGAGAATCAAAAATGCCATTTTCAATTGGTGCGCATCCTGCATTTGATTTGCCTGGCGCTTTTGATAACTATAGTCTTTCTTTTGATAAAGATCCTCTGCAATATTATTTATTGGATGAAGGACTGATTTCGAATACTGCAAATACATTATCATTAAATCAAAATGAATTGCATCTGAATTATAAATTATTCGAAAAAGATGCTCTCGTTTTTAAAAACATACCTTCAAAAACAATAACTATTCTAGAAAAATCCAAACCTTTCCTGAAAGTAAGTTATTCAGATTTTCCAGACTTAGGCATCTGGACTCCTCCAAATGCGCCTTTCATATGTATTGAACCATGGTTTGGCTATTCAGACACCGTTGATAAATCTGGTGAGCTTTTATGCAAAGAGGGGATTCAGATTTTAAATAAAAATGAATTTTTCCACTCTGCTTTCACCATTGAAATTTTATAAACTAAGACAACTTTAGACTCAAAAAAGCATGCTAAAAATCAATTTCTTACCTTTTCCAGTATTAAAGACTGACAGATTGCTTTTGAGGCAAGTAACTCCTAATGATGCTGATACAATTTTGTCCTTGCGCTCCAATGATGAAGTCATGAAATATATTCCGAGACCGTACCTTAGAAACAAGGAAGAAGCCTTGGAACTTATTGCCATATTTGATGATAAAATCGAAAACGGGATTGGTATTAACTGGGGTATTGCTTTCCTGGATGAGCCCGAAAAAATCATTGGAATCATTGGCCATTACCGCTTAAAACCCGAACATTACAGAGCCGAAGTAGGCTACATGCTTTTTCCTGAATATAATGGAAGAGGAATTGTTTCGGAAGCACTGCAAAAAGTGGTAGATTATGGTTTTAATGACATGAAATTACACTCGATAGAAGCAATTTTGGATCCTGCAAATACAGCATCTGAAAGAGTTTTATTGAAAAACGGTTTTGTAAAAGAAGGTCATTTTATTGAAAATGAATTTTATGAAGGACGTTTTCTGGATAGTGTGATTTATTCTAAATTGAATAAATAATAACACATTCATTTTTATGAAAACGAATGCCCTAGCCCAGATGGGAACGGCATCCTGTTGTCCTGGGGTTCAGGACAACAGATATAGTGGACAGCTGGATTAAGCTCCTAATTATCTGGATTGTATTTTTGGAAGCGTTTTTATGTACAGATTCTCTACCTGTTTTCTAGCCCAATCTGTTTTTCGCAAAAAAGTCAGGCTAGATTTTATGCTTGGGTTATCATTGAAACATTTTATTTTGATCAGTTCACCCAAGGTATCAAAACCATAATATTCTACTAATGTCTCCACTATTTTTTGAAGCGTAATCCCGTGAAGAGGATCTTTTGACTGCTGTTTTTCCATAACTGCAAATTTATAGCATTTTGCTAAAAACAATTGTCCATTCATTAATTAGTTCCTAAATTTGCCCTACTATGCAAAAAAATGTAAACATACTCAATAAAAGAGCCCGATTCGATTATGAAATTCTGGAAACTTATACTGCCGGAATTGTTTTGGCCGGTACCGAAATCAAATCTATCCGATTAGGAAAGGCCAATATTACCGAAAGTTTTTGTGAATTCAGTAACAATGAACTTTTTGCAATCAACACTTATATTGAAGAATATAGCTTTGGAAACCAATTTAATCATAAGGCCCGGAGTGAACGAAAACTGCTCTTGAATAAAAGAGAATTGAAAGGTCTGGCTCGAAGCGTTCAGGCCAAAGGTCTGACAATAGTACCTTTGAAATTGTTTACCAATGAAAAAGGGATGGCCAAATTACAGATTGGACTTTGCCGAGGCAAAAAAACATACGACAAGAGAGAATCATTGAAAGAGCAGGATACCAAGAGAGATTTGGATAGAATCAAAAAAGCTTATTAAATAAAAATCTCGTTAAAGTTTTTGTTTATTTTATATTATTTTTATCAAAAATAATTACTTTTACTTAAGTAAAAACAAACAAAACAAACCATGAGAAAAATTTTAATTACCTTAATCTGCGTATTATTAGCTAGTTGTGGAAGCAATACATCAATTGTGTCCAGCTGGAGAGACCCAAATGCAACACTATCTAAAGAACAATTCAAAAAAGTATTAATTGTTGCTTTAGCAAAAGACGAAAGCACGAGAAGAGCTACCGAAAATAGAATTGCTTCTATTAACCCAAAAGTCTTAAACCCTTCCTATAATTATTTGAATCAGCAAAATTTAAACCTTACTCAGGAACAGAAAATCAGTATTGTTCAATCTGAGGGTTTTGATGGAGCAATTACCTTACGTTTCATCAGAGCAGATAAACAAACAGAATATGTTCCTGGAACTGCAAACTACTATGGCGGTATGGGATATCCTGGAATGGGATATGGCTATGTAGGCGGTTATGGTATGGGATATGGTGCAGGTTTTGGCGGATGGTACGGAGCTTATGCTCCTGCATACTACACACCAGGATACTATCAGGAAAATGTTTATTATTATATAGAAACCAATATTTTTGACTTGAAAAACAATAAACTGGTTTGGAGTGCTACTACAAAATCACTTGATGTATCTGACATTAATACAACAGTTGATGAAATCATGGAAGCTTGCGTACAGCAGATGAGAGCTGACGGATATATGGATCCTAAAGCTAAAAAATAAACCTTGATTCCTTTGTAAAAAGATTTCATGAAAAAGCAATACTGAAAAGTGTTGCTTTTTTTTATGAAAGTTTTTGTCTTGAAAATCATAACCAAAAGAACTTTGCCTTATATGGCTTGGCAGTCAATATAACAGAGGATAGTATAAACATGAACTCGATATTAATTGTCATTAAAATATTTCGCTCTTATAGCTATAGCAACCTTAAATACTTGCTGATTTCTATAAATATTTTGCCACTCTGGAGCTTATCTCAGTTTGTTTTTGACAATATTCAACCTCCGCAGAAACAATATTATAGAAAACAAATTGTTGTGTTTATCTAATCCATAGGAGCAAAATATATCATTAATCGGGTTCAGGTTATAAGCAGAAAGCCATTCAATTACTGAATGGCTTTTACAAATATAATTAGGCTGCGTAATTATTTAAAACCTACAATTTGTTCCTCGGCAGCGATTACTTCTTCAACGAATTTTTTGTATTCCAGATAATCGTTTGGTTTGATATTGTCCCAAAGAATTGTTACCTCTCTTTTTACTTTCAGTGAATTATTTTTTAGGAGTTCAAAGTGGAGTGTGTAGTTTTGATTTTTAAATGAAAAAGTTTTGCTTTCAGGTATTTCTGAAAACTTCTTCCCTTCGGGAATGTTCAAAATAACTTCCGATTCGTATTTGTTATTGGTTTCATAGTTGAAATAATTGATGTCAAATTTTCTATTATCTGCAGCAATTATATCTCTAGTATACACTTTATCGATAAAAGGGATTTCGGTTATCTTGAGTGCGCCAACCTTTTGGAGATTTTCGTTGATAGAAAATTTAGTCTCATAAGTAAGTTTTTTATCAAAGATTTCATTTGAAATTAATTTGACCGATTGCAAGCTTACTATTTTTTGAAGCTGTTTGTTATATCCCTTTTCGATTTCTTTGTCTCTAATATCTTTTGTTGTTGCATCCGAAAACAATTCATTGTAGTAAGATTTTGTAGCCCCCTCAACAGTATGGGTGTTTACAAATACTTTTGATTTATCATCTAATGTAATCACTGATGATGTTTTCATAATATTCTGAACAGCCTCATCAAAAGGAATATTGATCAGTTTAGAAGTTTCATTTTCTTTTTTATCAAACGATATCACTAAAGCATTTGCTTTATACAATGAAGCTGGCAGCATTCTGTAAGGCAGATATCTATCTGTGAGCTCTAAAAAAACAGCTTTATTATCAATCTTAGTCTGAACAATGCAATGATTAAAATCCCTAGAAGGCAATCTCATCGAATTAAATCCATTATCATTTGTCGATACTAAAACCAAATTAGATTTTAAGCCGGCACATTCAGACAATGCTACAAACAAGGTCGAAACATCTTTGCAATCGCCCAGTTTCGTAGTAATTGTTTTAGAAGGTTTTTGAGGAACATAGCCACTTTGCCTAAAATCCAAAGAACTATAAGTAATATTTTTCTCTATATACGAATAAATTGCCTTAGCTTTTTCATCATCACTTAAATTTGCAGTTCCTTTTGGAAAAATAGTATTGAAAGTATCTTTGGTAATTTTATCCAATTTTAAATTTTTCTTTACCAGATCCGAATACCAATTCGAAATATCGCTCCATGATTTTATAGTTCCTACTTCAATCGTATTTGTTAAATCAGCCGATATTGGCGCATAATCTTCTTTAAGTGACAGCGCTGGAATATTTGCCCTTTTCCAGATACTGCAGTTTTTGCCATTTATTTTTTTGTTGATTGCCTCTACATTCCCATTGATAAAATCAGTGTAATATTTGCAGTCTTGTGGGCTTATCAGAGCAAAAATGGCTTCTGTCGATGGATATTCACTATCAAAATAGCACGACAGATTAAAGTCTTTGTAAAAACGGCCTGTACCGTTTTCTATTCGCTCATATTCTATATAAATTACATCTCCAACCTTTAAGTTAGCAAATACCAATAAATCATCACCTTGTTCAGCAGGAACTATCGTGCCATCTGTTTTGATAATTTCAGACTTGATAACTGTGTTGCTATTGAGGCTTATCGAATATTCTTTCATCTTTTCGATGCCGGTTTCGGATGTTATTTCATATAAATAAGAAACTCGCGATTTTCTGCCTCCTTCGGGAAAAACATTTACGATGTATTCGTCAAGCAACAGCACAACTCCGTAATCACTTTTTAGTTTTGAGTTTCTTCTGGATTTTACTAATTTGTAGATATCCTTTGTCGCTACCTCATCAATCTCATCCGGGGTTTTAGAAATATCATACAGCTGTTTTCTGAGTTTTCCATTACCTGAATTGTGAGTTAAAGATTGACGAATATATTTTTCGGCTTCTTTGTTATTCTTCATCAGATTATAGATCATGGCTTTCTTTTCCATATTTGTAAATGAATATGGAAAATTGCTCAGATTATCATCAATTACTGCTAGGGCTTCTTCATATTTGTTTTCATTGGCCAAAATAGAAATGTAATCGTTCCTGAATAAATTGATGTTGCTAAACTCTTTTATCCGTCTTTTTACAATCTTTTCGACAGCTGCTTTATCATTTAGCTCATTATAATATCCCATCAGTAAATTATCCACCTCTGTAATGATTTTATCTTTCGAAATTTCTTCCAGGAGAGCAATAGTTTTTGCTTTGTCATTTTTCAGTTTTAAATATAATGTAGCCGATGCAATCTTGAATTTTTCATTGCCGTGAGTATCTTTATCGATATCATCCAGCAGCCTGAACATCTCTGCTACATCTTCTTTTTTGGATGCAATGATAAAATCAAACATTAATTCACAAAAACGCTGTTTGTATTTTTTGGAACGGTTTTTATAAATTTCCAATTCTGCAATAGAAGCATTCTGAATCCATTTGCCATCAATTATTTTGGAGAAGGTAACGTAATAATAGTCAATATCATTTTTTTCTATATTTTTTATAATTTCCTGTTTTTTCTGTTCTTCATCGCCCACTATATCATAATAGCGAAGAAAATAGCTTGCTATAAATGAACTATTTGGATATTTTTCGTCCAGGCCTTCAAGAGCATCATAAGCGCTGACATACTTGCAATTAGACTCGTATGCTGTATACTGGAACAGCTTGTACAGCAAATTATCTGGATACTTTTTGACTAAATTATCAAAATACGTTTCGTAGTCTAGTTTTACGATTTCGGCCTCAGCGGTATCGCCTTTTGCAATTATATATGGCTGATAAGTATTGCTGAATTTTAAATCAGCAGCAACAGAATAATCTATATTTTTTACCTGTGCCGAAAAATAATCTCCTCCTCCGTAAGTTGATAATTTAAACAGTAATCTGTTAACACCTTTTTCTAAATCTATTTTTAAAGTGTATGCATCCAGATTTGTTCTTTTAATATCTTGATTAAAATAAATTTCCTTATCATTCAAAAACACTTTTAAGCCTTGGCTTGCTCCAAAACGCAATAAAAAACTTTTCTTTTCAGGCGAATCAATAAAAGTCTGGGCATATATAATGCCACTGCCGTATTCTCCTTCATTTGTAAAAAATTGGTAAGCATCATTTTCAACATCTTTGGGATTGTACCAGCCTATTTTGCCATTACTGTTAGCATCAAAAAGCTTATCATTCTTGGCATAGGTTTCAGGTTCATATTCAATTCCTAAACCACTGCCGTTCAGATTTTCAAAAACACCGCAAAACTGCCATTGAGTTATAGTACCAATGTCCGCAAATGATTTTTGAGCTTCTTCAAATTTCATCCTTTTGCGCTCAAATATTGCTTTTCTGTATTTTACAATCGGTAAATCCTTAAATTTAGGAGATGACGCTAAATAGTCAATTTTATTATAAGTTAAATCATTACAGGCATCTGTCGAAATATCACTGAGTATAATATCCCTATTGATAAAGGGAGCTATGTAATACTGGGAATTAGGAAGTTTTTCCAGATTTTTCAGCATCGTTTCATCAAAACTTATCCTTCCAGACTGTTCATCTATGAAAGCATCCAAAAACAACAGATCTATATTCGTCGTTTTGCTTTTTCCAAACTGTTTATCAAATAAGGCTCTTGCTTCATCCCTTTTATTATTAATAAGCAGATTCAAGACATTGGTATAATCTGCCTGCGAATAAATAAAATTTGAAACAAACAGTAAAAACAAAATGGTAATTTTCTTCATAGTTTTGGTTAGTTAAATAGCTTCTTAATTTTTATCTTCTAATAGAGGAACAAAACGAAATTCACCAAACTCATGTTTTTCGAATTGCGTTTCATTAATACGAATAAGCATTGTCATAATCTGGACATCTTCGCCCAATGGAATTACGAGTCTTCCTCCAACTTTGAGCTGTGCCATTAAAGGCTGAGGAATAACAGGAGCGCCTGCTGTAACAATTATACTATCAAAAGGAGCGTGATTTGGCAGACCTTTATAACCATCGCCAAAAGAAAGATGCTTTGGACGGATACCCAGTTTAGGCAGTAAAACAGAAGTCTGCTTAAAAAGCTCGTTTTGTCTTTCTACAGAAAAAACCTGAGCCCCCATTAAGCACAAAACAGCAGTCTGATATCCTGAACCTGTACCTATTTCCAGTACTTTATGCCCTTTTTGTATTTCTAACAGCTGCGATTGAAAAGCTACGGTATATGGCTGCGAAATAGTCTGCCCGGCAGCAATAGGAAACGCCTTATCCTGATAAGCATAATCTTCAAAACTGGAATTTAAGAATAAATGACGAGGAATTTTTTTAATAGCTTCCAGAACATTTTTATCTGTAATTCCTTTTTGCTTTAAAACATTTACTAATTGATTGCGAAGTCCCTGATGCTTGGCTGTATCTTTCAAAATTTAAGGTTTTTATTATAGAACAAAAATAGAAAACTAAATCAATTTCCTATTCAAAATAAAATCAAATTGTCACCTTTAAATAATAAAAAATATGCACACAATTTAGAATTTTATAAATTGGAATTTCTTATTTTATTACTATTTTTGTGGAAACATCATTATTATGCTGAAAATTGGAGTATTGGGTGCTGGGCATCTTGGAAAAATACATTTGCGTTTATTACAACAATCTAAAAAGTATGAATTAGTTGGTTTTTATGACGAAAATCAAGAAAACGCTGAAAAAATAAGCAAAGAATTTGGATATAAAAGTTTCAATACCATTGCAACATTAATTCATGCGGTAGACGTAATTGATATTGTTACCCCAACTCTTTCCCACTACAGATGTGCCAAAGTAGCCATCAAATCCGGTAAGCATGTATTTATTGAAAAACCGATTTCAAATACCATTGAGGAAGCCGAAGAAATTATTGCATTGGCAAAAGAATACAATGTAAAAGGCCAGGTTGGTCATGTAGAAAGATTCAATCCTGCTTTTATTGCTACCAAAAATACAATTGAAAATCCAATGTTTATCGAAACACATCGATTGGCAGAATTCAATCCCCGCGGAACTGACGTTCCTGTAGTTTTGGATTTGATGATACATGATATTGATGCCATTTTGAGCGTTGTAAAATCTGAAGTAAAAAGTATCAATGCCAGCGGCGTTTCTGTAATCAGTGAGACACCAGATATTGCAAATGCCAGAATTGAATTCGAAAACGGCTGTGTGGCCAATTTAACAGCCAGCCGGATTTCTCTGAAAAACATGCGTAAATCCCGTTTTTTTCAAAAAGATGCCTACATCTCGGTAGATTTTCTAGAGAAAAAATGCGAAGTTGTCAAAATGAAAGATGCGCCGGAAACTCCTGGTGATTTTGACATGATTTTACAAAATGCTGAAGGCGTAAAAAGACAAATCTATTTTGAAAATCCAGATGTAGAAAGCAATAATGCTATTCTGGACGAATTAGAAACATTTGCAGATGCGATTAATAATGACACAACACCAATTGTAACATTGGAACAAGCCACTGACGCCTTGAGAGTTGCCTATCAGATTATTGATTGTTTTAATAAATAAAAACTAAAAATTTCATTAAAGTTTAAGGTTTAAAGTCTATTACGTAGATTTTAAATTTTAAACTTTTTTAACTTATAAATATTAAAAAAATGAAAATCATTGCTGTAATCGGAGCTGGAACTATGGGTAACGGAATTGCCCATACTTTTGCACAAAGCGGTTTTACCGTAAAACTCATTGATGTTTCCGAAAAATCATTAGATAAAGGAATGGCAACTATCTTTGCCAATTTGGACCGAATGGTTTCCAAAGGAACCATAAACGAAGAAGACAAAATCAAAACCATTTCCAATATTATCACTTATACCGATATCAAAGACGGTGTGGTAGGAGCTGATTTAGTTGTCGAAGCAGCAACTGAAAATGTAGAATTAAAATTGAATATTTTCAAGCAATTAAACGAAGCCTGCTCACATAACACTATTCTGGCAACAAATACTTCATCTATTTCCATTACTCAGATTGGAGCCGAAGTAGCACATCCGGAACGTGTAATTGGAATGCACTTCATGAATCCGGTGCCGATTATGAAACTGGTAGAAATAATCCGCGGTTACAACACCAGCGATGAAGTGACGAACATCATCATGAAATTATCCGAAAAACTCGGTAAGACTCCAGTAGAGGTAAACGATTATCCAGGTTTTGTAGCCAATAGAATTTTAACGCCAATGATTAACGAAGCCATCGAAACCTTATACAACAAAGTTGCCGGCGTTTATGAAATTGACACTGTTATGAAACTGGGAATGGGGCACCCAATGGGACCTTTACAGCTAGCAGATTTTATTGGTCTTGACGTATGTCTTGCGATATTGAATGTAATGTACGATGGTTTCAAAAACCCAAAATATGCACCTTGCCCTTTATTGGTAAATATGGTAAGAGCTGGAAAGTTGGGTGTAAAATCTGGTGAAGGTTTTTATGATTATAGCGAAAGTAAAAAGGCTGAAAAAGTTTCGAAGCAGTTTGTTTAATTTTTAATTTTTCAAAGTCATGTCCATTCAACAAAACCTTTTAGAAATAAAATCAACTCTTCCTGAGCACGTTACTTTGGTAGCAGTTTCCAAAACCAAACCCGTTCCAGATTTAATGGAAGCCTATAATGCTGGTCAGCGTATTTTTGGTGAAAATAAAATTCAGGAAATGGTCGATAAATGGGAACAAATGCCCAAAGACATCGAATGGCACATGATTGGACACGTACAGACGAATAAAGTCAAATACATGGCTCCTTTCGTAAGTTTGATTCACGGTGTGGACAGTTTGAAATTATTGGAAGAAATAAATAAACAAGCCAAGAAAAACAATCGAATTATTGATTGTTTACTTCAAATATACATAGCCGAAGAAGAATCTAAATTTGGATTGGACGAAGAAGAATTATCAACCCTTCTCGCCTCACCTGCTTTCAATGAGATGAAAAACATCCGAATTGTCGGTTTAATGGGAATGGCAACTTTTACTGACAATCAAAATCAAATCAAAAAGGAATTCACACATTTGAAATCAATTTTTGATGGATTACAATCACTGCAAACTGCAAACTGCAAACTGAAATCTCTTTCCATGGGAATGTCAGGTGATTACCAATTGGCAATTTCATGCGGAAGCACAATGGTTCGGATTGGAAGTAGTATATTTGGAGGAAGATAAATTTCAATAGCAATAACAATTTCAAAAATCAATACTCTTAAATGGAAAAAATATTCAATTTTGAAGACAGATTAGTTCGCTTCGCAGGTGAATGTATTTTCTTTACAAGACAATTAGAAAAGATATTTGAAAACGAATATTATAAAAATCAATTAATAAGATCATCCGGAAGCGCCTCTCTAAATTTTGGAGAAGCACAAGGCACAATAACTGATAAAGATTTTGTTTTTAAACTTTCATTAGTTGTAAAAGAGTTGAAAGAATCAAGAAATTCTTTAAAAATTCTGGATTATATTAAAGAAGGTGATGATGCAAAAAGAAACATACTTTTAACAGAGATTGAGCAACTAATTGCTATTTCATCAAAAATGATAATTAATAAAAAACAAGTCACTGACAATTAGAAATTCAATGATAACAGCAATCCCAATTTACATTTTTTAAAAAATTGAAATTGACTTTTGCCATTGATATTGATTTTTGTTATTGATTTTTGCCATTGATATTGAAAATGTACGCAATACTCGACATAGAGACCACAGGAGGACAATTTAACGAAGAAGGAATCACGGAGATTGCCATCTATAAATACGATGGGCATGAAATCGTGGATCAATTCATCAGCTTGATTAATCCCGAAATTCCGATTCAGCCGTTTGTTGTCAAGCTTACGGGTATCAATAACGAAATGCTTCGTGGCGCACCAAAGTTTTTCGAAGTAGCCAAACGCATTATCGAGATAACAAACGACTGCGTACTTGTAGCCCACAACGCTTCGTTTGATTACAGAATCCTACGCACCGAATTTCGTCGCCTCGGATATGATTTCAATATCAAAACCCTTTGCACCGTAGAATTGTCCCAGCGTTTAATGCCGGAACAGCCTTCGCACAGTCTGGGAAAACTGGTAAGAGCACTGGGAATCCCCATGGCCGACAGACACAGGGCCAGTGGTGATGCCATGGCGACAGTCAAACTTTTCAAAATGCTTTTGGACAAGGATTTAGAAAAAACCATCACAAAAGAACTCATCAAATTTGAAGTTATCAAAGGGGTTTCTCCAAGATTGTTGGACATAATCGAAAGTCTTCCGTCCAAAACCGGAATTTATTACATTCACAGGGAAGACGGCAGTATTATATTTATTGGCCAAAGCAAAAACATCAAAAAAAGAGTCAATCAGCATTTTACAGGCATAACTAGCAGTGCCAAGAAAATCCAAGCCGAAGTATTCACGGTAACCTACGAAGAAACTGGAAGCGAATTGATTGCACTATTAAAAGCATCCGAAGAAATAAAGAAAAACAGTCCGATTTACAATAGAATGTCACGCAAAAAAACGCTGAATTGGGCAATCTATACCGAAAAAGACAGCGATGGATATTTGAATTTAAAACTTCAGAAAGCGGACGGACGCAAAAAAGAAATAACCACTTTTTCCAGCCAGCAGGAAGCAAAATCAGCACTAAGCCGTATTACGGCAAGCTATCAATTGTGTCCAAAACTGACAGGCCTTTCGGATTCGAAAACGCCTTGTCCGCAAAACGAAAACAGCCCATGTGACGGCGCCTGTTCAAAAAAAATAACTCCAGAAAAATACAATGCCAGAGTTCAGGTTTTTATCGACAAAAACCTTTTCGACAACAAAAACATGATTATCATCGACCGTGGCCGAAAAACCGGCGAACACAGCGCAATATTAATAGAAAACGGAATCTACAAAGGCTATGCTTTTTATGATTTGAATTATCAGATTAACACTCCTGATATTTTAAAAAACATCCTGATTCCAACACCCAACAACAAAAACACCCGAAATTATATTCAGGAATATTTAAGAAAAAACAGGGTTCAGAAAATTATTAATTTTTAATACTGTCAATTGGGAAAAATCAAATCAAAATATGATCTTTTCAGGCAACAAACCCGAATCATAATCCACGGCACAGATACAAAAGCCGGCCGATTATTCGATTTGATACTTTTGGGTATTATCCTGCTGAGCCTATTTTTGATTATCATGGAAACTGTCGAAGGTTTCAATGCCAAATACCACAGCCAACTCGTTTTTTTAGAATGGGCAATTACAATTTTCTTCACAATCGAATATATTTTGCGGATAATTTCGATTGACAAACCAGTAAAATACATTTTCAGCTTCTACGGAATCATAGATTTAATTGCAACTTTACCCATGTATTTGTCTTTCTTTTTTCCGCGGACAAGCATATTGATTGTCGTTCGGGCCTTGCGGTTACTGCGATTGTTTAAAATAATAAATCATCCTCATTTCACCCGTCAATCCACACAATTAAAGGAAGCAGTCAACGCCAGCAGAGGAAAAATCATTGTATTTATTTATTTTGTCCTCATCTGCACAATTATTATTGGATCAACAATGTACATCATCGAAGGCAAGGAAAGTGGATTTACAAGTATCCCAGTGAGCATATACTGGACAATAGTAACCTTAACCACAGTAGGTTACGGTGACATTGCCCCGCAAACACCACTAGGACAAATCGTAGCATCATTAGTCATGATTTTAGGCTACGGAATCATCGCAGTTCCTACCGGAATCATCACAGCCGAATTTGCAAAAAGAAACATAAATACAAACTCAGACTCGTTCAAAACCCAATGTAGCTCTTGCGGTACAGCCATTCAAAACAGTGAAGCGCTATATTGCCATCATTGTGGTACAAAATTAGACGAAACTGTCAGTTAGGAGCTGATTCAGCTGCACACTGCATCTCCTTGTTATTCCAGCAGTTTTTCCAAGGCATAAAAGGAGCATTTGAGCAGCCCTCTCTTTTGGAGAGGGGCTGGGGGTGAGGAGTCGCTCTTTTATACCAGGAAAAACAAACTGCAATAACTGCGGGGTTTCCGTTACCATCTGGGCTAATGGAGCAGTAGTTAAAAGAAGAAAATGCAAACATTGCAACAAAACGAATGAAATATTTAATCACCATAGTCGGACCAACAGCCATAGGGAAAACAGCCTTGAGCATCAAATTGGCTAATCATTTTAACTGTGACATCATTTCCTGCGACAGCCGTCAGTTTTTCAGGGAAATGACCATTGGAACCGCAGTACCAAGTCCCGAGGAACTGGCTTCGGCAACACACCATTTCATTCAAAATAAATCCATTTTTGACAATTATACCGTAGGCGATTTCGAAAAAGAAGCCCTAATAAAAATCGAAGAGCTATTTCAAACCAATGATTACGCAGTCCTCGTTGGAGGTTCTGGATTATATGTAGATGCCATTTTAAAAGGCTTTGATGAATTTCCAGCCATAGACTCCGCCATTCGTGAAAATGTAAATTTAAATTATGAAAACCTCGGAATCGAATATTTACAACAACAGTTAGAAGTACTCGACCCCGAATATTTTCAAAAAATAACTTCCGAAAATCCGCAGACCTTACAAAATCCTCAGCGAATGATGCGTTTTGTAGAAGTCTGTCTTGGAACAGGAAAACCATATTCCTCCTTTTTGGACCAAAAGAAAAATAACCGTAATTTCAAACCAATCATCATCGGCCTCGAAGCCGACAGAAATGTCATATACGACCGAATCAACCAGCGCGTGGATATTATGATCAATGAAGGCCTTTTGGCGGAAGCCGAAACTTTATATCCAAACAAGGAATTAAACGCATTGCAAACGGTAGGTTATAGAGAATTATTCAGTTACTTTGACGGAGATTTTACACTGCCATTTGCCATTGAAGAAATCAAGAAAAACACCCGCCGATTTTCGAAACGCCAGCTCACTTGGTTCAAACGCAAAGAAAACACCCAATGGTTTGATTATTTGACAGATCAAAATAAAATCATCAGCTATATAAAAGAACAAATTCATAATTCATAATTCATAATTCATAATTCATAATTCATAATTCATAATTCATAATTATTTCCATGCCAATAAGTCCAGATTTCACCTCAATATTAAGCAAAGACTGGGAAATTAACTTTACCCAATGTACTCCTAATGGTTATTTAAAATATACTGATTTATGTAATCTGCTTCAATTAACTGCAGCGTCACATTCTGAAGCAGGAGGTATCAGTTTTACCGATATGCAGGAATTCGACCAAGCGTGGGTACTCAGCAGAATGCGCGTAGAAATCACAGAATTACCCAGATGGCGAGATGTGGTTACAGTAAAAACATGGATCAATTCATTAGAAAACTCGCGTTCTGTGAGAGCACTCGAAATGCATGTCAACGGAAAAAAAATAATAGGTTCTGAAACCTTTTGGGCCGTTTTTAACACCAAAGCCCGAAGACCGGAACCTTTGGCTCTGCCTTATGAACATTTTGAATTATTTCCCGATAAAAAAGCAACCGAAGAAGGTTTTTCCAAAATCAGCATCAACCCTGAGAAAGAATCCGTTTTCGAAAAAACCGTTTATCTTTCAGATTTAGATATAGTAAATCACGCTAATAACGTCAAATATCTGGAATGGTGTCTCGATCATGTTGACGCAAAAAGAATTTTAAAACAAGAAGTCAAAAGCTTCGAAATGAATTTCCTAAAGGAACTCTCTCTCAAGGATAAAGTAATAATTCATGAATGCGTCAATGATTCTGACATTGTTTTTAGTATTACAAAAGAGGACAAAAACTGTTTTGCATTACAGCTCAATTGGAAATAAACCAATTGCGGTCGAAAAAAAGATTGAGTTTCCATAAGCTCAATCTTTTTTCTATTTAAAAGCTTCAGACTAATTAGCAGTCAGTTTATTGCCAGCACCATCTTGTGAGTTAATCACTTTTAGCAGATATGTTCCTTCTGGAAGTGCAGTGATATCGATTCTGCTTTTGTCTCCACTCAATACTTTCAGGCCTTCAGAAGAATAAATTTCAGACATTTTAGTATTCATTGTCTCCATAGGAGCCGTAAGAACAATATTAGAATTGGTAACTGTTGATTTCATAAGTGCTTTAACACCAGCTTTCTTTGGCATCTCCTTATTCGAGGCAATAACTGTGGCATCTTTATTGACAGTAATCATAACATCATTATTATACATTGCTGCTACTTCTTTAGCTGATAAAGCAACATTATAAATTTTTAAATCATCAATATCTGCATTCATGCTGACTGCTGGACCCATTTTTCCAATTCCAAAAACCACAGCTGAAGTTAATTTCCTTGGACTTACAGACGATTTAATCAATTCGCCATCTCTATAAATTTTTGAAGTGAGCCCATCATAAGTTACTGTATAATTATACCATATTCCAGTCACTATTGTCGTTGTCACAATAACATCGTTGGCAGGTCCCCATCCGGCCAGATTCAAATCAGACTTTGAATCTGTGGCATTTTGCTGTAAAAGTCCAAAATATTGAGCATTGGTCAATGATCCATAACCCCATATATAATTTGCTTTTGTAACATCATTATATTTTACCCAGATAGAAACCGTTCTTTGTGAATTAGACAAAGGCAGATCAGGTATAGCTGCCTCAATAATATTGTTAGAAATCCGCAAGGCACTATGATTAACCCCAGACCTGTCTTTTACATATTCAGCATCACCCAAAAAAGAAATAGTATTGGATGTATTGCTAAGTGAGCCATTAAAATTGAATTCTTGAATCGCATTTTGAGCATTAACTAAAACAGAAAATACTAACACTGCCGGAAGGAGTATAATTTTTTTCATATGTTGTAGGTTTTAAATTTGCTGAATAAATAGGTGCTATTTATCTATATCAAATTTATAACTACTTCATAATAAGAACCTAAATATTCCGACCAACTGTCAAAATACTCGTTTAATCCACTAAAAATTAATTTTGAAATACAAAATATTCAATAAAAACACTGATTACATTAATTTTACTAAACTATTCCAATCCATTTCCTCTTATCATTATTAATTACAATTAAAAAACCACATGAACCTTAAAATACTATAACTGCTTTAAACAAACCATAAAAAAAGCTCCAGATGTTATCTAGAGCTTTGATATCTGCAGAATTTACTGTTTTGTTTATTTTATAAATTCAATTTTTTGAGCTTCTTCCTCATTAATGCTATCAAAAAATCCTTGATCATTCATCCAGTCATCACTAAATACTTTACTCATATAACGCGAACCATGATCTGGAAATATTGCCACTACATTGCTATTTTCATCAAATTCACCTTCTTCGGCATATTGCTTGATAGCCTGCATTACCGCTCCAGAGGTATAACCAACAAACATACCTTCTTTCTTCGTTACTTCTCTTGCTGAATGAGCGCTTTCTTCATCAGATACTTTTATGAATTTATCTATTATATCAAAGTCAGTTGCTGATGGGATTAAATTTTTACCTAAGCCTTCAATTCTATATGGGTAAATTTCATCATTATCAAACTCTTTAGTTTCGTGATATTTTTTTAGAACAGATCCAAAAGCGTCAACTCCAAGTATTCTCACATTAGGATTCTGCTCTTTAAGATATTTTGCAGTTCCTGAAATAGTCCCTCCTGTTCCGCTGCAAGCGACAAGATGTGTTATTTTGCCATTTGTCTGTTTCCAGATTTCCGGACCAGTTGTTTTATAATGAGCATCAATATTTAATTGATTAAAATATTGATTGATATATATAGAACCTTTTGTCTCTTCATGCAGTCTCTTTGCAACATTGTAATATGAGCGGTCATCATCTGCTGAAACGTGAGCAGGGCAGACATATACTTTTGCACCCAGGCTCCTTAACATATCAATTTTATCTTTTGATGATTTTGAGCTCACCGCAAGAATACAATTGTATCCTTTTATGATGCTTACCATTGCTAAACTAAATCCTGTATTGCCAGAAGTTGTTTCGATGATGGTATCACCTGGAGACAAAATACCTCTTTTTTCTGCTTCTTCGATGATGTATAAAGCTATTCTATCTTTAGATGAGTGTCCGGGATTAAAAGATTCTACTTTTGCATAGAAATTGCCTTTTAAATTCTCGGTTACACTATTTAGCTTAACAAGTGGAGTATTACCTATTAACTCTAAAATATTATTATAAGCATTTATTTCTTCTTTCATAAAAAAATAGTTTATCTGAGAGCATTTTTTTGATAGACCCCGATATGATGCAAATCTAACAAAAAAAATCTAATTAGTTTTCAATTTTCTCTAAATCTAATAAAAAACTATACTCTTTTGCCAATTCCTTAAGAGCTTCAAAGCGCCCAGAGGCTCCTCCATGTCCTGCGTCCATATTTGTATCCAAAAATAAAAGATTTTCATCTGTCTTGAGTGCTCGCAATTTCGCCACCCATTTAGCTGGTTCCCAATATTGTACCTGTGAATCATGCAGACCAGTAGACACATACATATTTGGATATTTTTGAGCCAAAACATTATCATATGGTGAATATGACAGCATATAATCATAATATTCCTTAATGTTCGGATTACCCCATTCATCATACTCTCCCGTTGTAAGAGGAATACTATCATCCAGCATCGTGGTAATTACATCCACAAAAGCAACTTGGGCAATAATACCATTGTATAATTCAGGAGCGGTATTTGCAACAACTCCCATTAATAAACCACCAGCTGATCCACCTTCGGCATACAAATGTTCTGGAGAAGTATATTTTTCAGCGATTAAAAATCTGGAACAATCTATAAAATCAGTAAATGTATTTTTCTTTTTCAAAAGCTTTCCGTCCTCATACCATTGCCTTCCTAAATCTTCTCCTCCGCGAATGTGTGCAATTGCAAAAATAAAACCTCTATCCAGCAGGCTGAGCCTTGTCGAAGAAAATGAAGCATCCATGGAATGCCCATAAGAACCATAAGCATACTGAAGCAATGGATTACTGCCATCTTTCTTCAAACCTTTCCTGTACACCATGGAAATAGGTATTTTAATACCATCACCAGCTGTAGCCCAAACACGTTCTTCGACATAATTATTTTTATCAAACTTTCCTCCTAAGACTTCCTGCTCTTTTAAAATTTCTTTTGTTCTGGTAACCATATTGAAATCAATAATCGAAGAAGGAGTTGTCATGGACTGGTAGCCATAACGCAAAACATCAGTATCAAAATCAACATTTCCAGTTGTATATGCCGTATAAGTTTCGCTTTCAAAAGGAAGATAATACTCCCCTTCCCCATTCCAAGGCATAATCCGGATTTTATTCAAGCCATTTTCGCGTTCTTCAAGGACCAAAAAACCTTTGAATATCTCAATATCTTCCAGCAAAACATCATCTCTATGAGGAATCACTTCTTCCCAATTAGTTTTTGAAGTCTTGTTTACCGAGGTTTTCATCAATTTAAAGTTCTCCGCCTTGTCCTTATTGGTCAAAATATAAAAGCTGTCACCATAATGATTGATACTATATTCCAGCCCTCGAACTCTTTTCTGAAAAATCTTAAATTCACCATCAGGAGTATCGGCATCCAAGATCTGATACTCTGTGGTCAATGTACTTCCTGATTCTATGGCCAAATATTTTCTAGATTTGGATTTAAGAATTTCCACATTAAAAGTTTCGTCTTTTTCAAAATAAACCAAAACATCATCTACTTGTCTTGTTCCTAGTTTATGCTTAAAAATTTTATCCGAACGCAACGTAACATCATCTTGATCCGAGTAAAATATGGTTTTATTATCATTGGCCCAAACTGCGTTTCCGGTAACGTTTTCAATTTTATCATCTAAAATTTCGTTGGTTTCCAAGTTTTTGACCTGAATGGTGTAAATCCTTCTTCCAACAATATCATAACTAAAAAGAGCCAGCTTATTATCAGGGCTGATACTTAAGGCACCCAATTGAAAATAAGGCTTATCCTTGGCCATTTCGTTGCAATTGAAGAGTATTTCTTCTTTTGCCGAAAGGCTTTCTTTTTTTCGGGAATAAATTGGGTAATTCTGCCCTTTTTCATAGCGGGTGATATAATAATAGCCATTGAAAAAATAAGGAACTGACTGATCATCTTCCTTGATTCGGCTTTTCATTTCTTCAAAAAGAGCTTTCTGAAAATCTTTGGTATGTGCCGTTTTTTCTTGGTAATAGGCATTTTCCTGATTCAGATAATCAATAACTTCAGGATTTTCCCGGTCATTTAACCAAAAATAATTATCAATTCTAACTTCACCAAACTTTTTTAACTTCTTAGGGATTACTTTAGCTGCAGGAGCTGTACTATTTTCTGGCATTGTTTGCGAGTTGATTTAGTATTATTACGATTGCAAAAATAACACAAAGCGATTTCAAAACGAATTCGATTTTTATCTTATTTAACATAACTAAATTTCAAATTGCGTAATTTTGTTTTCAATAATTTAAAAATCACCAAAATGGATTTAATGGGAATGATGGGTAAACTTAGAGAAACCCAGCAAAAAATCGAAGATACTAAAAAACGTTTGGATACCGTACTTATTGACGAACAAAGTAACGACAGCCTACTGAAAGTTACCCTAACCGCCAATACCAAAATTAAATCAATCACCATCGATGATTCTTTATTGGAAGACAAGGAGCAACTGGAAGATTACTTGATTTTGGTACTAAACAAAGCAATTGAAAAAGCGGCCAAAATCAACCAAGCTGAGTTGGATGCCGTTGCCAAGATGGATATGCCGATGATTCCTGGAATGGATAATCTTTTTAAATAATTTTAGTGATTAGTACTTAGTGATTTAGTCCTTAACAACTTAGTCCTTATCGTATTTTAGACAAAATTCAAAAAGCGAATGAAACTTAACATTAAGCTTCATTCGCTTTTCGAACCAAGGACTAATTACTAAGCGCTAAAGAACTATTTTTTGCAACGTTTCCAAAACATATGTATGCATAACTTCTTTATAATCAAGATGTGTTACAATTCTAAGTTTACCATGTCCCAGAGAACTTATTAAAATATTTTTCTCTTTTAGTTTTTCAATAAGCAATCGCTCGCTCAAACCTTCACGTACCGAAAAAATTAAAATATTGGTTTCTACAGGTTCTATTTTTCCAATCCATGGCTGTCTTGACAAAACTGCAGCAATTTCTCTGGCTCTTCTATGATCATCAACCAGTTTGGCGATATTGTTATCTAACGCAAAATTTCCCGCTGCAGCTAAATATCCCACTTGACGCATTCCTCCTCCCAAAATTTTACGAACGCGTAATGCTCTGTGAATAGTTTCTTTATTCCCCAAAAGCACCGACCCAATTGGAGCGCCCAGCCCTTTGGACAAACAGACCGAGATTGTATCAAACAAAGTTCCAAATTCTCTAGGATGCTGTTTTTTGGCAACAACAGCATTCCATATCCGTGCGCCATCCAAATGAAATTTCAGATTATTAGCAACACAAACTGCTTTTATTTTTTTTAATTCATTCAAATCATAACACGCGCCCCCTCCTTTATTTGTTGTATTTTCTACACAAACCAAACTCGTAAGCGGGCTATGATAAAATTCAGGATCATTTATCGCTTCAGCCACTTGTTCGGCTGTAATCATGCCTCGGTTTCCATCCAGCAAACAGCAGGAAACCCCACTATTAAATGAAACTCCTCCTCCTTCATAATGATATAAGTGAGCATATTTATCAGCAATTAATTGTTCACCAGGCTGTGTATGGAGCTTAATCGCCGTTTGATTTGCCATAGTTCCCGAGGGGAAAAAAAGTCCCGCCTCCATACCAAACATCCCAGCCAATCTCGCTTCGAGCGCAATAACCGTAGGATCCTGCTTGTACACATCATCACCCACTTGGGCATTAAACATGTATTGCAGCATCTCAACCGATGGTTTGGTAATCGTATCGCTAATCAAATTTATTTCCATAATCTAAAAACTAAATCCTATTTTTGTAAACTCAAAACCAGTAAAATTATTATTAGAAGCTAATCCTGCTATTCGTTACAATCTTTTTTCAAAACGGCATTTTTTGCAAAAAGAAAAAAGAGCTTCCTTTGGTCGCTTTTTTTCTTTAACAAAAAAAAGCCCTTTTCAAAAAAAAGGATTTCCACTGCTATCAGGGCTAAAACTGCTGATCCAATAATTTTCGACACAAAATTACTATAAATTTATGACAACTACCGAACAAATAAAAGGTATTGTAGAACGCCTTGGTGCGTTGAGGAGGTATCTTTGACGTTGATGCCAAACTTATCGAAATCGCCAACGAAGAAGAAAAAACTTTTGCTCCCGACTTTTGGAATAACCCCAAAGATGCCGAAATCCTTGTAAAAAATCTTCGAAGCAAAAAAAAATGGATCGAAGATTACAACAAAGCTGTAGACATGACCGATGAACTGCAGCTGGCCTATGATTTTTACAAAGAAGGAGAACTGACTACCGAAGAGCTGGATCATCAATACGAATTGACCCAGACGCACATTGAAGCGATAGAATTCAAAAACATGCTTTCGGAAGAAGGTGATTCATTGAGTGCTGTACTTCAAATTACTGCCGGAGCCGGTGGAACCGAAAGCTGTGATTGGGCTTCGATGCTGATGCGGATGTACATGATGTGGGCCGAAAAATCCGGATACAAAATCAGGGAACTGAATTATCAGGAAGGCGATGTCGCTGGTATCAAAACCGTAACCATTGAAATAGAAGGAGATTTTGCTTTTGGATATCTAAAAGGTGAAAATGGTGTTCATCGTCTGGTGCGCATTTCCCCTTTTGACAGTAATGCCAAGAGACATACTTCATTTGTTTCGGTGTACGTATATCCGTTGGTTGATGATACTATTGAAATTGAAATTAACCCCGCCGATATAGAAATCGTAACTGCGCGATCCAGTGGTGCAGGAGGTCAAAACGTAAATAAGGTAGAAACCAAAGTACAATTGACTCACAAGCCAACAGGAATTCAGATTCAATGTTCCGAAACCCGTTCACAGCACGATAACAGAACTCGTGCCATGCAAATGCTGCGTTCTCAATTGTATGAAATTGAACTCAAAAAACAGCAGGAACAGCGATCTGACATTGAAGCAGGAAAAATGAAGATAGAATGGGGATCACAAATACGCAATTACGTAATGCAGCCTTATAAGCTGGTTAAAGATGTCAGGACAGGACAGGAAACCAGCGATGTAGACAGTGTTATGAATGGAAACATTGACGGATTCCTTAAAGCCTATCTCATGATGATGGGACAGCGCGAGGAGGAATAAACCTCATCATTCTTTTGAATATTAAAACCCGATAATAAAAATATCGGGTTTTTTAATTAATTACAGCCACTCAATTAATGATATCCCAACTCCAACCGTAGTTTGAAGATGATTATAATCTATCAGTGACTCTCCATAACCATGCGAAATCTGGAAATAAGCTTTCAAATTATTCTTAATCGGATAGGACCACGAAAGTTCTGCGTAACCCCGGGGTGCTGAATTAAAATTCATATTATAACCTCCAAGGAATGAAACAATGTGGCCTTTTTTCTCATAAATAACATTCAGGTCGGCACGTCCTGTATAGTCTGAAATATCTGGATTATCTCCGCTATTATCTGATAATCCATACCACGACCTCAAATAAACTGTCCAATTTTTACGTTCCATTCCTGCGTGAAGAATAAACCTGTTCAAACTTCTTGAAAAAGGATCGCTTTTTCCGTTAGATAAATGATTAAATGCTATTCCAACCATTCGGGTATTAAAACCAAAAACCTTGAATCTTACTGGAAAGTTCAAAATTATTTCGGGTTCATAATTTATTTCTCTGAAAGGACGCGAAAGATCATGATTATAAACCTGCCAAAATGATTTTTGGGTATAAGCCACCCATAAATCGGCACTTCCCCATAAAAAGCTCTGCAAAACTTTTGTCTTAAAACTCAATTGAAATTTAAACTCGATATTATCATAGGGCAGCTCTTCTGGCACTATATATTCAGGATTATTATTCTCAGAATGAGGCTGATCATTTGGATTGCTTGAATATTTGCCCAATAGGAAATAAATAGGCTTATAAGGAGTTAATAAAAACGTACTTCTAACAGCCGTGGTATCTAATTCCCAGCGCTGCGTCATATTTTTAGGCTTGACTTTAATATCATTCAGAGCTTGAATTTGGGCATTTGCTGTTATTGAATATAACAATAGAATAAAGCTTTTTATATACAAGTTCATATATCTGATAGTGTGTTTTTTTCCGTATCAAATGTATTATTCACGAAATAGAAAAAATTATAATTTTAAGGATATTATTTATATAATTTGCATTTCTGCACCAATATCAATCCAAAAAGAAACCTTCTTTTAAAATTTCAGCCAGCTTTATCATAGCATCGGATGCTAACAAAATTGTTAAAATAAATAAGTTTTTATTTTTATATAATCTGAAAGTGAATTAAATTGCTAAAAATCTAAATTTATACCCAAAAAGAATTAAATTTCAAACGTTTTCGTAAATTAGCGAAATACAAAAAAACATATTAACACATGGATTTAAACTTCAATAAAAACGAAGATCATAATAAACTTTTATTGTCTGAACTCAGGCAGAAATTTGCCAAAGTCAAACTTGGAGGTGGCGAAAAACGAATCGAAAAACTGCATGCCGAGGGAAAAATGACTGCTCGGGAACGTATAGATTATCTATTGGATGAAAACGCAAAATCCTTAGAGATTGGCGCTTTTGCCGGCAAAAAAATGTATGCAGAACACGGTGGATGCCCATCGGGTGGTGTAATTGTAAAAATTGGCTATATCAAAGGAAAGCAATGCATAGTTGTTGCTAATGACGCTACTGTAAAAGCTGGAGCATGGTTTCCAATTACGGCTAAGAAAAACTTAAGAGCCCAGGAAATTGCTATAGAAAACCGCTTGCCAATTATTTATTTAGTTGACAGTGCTGGAGTTTATCTGCCACTGCAAGATGAAATTTTCCCCGACAAAGAACATTTCGGACGCATTTTTAGAAACAATGCCATAATGAGCAGTATGGGAATTACACAAATAGCTGCCGTTATGGGCAGCTGCGTTGCTGGAGGAGCATATCTTCCTATTATGAGTGACGAGGCTTTGATTGTAGATAAAACAGGAAGTATTTTTTTAGCGGGAAGCTATCTGGTGAAAGCCGCAATTGGCGAGACTATAGACAATGAAACCTTGGGAGGAGCAGCAACACATTGCGAGATTTCTGGCGTGACAGACTACAAAGCCAAAAACGACAAAGACGCTTTGGATAAAATAAAAAATATAATAGACAAAATAGGTGATTTTGACAAAGCAGGATTTAACCGTATTAAAGCAGAAAAACCAGCTTTGGATGAAAACGAAATCTACGGTATTTTGCCGAAAGCAAGAAATGAGCAATATGACATGATGGAAATCATTAATAGGCTGGTAGATAATTCTGAATTTGAAGCCTATAAAGAAGGCTATGGACAATCCCTTATTACAGGTTATGCCAGAATTGACGGCTGGGCAGTGGGAATAGTAGCCAATCAAAGAAAAGTTGTAAAAACTACCAAAGGCGAAATGCAGTTTGGCGGTGTAATTTACTCAGATTCTGCTGATAAGGCAACCCGATTTATTGCCAATTGCAACCAAAAGAAAATTCCTTTGATTTTTGTTCAAGATGTAACTGGCTTTATGGTAGGATCAAAATCTGAGCACGGCGGCATCATAAAAGACGGAGCCAAGATGGTAAACGCAGTATCTAATTCGGTTGTACCCAAATTCACTGTTATAGTAGGAAATTCCTATGGTGCCGGGAATTATGCTATGTGTGGAAAAGCATTCGATCCCCGTTTAATATTTGCGTGGCCAAGTGCCGAATTAGCCGTAATGGGTGGAACGCAAGCAGCCAAAGTATTAGCTCAAATTGAAGCTTCATCACTAAAAAACAAAGGAGAAATCATTGATGAAGTTAAGGAAGCCGAATTATTTTCTACCATCAAAGCTCGTTATGACGAGCAGGTTTCGCCTTATTATGCGGCAGCACGATTGTGGACAGATGCCATTGTTGATCCATTAGAAACCAGAACCTGGATATCTATGGGAATCGAAGCGGCTAACCACGCCCCTATCGAAAAACAGTTTAATCTAGGCGTTATCCAGGTGTGATTGTTATTTTGAAAAACCAATCATGTTTTTTGTGCTGAATATTAAAAAATTGGCAAATTTTATAAACATTTTAAGTATTAAAAATTAAACTATCAAAATAATTGTATTAAAAAACATAATTATTAATTAATCTCGCAACAAACAAATCATATCTCATTAATAATTAATACCTTAGTGTAATTAATTTAAATCCTGAAAGATATGAACAATGTAAAAAGCTTAAATAAGTGGGCCAATGCACACACTTATCTGCCTGTAGATTTACTCAGAATGGCTCTTGGTATATTTTTATTTATGAAAGGAGTTTATTTTTTTTCGAACACTCAGTATCTCGTAGATTTATTAGCACCTATTGACAGGTTCGACAAATTTGGCGGTGGCATGTTTTTAATTCATTATATCGCCCCAGCTCATCTCGTAGGAGGAATTTTAATTTTCTTTGGTTTATTGACACGCTGGGCAATCATAGCGCAGCTGCCTATCCTAATTTGTGCCGTAATCATTAACTTTTTGGGACATATGCACGAGCAGAACTTATTATTAGCCGTGCTGACCCTCGGAGTATGCAGTTTTTTTGCAATTTATGGAGGCGGTAAAAATTCTGCCGATTATTATTTTAAAATGCAAAAATAATCTAGATAAAAAAAAACAAATATGTCCATAAAAAAGAGAGAGAACATTCTGGAACATTCTCTCTCTTTTTTTTTAGGCTGTAAATCTTTAGATATTACACAGGTATTTTCCTGCTTTCTTCTCTCATAATTTTTCCAGTGGCAGTTTCTTTAAACTTCGGAATAAATATGATTTCTTTTGGTTTTTCAAATCTATCTAAAACATCAAACACAGAACTTTTAATGTCCATAGCCTCTCCTTCTACATAAAGAACTACTTTTTCTCCTAAATTATCATCCTGTTCACCATTTACAAAATAACGTCTTGGAATCAATGTAGAAAGCTTGCCCTCCACCTGCTCTGGCATAATTTTAATACCTCCGCTATTAATTACATTATCATAACGGCCTAACCAGATAAACTGTGTATCGGAAATTAATTTCACTATATCATTAGTCACAATTTTTTCGTCTTTTATATTTTTTGCAACAATTTCCAGACATTGGTTTTCATTTACCGAAACAGTAACATTTGGCAATGTGGTAAAAGCCTCCACTCCAACTTTTTTAGCTGCAATGTGTGTAATTGTTTCTGTCATGCCATAGGTTTCATAAATCTCAATAGGCAGCTTAATCAATTCATCCTCCAATGATTTATGAATTTTTACTCCGCCGATAATTATCTTTTTGATATTAGTCAATTGCTTAATTGAGTTCTTGGCCTGAAGCGGTACCATCGCAGCAAAATCATATTTTTGATCGTTATATTCTAATGGATGTGAACTTGGCGCAACAAAATCCATATCTAAGCCCAAAATAAAAGAACGGATAAACATCATTTTTCCAGCAACATATTTAGCAGGCAAACAATGCAGTACTTTATTCCCTGGATGCAATCCAAAAAAATCGCCGGTTGCAATTGCTGATTTAACCATAGCGTCCTTTTCAATTCGTATAGTTTTTGGTTCACCTGTTGTGCCAGAAGTGTACATATCTATGTAAGATTTATCATCAAACCAGTCTAACAAAAAATCTCCCACGGCCTGCTCAAAATCTGCTCCTTCTTTAATAAAACTATAAGCGATCCTGCATAAATCTTCTCTTGTTAAGTGATGTCCATTTATTTTAAATTGATTATGGACATTTTTGTAAGTTACTTTATTCATAATAATATTGAAATTTTGTGTTATTTACTTATATATCAGACAATTTTTTCATCCAGTCTGACCACTTGTATTTATACCCAAATATAATTAAAAGCAGAGGATAAATCACTATAACTGGAAAGATAATATCAAATCCAGCCTCAGGTTCTGACACATCTTTGAAAATAGAATAAGTTTGAAAAGCAGTCCAGTCTGAGGTTACCAATAATGCCCCCACCAAATTATTAGCAGCATGGAATCCTAAAGCCAGTTCCATCCCATCATCCATAAGAGTCATTATACCCAATAACAGTCCTGTTCCTATATAATACACCATAATTATATTCCCCAGCTTCGAAACTTCAGGATTAGACAAATGTAGCAGTCCAAAAATAGCTGATGTCATCAATAACGGAACCCATTTATTTTTTGATAGATTAGCAAATCCCTGCATAAGATAGCCCCGGAAAACTAATTCCTCTACACTAGTCTGTATTGGAATCAATAAAACAGCAATTAAAAACAAAATTAAAAATGGCAAGGGCTGAAAATTGATTTCAAAATCAGCTGGATTTAAATAGTACGTCACTAACGTTGAAACAACAGTAAATACAGTCCATACCGCAAAAGAAAACAGCACTCGTTTCCAATCGATATTTTTTCGGCCAGTAACAATAGACTTAAAGCTTTGATAATGCAAAAAACGAACGGTAAAATAAACTCCGCCCAGTGCTGCAACATACGAAAGAAGCAAAAGAAACAAGTTTAAATTAGGTTCAAAAAAATGAAACAATTCATTATCAGTGGCAGGATATGATTTTCCTTTAAAATAAATTTGATATACAATCGCCACTAACATTGGTATCTGCCCCACAAACGATGCAACAGTAATTATCAGCAATCCTAAAAGATACTTCCAGAATTTATTTTTTTCATCTATTCCCTGTTCTATAAACATAGTGTTATTTTTTTTATAATTATAACTTTAATTATCTTCCAAGCCTTATTTTTGCGAAAACTAAAATAGGCATTTTATTTTAGGACAACCCAAATTTTACCCAGAAAATGATACAAATTTACCACAATCAGCGTTGCGGAAAATCAAGAAGCTGTCTGCTGTTTTTAGAAGAATCGGATAAAGAAATTGAAATTATTAATTATTTAAAAACACCTCCAACAGTTTCAGAATTAACTTTATTGCTAAAAAAACTTAAATTCCAGCCTATTGATCTGGTCCGTCAGAAAGAAACAATATGGATAGAGAATTACAAAGGAAAAACAATGACTGATGCTCAAATCATTCAGGCAATGGCAGAGAACCCAATTCTTATTGAAAGACCGATTGTTGTAAAAGATGATGAAGCAATTGTTGGGAGAGATATAGAAAAGGTGAGTTCCTTCATCTAAACATTAACATAAGTTTAAGATTCCTGTTTTAAACTATTATAACATTCCCGCGTCTTATCCGGAAATCTTATTTACTGCTAAATGAAAAATTTAAAATTTACAATAGCCATAATATTTCTATTTTTTGGGCTATCCAATTTTGCTCAGCAAGGTCCTCCAGCATTTGCCAAAGTTAAAGTTACTGGAAAAATTGTAGACAAAAAAAGTAATCAGCCATTAGAATATGCTACTATTACTTTAAAGAATCAAAAAAATCCAAAAGCCATTTCTGGCGGAATAACCAATAACAAAGGCGAATATGAAGCTGATGTTATTCCTGGAGTTTACGATATAACAATCGAATTTATTTCGTTTAAAAATGTCGAAATAAAGGGCAGAAACATCACCGAGAAAACCTCTCTGGGTACAGTCGCACTCGAAGATGATGCAGCACAACTGAACGAAGTTGTTGTACGTGCCGAAAAATCATCTGTCGAAATCAAGCTTGACAAAAAAGTATATAATGTAGGTCAGGATATGATGGTAAAAGGAGGAACAGTAAGTGATGTCCTTGACAACGTCCCTTCTGTTTCAGTTGATACCGAAGGAAATGTAAGCTTAAGAGGAAGTGATAATATCCGGATTTTGATTGACGGAAGGCCCTCTTATGCAGTAAATATTGCCGAAGCCCTTAGACAGCTTCCTGCAGATGCCATTGACAAGGTCGAAGTTATTACTAATCCATCTGCCCGTTATGATGCCGAAGGAGGCTCAGGTATAATCAATATTATTCTTAAAAAAGGTAAAAATCAAGGTTTTAACGGGACTATAATAGCTTCAACAGGAATTCCCGAAACGTATGGTCTAAGTGCCAATGTAAATTATAAAACCGAAAAATTAAATTACTTTACTACTGCGGGTTACAATCACAGAACCAATGAAGGTGGTGGAAAAACCAATTCCGAGTATTTCAATAAGGATGGTTCTATAAAAAACTTTTTAGATGAAGACCGAGAAACAGAGAGAGTCAGAGACGGCTTTAATGGAAGAGCAGGTGTCGAATGGACAGTTGCACCAAATACATATTGGACAAACGCCATAAACTATGAAAAAAATACTGGTGAAGACAATGATTTAATTAACTACAGCAGCTATGATGCATCTCATGCATTCACTGGTACTACTTACCGCTTGAATACAGGAGATACCGGCAGCGAAAATACTTCATTTACTTCAAACTTAATTAAAAACTTCAACGACAAAGGACACAAACTTACCGTTGATGCTTCTCTTTCGAGAAATACTGATGACAATCAAAGTATAATTACTGGTTCTGATAATTATAATAACACATTAAACAACCAGATTCAGAAACAAGGTCAGTTACAAGCCGATTATGTATTGCCTCTAGGTGAAAATAGTCAGTTTGAAGCTGGATATAAAGGAAATTTTGCTGATTTAAACAATGAATATTATGTTCTTGACCAGAATGGCATGAAGATCCAGAATTTGTCCAATAATCTGGAATACAAAGAAAATATTAATGCTCTTTATACACAGTATGGCTTCAAAAAAAATAAATTCTCCTATTTATTTGGACTGCGCTGGGAAGACACTGATATAGAAGTAAACTTATTAGAAGATCCAAAAGATTTCAACAATAAAAAATACAATAACTTTTTTCCGAGTGCTTTTATCAGTTATGAAATATCTGACCAAAGCAACATTACAACAAGTTACAGCAAACGTCTTTCCAGACCGAGAGGACGTTTTATGAACCCAGCGGTAAATTATTCCAGTAACGTTAATATTTTTCAGGGAAATCCCGACTTAGATCCATCATTAACAAACAAATTTGACGTTGGTTATATCAAAAGATGGGAAAAAGTAACTTTTAATACTTCGGCTTATTTTGAAGATACTAAAGATGTTTTCAGCTTTGTAAGATCTCCAACTGGTGATGAAGTAAATGGAGTCCCCGTTATTAAAAGCCAGCCAATAAACCTAGGAAAAGAACAAAAATTTGGTTTTGAGTTTACTTTAAATTATACCCCATTCAAGATATGGAGGATAAACAGTAATTTCAATTTATACAATGTAAAAACAACAGGAGAACACAGCTACACAGATACGACAGGAAAACTTGTAGTGCAAGATCTGGATAATCAAGCCAACAACTGGTTTGCAAGAGTAAACTCGAAACTAACATTGCCATACAAAATCGACTGGCAATTGAATGCTACTTACAATGGTGAACAAAAAACTGCTCAAGGCAGAAACTTGGACCAATTTGGGATGAATACTTCTTTTAGCAAAGATATACTGAAAGAAAAAGCAACAATTGCTTTCAATGTTAGCGACATTTTCAATACGAGAATTATGAGATCTTATACTTATTTTACGGACGAAGTAACGAATCTTCCAACTCAAACATCATATGGGGAAATGCAATTTCGCAAACGCCAGTTCAATTTATCTTTCACCTACCGTTTCAATAAAGCCAAAAATGAGAGAGAGAAAAATGCGCCTAGAAATGAAGGTGGCGGAGATGGCGGCGGCGGAGATTTCCCAGGATAATCTTCAACCTGATACAATAAAAAAAGGATTCGTAATAACGAATCCTTTTTTATTTTAAAGCAAAAAAAAGATTAAGCTTCTTCTTCTTTTTGTTTTGCTTTCTTTTCTTTATAAGCCTCCCAAGTTGCTCCACCTACCCAGTAAGATACGAAACCAACTAAGAAAAACATTAACCAGAATCCCATGGTAAGGATGGTTAAGAAAAGTAAAAAGCCTAAATACTGCTGAAATTCAAACATGTTTTCCGGAATTTTTGAATGTAGCGACAAATGTATGATTTAAATCTTTGCAGACCAATAAAATCAATAAAAACTGCAATTTTTTATTAAATTCTTTTTGTCTTTGGCAACGAAGGAATGAATAGCAGGCTTTTTATCTGCCTTGATTAGTGTTATCAGGCTTTCAATCCCGCTTGATTTCTATTTTCTTAGACCATAGATTCACAGATTTTAAAGTATGACAATCGGCAAATACAACAAATCATTTTTTGCTGCAGATTCACAGATTTTAATAGATTTCTTAGTACGATCTTGTCATTCCGCAGGAGTCAACATCGGACTCATTTGAGATTCGTACCAACATCAAAACACTGTCAATTTCTTAAAACAATAATCTTTTTTTATACAAAAATTATCAAATTATCATTTTAAAACACAAATCACACCGTTATAATTTAATTTATAATTATATTTGTGTTATCCAACAAGACTGACTTTATGGAACAATGCATCTCCGTTTTTGATATGTTAAAAATTGGCGTAGGCCCCTCGAGTTCCCATACTCTAGGACCTTGGCGTGCTGCCGAACGTTTTTTAGGTGAACTGAGGAACGATTACAACATCAATAGTGTTATCAGGGTAAAAGCGGATTTATACGGCTCGCTTTCCTTAACCGGCAAAGGACATGCCACCGATTTGGCTGTAATGCTCGGACTGAGCGGTCAGGATCCGGAATATATTCCAGTTCAAAACATTGACGGAATCATCAAATCGATTCAAGATAAAAATGAAATACTTCTGGGAAACCAGAATTCAATTCCCTTTTATATTCTTCAGGACATTGTTTTCAACAAAGACTTCCTTCCTTTTCATGCTAATGGACTAACGTTTACAGCATATTTTAATAACGAGACCGAATACAGTTCTACGTTTTATTCCATAGGAGGCGGGTTTGTGGTCAAAGAAGAATTGGAAAACACCCAAAATAAAGTTGCCATAAAATGTGCTTTCCCCTTCCCTATTGATAAAGCTTCAGAACTTTTGGAATATTGCATAAAAGAGAACAAATCCATTTCGGAAATTGTATATGAAAACGAAAAATCGATGCGGCCCGAAGCAGAAGTTCATCACGAACTGATGCGTATCTGGAACACGATGCTCGAATGCATGTATATCGGCTGTCATTCCGAAGGCATGCTTCCCGGCGGTTTACATGTACGGAGACGCGCTTTTGATATGCATCAGAATTTAATTGGATTGTCCAATTATTCCACACCTCAGGAATGGCTCGAAGAAATCAGGAAAACTGAGGTTAAATTCAGGCAGATTCTAAAATGGGTCAGCTGTTTTGCATTGGCTGTAAACGAAGTAAATGCAGCTTTAGGACGAGTTGTCACCGCTCCTACCAACGGAAGCGCCGGGGTAATTCCTGCCGTTTTAATGTATTATTTAGTCATTGAAAACCATCAGGCAGGCGAAAATGAAATCAAAAAATTCTTAATGGTTGCCGGCGAAATAGGAAGTATTTTCAAAAAAAGCTCTACCATTTCTGCCGCTATGGGAGGATGCCAGGCCGAAATTGGTGTTTCAAGCGCTATGGCTGCAGGAGCACTCTGCGAATTATTAGGAGGAAGCCCAGAACAAGTTTTAATGGCTGCCGAAATTGCGATGGAGCACCATTTAGGCTTAACCTGTGATCCTATTGGCGGTTTAGTGCAGATTCCGTGTATTGAAAGAAATACCATGGGAGCTGTAAAAGCAATCAATGCCGCTGAACTTGCCTTGGCCAGCGATGCCAAAAATGCCAAAGTTTCTCTTGACAAAGTAATTGATACCATGTGGCAGACGGCCAAAGACATGAACTCAAAATACAAAGAAACTTCCGAAGGCGGACTTGCAATTGCTGTGAATATGGCAGATTGTTAATGCAAAACAAACTTGTACAATAATGTTTTCGCCATGACATTCCCAGTGAAAATTCAGATTTAAAAAATTCAATTTAGTACTTTTACACTCTCAAAACAAAATTCCTCCGAACATTCGGAATTAAATAATATAAACGATGTCTGCAATAAAAAAAGATTACAAAAAAGTTACCACCAAGTCATTAATTGACATGAAATCTAATGGCGAAAAAATCTCCATGCTTACGGCTTATGACTATACCATGGCCAAAATTGTGGACACTGCAGGAGTTGATGTAATTCTTGTTGGGGATTCAGCTTCAAATGTAATGGCGGGTCACGAAACGACTTTACCAATTACTTTAGATCAGATGATTTATCATGCTTCATCTGTAGTCAGGGCTGTAGATCGGGCTTTAGTTGTTGTCGATTTGCCTTTTGGAAGCTATCAATCTGATTCAAAGGAGGCTCTTCGCTCTTCTATCAGAATCATGAAGGAAAGCGGTGCTCATGCTGTAAAATTAGAAGGAGGCAAAGAAATCAAAGAATCTATCAAAAAAATCCTGAATGCCGGAATTCCGGTTATGGGACACTTGGGATTAACACCGCAGTCTATTTATAAATTTGGAACGTATACCGTTCGTGCCAAAGAAGATGAAGAAGCCGAAAAACTGATTGAAGATGCTATTTTGCTAGAACAATTGGGCTGTTTTGCTTTGGTACTTGAAAAAATTCCTGCTCATTTGGCCGAAAAAGTAGCAAAAAGCATTTCCATTCCAGTAATCGGAATTGGAGCCGGTGGTGGAGTTGACGGACAGGTATTGGTGATCCACGACATGCTGGGAATGAATAATGAATTCAGCCCTCGTTTTTTGAGACGCTACATGAATTTATACGAAGGAATGACTACAGCTATCAGCCAATATGTTGAAGATGTAAAATCACAGGATTTTCCAAACGAGAAAGAACAGTATTAAGTTAGACTGCTTAGATTGCTGGACATTTTAGATTATTAGATTTCTTAGAATTTGAAACTTTTTGATTTTTAGAGGAATTTTCTTTCTGCATTCTTATTTTTCATTATAAATTGTATTTAATTTGAACATCAAAACAAGCTTTTGATAAAAAAGATTATACAACCTTTAAAAATAAATAAAAATGCATCAATTTAAAGAATTAGAAATCTGGAAAAAAAGCAGAATCTTTTGTGTTAAAGTATATTCGGCTACATCCGCTTTTCCAAGTGAAGAAAGATTCGGACTTACACATCAATTAAGAAGAGCTGCGGTATCGATCCCTTCTAATATTGCAGAAGGATCCTCTAGGCAGTCGAATAAAGATTTTGCAAGATTCTTAGAAATCTCCATTGGTTCAGCTTATGAAATTGAAACACAGCTGTTAATCGCATCTGATTTAGGTTTTGTCAACCTAGACAAAGCCAATGAATTAATAAATATACTTGATGAAATTGTAAAAATGACATCAAAATTCAGGTCAAACTTAATACAGAATCAATAAAAAATTATCATATTAGACTGCCTCATCGTTCTAAAAGTCTAAAAAGTCTAAAAATCTAAGATGTCAAATAAAATAATTTCAAATAAATCCAATCTCCAAATCCTTCACGAAGACAACCACCTGATTGTTGTCAACAAACGTGTTGGCGACATTGTTCAGGGCGACAAAACAGGTGACAAGCCATTGAGCGAGATTGTAAAAGAATATATAAAAGACAAATACAATAAACCCGGTGAAGTTTTTCTTGGAGTCGTGCATCGACTGGACAGACCTACTACCGGAATTGTAGTTTTTGCCCGCACCAGCAAAGCGCTTACACGCATGAACGAATTATTCAGCAGCAGGGAAACCCAAAAAACCTATTGGGCGGTAGTCAAAAACAGGCCTTCAAAAAATGAAGACACGCTTGTTCATTATATTAAAAGGAACGAGAAAAACAATACTTCGAAGGCACATCTCAAAGAAGTCCCTGACAGCAAAAAAGCCAGTTTAGAATACAAAATCATCAGGGAACTGGATAATTATTTCGGACTTGAAATTCAGCTGCATACAGGCAGGCATCATCAGATACGGGCGCAATTATCAGCTATCGGATCGCCAATAAAAGGCGATTTAAAATACGGTTTTGACCGGAGTAATCCTGACGGAGGCATTCATCTGCATGCCCGAAAACTGATGTTTATCCATCCCGTTTCGAAAGAGGAAATCACAATTATTGCACCAGTACCCGAAGAGGTTATTTGGAAAGCTATTTAATTTTAGACTGAAAAAGGATTTTATCTTCAAATTTAAATTTAACTTGCATAATGATTTAAATCTTTTTTCGCTATGAGTTACAAATTAGACGTTACTGCCAGAAAAGAAGCTTTAATAAAATTATTGGATAAAATCATTAAACACGAAAATGAGGTCATCCAGGCATTGTATGAGGATTTTAAAAAACCTCCTTTTGAGTCTATCGCAACCGAGACCAGCTATATCATTTCGGACTTAAAATACACTATCAAGAATATTGAAAAATGGGCCAGAATTGAAAAAGCAGTCCCTTCCCTACTCAATTTTCCTTCAACAGATTATATTGTAAAAGAACCTTATGGGAAAGTTTTGATTATTGCCCCATGGAATTACCCGTTTCAGTTAGCTATGGCTCCACTAATTGCTGCTGTTGCTGCTGGAAATCAGATTACATTAAAACCATCTGAGTTAACTCCAAAAACATCAGTAGTAATTTTAAAGATTATAGAAAAAGTTTTCCCGCATCAGCATGTAAAAGTAATTGAAGGAGGGATTGAAACTACTCAAAAATTATTAAAACAACGATGGGATTATATTTTTTTTACAGGAAGTGTTACCGTTGGGAAAATTGTTGCCAAAGCAGCTGCAGAACATCTGACTCCCGTAACACTTGAATTGGGTGGAAAAAACCCTTGCATTATAGATGAAACAGCCAATTTAAAACTTGCTGCCAAAAGAATAGTTTGGGGAAAATTCTTGAATGCCGGTCAAACCTGCATTGCTCCAGATTACATTTTGATTCAAGAGCAGATGAAAAGCCATTTTATTGATTTTATGAAAATTGAAATCATAAAAGCTTATGGTGAAAACCCTAAAAATTCATCTGATCTTGCCCGAATTGTAAATGAAAAAAACTGGCATCGGCTAGTGAGTATGATTGAAACTGAAAAAGTAGTTTTTGGCGGAGAGACCGATATAGAGGATTTCTACATTTCTCCAACACTAATAGACGAAAACGATCTTGATAGCGAATTAATGCAAGAAGAAATTTTCGGTCCATTGCTGCCTATAATTACTTATAAAGATGAAAAAGAAATCGACAAGGTAATCTTAAAATATGAAAAGCCGCTTGCTTTATATGTTTTTACTGATGACAAAAAATTTGCCCAAAAAACAATTTTGAACTATGCTTTTGGCGGAGGCTGTATAAACGATACGGTTGTCCATTTTGCAAACAAAAGACTTCCTTTTGGCGGGGTTGGACAAAGCGGTATCGGTGCATATCATGGGAAAAAAAGTTTTGAGATCTTTTCACATCATAAAGCAATTGTAAAAAAAGCGAATTGGCTGGATTTGAATTTTAGATACGCTCCCTATGCCGATAAAATTAATTCGATAAGGAAACTATTAAACTGGCTATAATAAAAGTAAATTATTATTAAAACCTAAAGACATGTTTGAAAAAATAACATCCTATTTAAAAATAAAAAAATAGTAAATTTGCCTATTGATATAGAAATCATTACAGTAAAATGCAATGATACAATTATAAAACTCCCGCCAACCAATAATAAACCAAATAACAAATGAACCAAACTTTAGAAAGATTACACGATATTGAAAAAAACGGATATCAGATTGATTTTGGAGATGTATTCAATCATGCGTTTGAGAATTACAAAAGAATTGCACTCTATGCGGGATCAGTATTGGTAATTTTTATCGTTTTGTTTCTTATTTTAACTTCTGTTTCATTAGTTTCGGTTTTAGGCGTCAATGAAATTAAAGAACTTACTCCCGAGAAATTTAAAATAGAAAATTTATCTCAGTCAGCACAAATGGCTTTGGGAATATTTTCCATATTTACCTCTTGCCTGCTTAGCCCATTTTTTGCCTCCTTTTTAAAAATGGCCGATCGTGGGGAAAAGGATCTGGAATTCCCTGTCTCGTCTTTATTCAGTTATTATAAATTTCCTTATTTAAAAGAAATTTTAGTTTCAACATTCATTATTTCGGTAATCAGTTTTGCACAATCAACTTTGTTTGTTTACCTAAAGCTTGAAATTCTTGGCTCACTCATCAATTATTTTATCTCCTTTATAACACTGCTTACAGTTCCCTTGATTATTTTTGGAAACCTGCAGGCTATCGATGCCATTAGATACAGCATCAAAATTGTTTTCCAGGAACCTGTCGTTATATTAGGTCTAGCAGTTGTAGCACTAATTGGTGTGTTTGTAGGCATTATGGGCTGCTGTGTTGGAATATTTTTTACAATGCCTTTTATCTATTCCATGCATTATGCCATTTACAGCGCTATTGTAGGAATAGATGATACAACAAAAATGAATACAAATAATTACAGTAATACATAAAGATTATACCCGAAAAGAAATTTATTAAATAGTTCCCCCCGCTGAAAACTATGCTTTTATGTTATAAAATTTTACTATTTTTTAACTTCAACTTCTCTTTATCGAGTTCGGTCTATCTTTTTATGCCATTAGGTCAGATACAAAAAAATTTCCTAATGATTACAAATCGAAATAGCATTTTGCTGGCTTTGCTTCTCATTATTGCAATAGCAATTGTCTATTCTAACCACAAAATCAATTCGATATTAAAAAACATCGATAATCTTGCACTAAAAGAATCTGATAAAAGAGAGTATCAGCTTTATTTATTGTACCTGGGGTTAGTTCTTCCTTTTATAGAAATACTATTCGAATTATTTAAAGTCAGACCCAAAAGTTTATTGATTTACAATTTTATTATTGCTTTTATATTTTTGCTTACCTTTTTAACAAGTGAAAAATCAAAATATTTATACAATAGGCTTCCTGCCGTCTTTACTTTTTTATTTTATGTTTACATTTCAATAACAGCATATAATATTGTCGTTTTACATAATGACCCCATTCCTACTTATACATTTAACTTAGCGTTTTTCTTTTCCTATATTATTATCAAGCCCATAAAAAAGTATTGGATTTTCTGCGGCTTTGTTTTTTCATATCTGATACTGATATTAATTTTGGATTTAGTCCCTATCGGTAAAGCTGCTATTCTAATAGGATTTGCTGTAATGGTGTTTATGATAAATCACATCCGATATATCTCGATATATAAAGTCCAAGAAAAAATTCATTTTGCAAACGAAATCGTAAACAAAGGAAACTCGCTTACAATAGCAACAAACAAAAAAGGAGAAGTTACCTTCTGCAGTGACACTATAACAAGAATTTTAGGTTATACTCCAAAAGAAGTTATGGGTTACGGTTTCTGGAAACTTACTGAAGACCCTGAATTTGAAAGTGCTAATTATCATGAAAAATTCATTGATAACCAATTATATATCCGAAAATTAAAATGTAAAAATGGCGAATACAAATTTATCCAATGGATTGATAAAAAATTTAATGAAGATTCAATTATCGGAATTGGCCAAGACATTACCAATGAAATAAAAATAAGAAAACAATACGAGACTCTAATCCAGACAGCTGTTGACATTATCTTTGAAGCAGATGCAAGAGGCAACTTTACTTTTGTCAATGATTATGCAATAAAAGCTTTAGGCTATTCTAAAGAAGAACTCCTTTCAAAAGACTTTTCTTCATTAATCAGAAAGGATTATATTACCAATACCATGAGTTTTTATCAAAACATTCTTGATATTGAAGAAAATTTCACAACCCTTGAATTTCCTATCATTAAAAAAGATGGAGGCGAAATATGGATATCTCAAAATGTTTTTGTCAGAAGAAACAGTTTTGGAGAAATAGATGGTTACTCTGGAATCGCGAGAGACATTACACTATTAAAAAGCATAGAGGACGAAAAATCAAAAAGACAGTATAAAATAGAGAAATACAGTAAAACCCTCAAAGATTTAACGGTACTCAACCATTCCAATACTGATAATTTTGATCAAACTATCACTAATATCCTGAAAATCACTTCAGATGCATTGGGTGTAGACAGGTCAAGCTACTGGGTTTATGACACAGACAAGATTGTTTGCAACAAACTCTATAATTCCCACAAAGGCATGTTAGAAAGTGAAATCCAGTTTTACAGAAATGAAAATCTTGGTTATTTTGAAAAAATTGAAAACAAACTCCAAGTTGTTCAATCTGACATTCGTTCTTATGCCGTAAACAACAAAATAAAAAGCAATTATGTTACTGCCAATAACGTATTTTCAACATTGGACACTCCAGTTTTTGTTGACGGTGAGATAAAAGGAATTCTCTCATTCGAATCGACGGATCAAATAAAAAATTGGGATAATGAGGATATCAATTTTACAAAATCAATCTCAGATTTAATTGTAATCGCTCTGGCCTCCCAGATGCGCTTAGAAATCGAACAGAAACTGGCTTACAAAAGTGAATTGCTTCTAGTAATCAATAAAAATACTAATCAATTTTTATTAGAAAAAAGTACCAGTAAACTCATCATGGGCATTATCAATGAGCTAGGAAAAGTTACTAACTCAGACCGTATTTCCTATTTTAAGAAAAACCCAAAAACTGATTTCTTTGACCAAAAATGCATGTGGACAAATGAATTAAAAGATTTTGATACTGTTCTTCCAATTTTGCAAAATCTTGAATTTACTCAATTTGATCCAAATCTAAAAGATTTTTCTCCAATTGAATTCTTTGACAGTATAAAAGCCAATGTGCAAAATGAAATAGTAAAATCAGGCTTAATGCGCTTAAATCCTGATACTATGTTATTTTTTCCCGTTTTCATAAAAAATGAATTTGATGGTTTTTTTGCATTTGATAATTCAGCCAAAGAACGCATATGGAACCGTGACGAAATATCAATTTTACAATTATTAGTAAAAAATATATCCTCCTCGATAGAACGTAACATCAACGAATCTATCATAGAAGAAAGCGAAGAACGATTCCGCCTATTGGCAAACAACATACCTGGTACTGTCTATTTATCGAATTACGATGAAAAGTACACAAAAATTTATCTCAATGATGAAATTGAAAAACTGACAGGTTATCCTAAATCAGACTTTCTTGAAAATAAAATATTTTTTATTGACCTGATACACCCAGATGACATCGAAAATGTGCTGCAAAAAAACAAAGAAGCTCTGGAACAGAAAAAAGCAGTTCATGTTGTCTATCGGATTATACATAAAAATGGTTCAATAGTCTGGGTGGAAGAATTTGGTGATTCAATTTTAAAGAATGGCGAAATTGCATTCATGGAAGGAATATTTATCGATATTACCGAAAAGAAAAAAAACGAATCAATTGTCAAGGAAAAAGAATTAGCCGAAGCTGCAAATAAAGCCAAATCCGAATTTTTAGCCAACATGAGCCACGAAATCCGGACACCGCTAAATGGAATTATAGGTTACACTGATCTGCTGATGAGTTCCAAACTCGAAACTACTCAAAAGCAATACATGAAAACCATTAATCAATCGGCTAATATTTTACTGGAAGTGGTTAATGATATACTCGATTTTTCTAAAATTGAATCTGGTAAACTGGATCTTAATATTGAAAAATACTGTATAGAAGATATTATTCTTCAAATAAAAGAATTGGTTCATTACCAAGCGATTTCCAAAAATCTGGAGATAAATTACATTATCAATGAAGGTGTTCCAAAATACATCTGGGTTGATTACATCCGCCTGAAACAAGTGCTTATCAATTTATTGACAAATGCTATTAAGTTCACCCACATTGGCAGTATAAACCTATCTATATCAGTATTAGAAGTTCAAAAAAATCATTCCTTTCTGCGGTTTTCAGTAAAAGATACTGGAATCGGTATTCGAAAAAGCAACCAAAAAATCATTTTTCAGGCCTTTTCACAAGAAGACAGCTCAACAACCAAAAAATTTGGAGGCACAGGATTAGGATTAACAATTTCCAATCAGTTGTTAAGCTTAATGAACAGCAAACTACAGATTAATAGCCAATACAACTCAGGAAGTACTTTTTTCTTTGATATAAAATTAAAAAGCAGCAACAAAATAAAACAAGATAAATCATTAGACCCCAAAAAAGCAGTCACAGAAAATCGTATCTTGGAATTTGAAAATGAGGAGCCTAAAATACTGATAGTAGAAGACAATAAAATCAATATGCTGCTGACTAAAACACTAATCAAGCAGATTATTCCAAAATGCATCATTCATGAATCGACTGATGGTGAAAAAGCACTCGAGATAGTATCACAGATTAATCCAGACATCATTTTTATGGATATTCAAATGCCATTGATTAACGGATATGAAGCCACAAAACAGATTCGCAAAATAGAACAACTGGAAGACACAGTTATTATTGCGCTCACCGCTGGAACTATTAAGGGCGAAAAAGAAAAATGCATTGAAGCCGGTATGAATGACTATGTTTCAAAACCAATAGTAAAGAAAACCCTCGAAGATATTTTAGAAAAATGGCTAAAAGTAAAAACAACCGTATTATAAGCCTATCTTTATATTATAAAATCTGCCATTAATGTTCAATAACAAACCCTAAATTATTAAAGCTATGAAGTGGATTGGAAGAAGACAAAGCGAAAATGTTGAAGACCGCAGAGGAATGTCTGGAGGAGGAAAAACCATCCTGGGTGGCGGAATAATTGGTGTCATTATTTTACTTGTCAATGTTTTTGGAGGTGAAAATGCCCAGATGATTACTCCAATATTGGAACAGCTAAATCAACAAAAAACTACACAAACTGAATCAAGACCTTTAACGGAAGCCGAAAAAACAGAAGGTGAATTTGTCAAAACTCTTATGGCCGACAATGAAGATGTTTGGAAAAAAATATTCGAGGAAAACAATTTAACTTTTGAAGCTCCAAAACTAGTCCTATTTAGCGGTCAGGTTGAAACTGCGTGTGGAGGAGCAAGTTCGGCATCTGGTCCTTTCTATTGCCCTGTTGACAGAACCATCTATATGGACATGAGATTTTTTGATGAACTGAGAACCAAATTTGGTGCTGAAGGCGGAGATTTTGCAGTTGCCTATGTAATGGCGCACGAATTCGGACATCACATTCAAACCTTATTGGGAACTTCGGGAAAAGTGCGTGAACTGCAGGAAAGCAGGAGTGAAACCGCAGGAAATAAACTTTCTGTTGCATTAGAATTACAAGCCGATTTTTATGCTGGCCTTTGGACACATTACAATGAAAAGCAAAATCACATGCTTGAAGCTGGAGATATTGAAGAAGCATTAAGTGCGGCAAATGCAGTTGGCGATGATGCTATTCAGAAAAAAATGCAGGGTCAGGTTGTACCGGATTCCTTTACCCACGGAACTTCCGAACAGAGAATGTATTGGTTTAATCGCGGTTTTGAAAGTGGAGATATCAAAAAAGGAGATACTTTTTCAGAAGTAAACTAACCTATACAAAAGTTTTAATTTAAATCTACGAAACACTAAAACTCCACTATATCAGCAAAATATAGTGGAGTTTAAAAAAATTATCTTCTTTTTAAAACATCAGGAGCAACAGATCCATAGGTATATAATCTTAAAATGTCTTGGTTTTCTTCGTCCATTTTGTCAATATCTACCATAAAACAATAGTCATCTCCAATTACTGTTTTGTTTTTTAAACGGACATAAAAAAATGTATTAGATTGCTCTTTCTTTTCACAGCCTTCTTGCGAAATTGCATATTCATATACAGTCACGTTGCTAGGATCATCTGGATCACTTCTCTCTTCGCAAATATGATCATTTTTAAAAACCCAAAATACCCCACTTGGTTTTTCCTGATCACCATCATTTTCTTCGCTGAGATCATATTCAATCAGTTCCCATTTTCCATCTATTTTTTCTTCTAAACTTAAGATAGTTTCTATTTCTTCTTTTGAATTTTCTTTAGCAACTGTATCTAAATGCTTTTTTGTTATTGTAGCTTCCAACGCTTTACTACTTTCTGTTTTTGTTGCAACAATTTTGCTGTTTTCTTCCTTTTTATTACAAGATAGCATTAGGAAAAAAGTTGAAACGTAAATTATTTTCTTCATATTATTATTAAAATTTAAGATGTATTCAAATAGTATATTGTTCTGTCATTTTCTAAACTATCCCAGCCAGCCATCACGATCCAAGCTTCTATATTGAATGGCTTCGGCAATATGGGAAGAACCAACCACTTCTGCCCCTTCCAAATCGGCTATTGTTCTGGAAACTTTCAGGATCCTATCAAAAGCTCGGGCAGAAAGATTCAATCTTTCCATAGCGGTTTTTAAGAGCTGCAGTGAAACATCATCAAGTGCGCAATGTTCGCGGATTTGTTTGGAACCCATTTGTGCATTGTAATGTATATTTTCAAAATGCTGAAATCTGGCAGTTTGAATTTCGCGGGCAGCAGTCACTCGCTTTCGGATTTCTACGCTGCTTTCTCCATTTCTTTTATCGGTTAACTTATCGAAAGGAACGGGTGTCACTTCAATATGTATATCGATTCTATCCAATAATGGCCCTGAAATTTTACTCAAATAGCGGGTCATTTCATGCGGTGATGATGTATTGGGAGAGTCAGGATCATTGAAGAATCCGCTTGGGCTTGGATTCATGCTTGCCACCAGCATGAATGATGATGGATAGGTCAGTGTAAATTTGGCTCTCGAAATAGTCACTTCCCTATCTTCCAAAGGCTGTCGCATTACTTCCAGTACTTCCCGCTTGAATTCGGGCAATTCATCCAAAAATAAAACCCCATTATGTGCCAATGAAATTTCGCCAGGCTGCGGATAGCTCCCTCCACCCACAAGAGCCACGGACGAAGCCGTATGATGCGGGCTCCGGAAAGGACGCTGATTCATTAATCCCACATCTTTTACTTTTCCGGCAACACTGTGAATTTTTGTGGTTTCCAAAGCTTCTTTCAAAGTCATTGGCGGTAAAATACTCGGCAACCGTTTGGCAATCATCGTTTTTCCGGAACCTGGAGGACCAATCAATATAATATTATGGCCACCGGCAGCCGCAATTTCCATACATCTTTTTATGGATTCCTGTCCTCGCACTTCCGAAAAATCAAACTCGGGAAAATCCAAGGTTTTATAAAATTCATCCCTCGTATTTATAACTGTAGGAGCTATTGTTCCTTTTCCTTCAAAAAAATCAATAACTTCCAATACATTCTCAACTCCATAAACATCAAGACCAGAAACAATTGCTGCTTCTTTCACGTTTTCTTTAGGAAGAAAAAAACCTTTAAAACCTTCTTCCTTGGCTTTAATGGCAATAGGAAGAACTCCCTTTATAGGCTGTAAGCTTCCGTCAAGCGAAAGTTCACCCATAATGATATATTTATCAACCTCTTCTGATTTGATTTGTCCCGAAGCGGCGAGAATCCCTATGGCAAGTGTCAAGTCGTAGGCAGAACCCTCTTTCCGTAAATCGGCAGGAGCCATATTGATGGTTATTTTTTTTACAGGAAGACTGTAACCGTTATTCTTTAAGGCAGCTGCAATCCTGTAACTGCTTTCTTTTATAGCAATATCTGGCAAGCCAACCAAGTGATAACCCACACCTTTATCAATATTGACTTCTACAGTAACGGAGGTTGCTTCTACTCCAAAAACGGCACTCCCATAAACTTTGACTAACATAATTAAATAGATTTGGCTAAATGTAAATATTATTTTACTTACAAACAAAAACTATTTAACTAAATTCTTACTAATAACGAGAAAATCAAGAGTAAATTAAACCAATCTGATTTTTAACCTCCTCAATTATGTTAGCGAGTTCCAGACTATTTTGATGTGACCAGAGTTCGCTTTCTGTTTTATTGGCTCTAAGACAGGCATGGCATTCTTCGATTTCATAAGTGTAGCCTTTGCCTAATGTTGGTCTTTCAAATTTTGATTTTTGCTCACCCTCAACCAAAGTGCCATGAGTTAAAGAATAGGATTCGGTCATGAACCAAAGCGGATCTAGATTAATGCGACCTTTTGTACCGCTTATTGTGGCTTCGACATTGCAGGTGTATAAAAAACTGCAATGCAATACAGCTTGCGCATTTTCATACTGGAGAATAATAGAAGTCTGCGTATCGGCACCTGTGGAATAAAAATTAGATTTTGCTACAATTTCTTTAGGTTTTCCCAATATCAAATAAGCCAAAAACAAAGGATAAACACCAATATCCATCAGTGCTCCTCCTCCAAGTTTCATATCTGTCATTCGGGTATTATCTGGATTTTCGAATTTAATGGAAAAATCGGCATTTACGTATTTTACTTCTCCTATTGAACCGTTTTGAATGTGTTCCAAAGTTTCACGAATCGAAGGATTGAAACGGGTCCAGAATGCTTCCATGAAAAATTTATTGCTTTTTTGGGCAGTGGCAATCATTTGTTCTACATCGGAATAATGCAGGGCTAATGGTTTTTCACACAGCACATTTTTATTGTTTTCCAATGCTTTGATGGTTAACTCGGCATGTGAATTATGTGGTGTTGCGATATAGAGAATGTCGATATTTTCGTCTTGAAAAAGTTCGTCATAGGAACCGTAAGCTTTCGGACATTGGAACTGACTGGCAAAATCTTGTGCTTTGTCAATATTTCTGGATGCTACAGCACAAAGTTCGGCTGAATCAATCAGCTGTAATTCACTTGCAAACTGCCTAGCAATATTTCCCAAACCAACAATTCCCCATTTTATTTTTGAAGTATTTTCCATTGATTTTAAATTCCTTTTTTTCAAATGTATTAAATATTTTTTCAAAATTGAAAATGCTGATTTTTCAGCAAGACATTAAAGTTAAACACTAATTACACTAATTTTCACTAATTCTAATCGAAATTAAAATTGATAGAAAGACTGAACTTCTCGTTGAATGTGTAAGGGATAGAAGCCAATATCATTAAGTTAAGCTTTATTTCTCTCTCGCAAAGACGCTGAGACGCAAAGTTAAGATCGGATTCCTTTGCGTCTCAGCGTCTTTGCGAGAATTATATCTTGGACAAACTTTAATAAGAAATCCTTAACTTCAATGACATTGGAATAGAAGCAATCCTCAGCAGAGGAGCCCGACCGCAAATGATTTTTATGATTTTGCACTAAATTATAATGCTGTGACAAGTAAAATCTTTAAATTTGATTTTCACAATTTAAAGAGAATCTCATGGGACTATTTAATGCCATTCTGGGCAATGCATCTGAAGTAAATCTTGAAAATCTTTCGAAGGAATTTGAACCTTTACTGATTGAAGGCGAAAGAATCGAAAAAGGATATAAAGTAATTAAGGACATGTTTGTTTTCACCAATAAAAGACTGATTTTGGTCGAAAAACAATTGGTGGGAAGCAAAGTGGATTATCTTTCGATTCCGTATTCGTCCATTAAAAAATTCTCTAAAGAAAGTGCCGGAATCATAGACATGGATGCCGAATTGAAGATTTGGCTCTCCGGTGAAGATGCTCCTATTTCCAAACAATTTGGCAAAGGCGGAAATAATATCAACGAAGTGTATCAGATCTTGAGCCAGCATATTTTAAAGTAGTATTAAGTATCGAGAATTAAGTATTAAGATATTAGAAAAAAGAGTATAGAATATAGATTTTTTGGGTTGCGAAATAGTAACCTTGCTCTTTATTCTATTTTCTTTTTTCTATATTCTCTGCTCACTTTTCTAAAAAAACCTACGTACATGAAAATAATCATCCGCACATTCAAGCTTCAATTAAAGCATACTTTTACGATTTCGAGAGAGTCACACGATGTACAGCCTACACTTATTGTAGAACTGCAGAGTGATGGATTCTCGGGCTTTGGTGAGGCAACTTCAAATCCGTATTATAATATTACTGTCGATAGTATGAGAGCCAATCTGGAAGCAATTATTCCATTTATAGAATCTCATAACGATGAAACTCCTGAGGAATTTTGGGACAGTGCTTCGGTTTTATTAAAGGATGATATGTTTGCTTTATGTGCCTTGGATATGGCTTACAATGACTTATTTGCTAAGAAAAAAGGTAAAAAGCTATATGAGCTTTGGGGAAATTCTCCTTTGCACAATCCTAAAACCGATTACACCATAGGGATTGACAAAATCGATAAAATGGTGATGAAACTAAAAGAAATGCCGTGGCCGATTTATAAAATTAAATTAGGCACCAAAGATGATATTGCTATTGTTACCGAATTGCGTAAACATACCGATGCCCGTTTCCGGATTGATGCCAACTGTGGATGGACCGTTACCGAAACGATCAATAATGCTGTTGCTTTGAAAAAATTAGGTGTTGAATTCTTGGAACAGCCAATGAAAGCTGATCAATGGGCGGCACATAAGGAAGTTTTCAAACACTCGGTTCTGCCAATTGTTGCCGATGAGAGCTGTATTATAGAAGAGGATGTAGCCAAATGCCACAATCATTTTCACGGTGTAAATGTAAAGCTGGTAAAATGCGGTGGCCTTACTCCTGCCCGAAGAATGATTGCCGAGGCTAAGCAATACGGTATGAAAACTATGGTGGGCTGTATGACAGAATCTACTGTTGGGATTTCGGCTATTGCACATTTATTACCAGAACTGGATTATGTAGACATGGACGGTGCTTTACTCCTTTCTGAGGATATTGCGACCGGCGTTACAATTACAGACGGAATTGTTCATTATGCTGATTCGAATGGTATTGGAGCTTCGTTAATAAAACACTAATCCAATGCAGGTAAACGAGATTCCAAATAGAGTATTTTACAAAGACGGAGAAGAATTCCTGTACTTTGGCGGTACCAATTATTTAGGAGTTACTACCCTGCCCGAGTTTCAGGAGATAATGCTGAAAAGTTTTCAAAAATGGGGAACCAGTTACGGGAGTTCCCGTTCTGCCAATATTCAATTGGAGATTTACAAAACAGCCGAGGATTTATTGGCAAAGCAAATAGGCACAGATTCTGCAGTTACTGTTTCATCGGGTATGCTTGCAGGGAAACTGGCTTTGGAACAGTTACAGCATTCTACCGATCTGCTTTTTCATTTCCCGAGTACACATCCCGCTTTGATGCATCCATCGTCATTACCGCTTATTCAAAACGGAAAACTGAATCCTTTTCTTCTGGATTCTTCCGTAACCAGAATTGGGATTGTCGCCGATGCTATTCCGTCATTAGACGTTAACCCAATTGATTTAAGCATTTTACAAGACATTCCAAAGTCTACAACTATCACTCTATTGCTGGATGAATCTCATAGTTTTGGATTGCTGGGAGAACACGGTCAAGGCGTTTTGAACCAATATCAGCTTCCAAGCCTACATCAAAAAATAACCATTGCATCATTAGGAAAAGCTGCAGGACTCACTGGGGGATTTATAGCTGGTGATTTTCAATTTATAGAAGCAATAAAAAAACAGCAGAATTTTATTGGAGCATCTGGCATGAATCCTGCTTTTTTAGAAACATTTATAAAAGCACAATCTATTTATGATGTACAAAGAAAAGCTTTAAGTGAAAATCTGAATTATGTTTCAAAAAATTTAACGCCTAATGAAGCTTTGACATTTACTGCCACATATCCCGTTATTTATTTTGATCAGGAAGAATTACTGCAGATGCTTTTGGAAAACAATATTATTCCGACTTCGTTTCCATATCCGACTGCTTCAGGGAAATTGAGCCGTATTGTAATTAGTGCGCATCACACCACAACCGATTTGGATAGAATGATACAGCAGCTGAATATTTTTACGCAGCTAACTTCTGGTTCAGACTTAGGAGGTGATATTCTATTTGTTCTTTAATTACTAATGTATTTTTATAACAATACACCAAAATCTTATTTGATTTATAACGCCAAATAACTACTTTTAAAGAAATTAAAGTTATCACCTACAATTTGCTTATATTTCATGTTGACTTACAAATCAAAAAAGCATATATATTAAATTATTGTTATTTTAAAGTCATTTTTACAACCCACACCCCTATTTTAAAGGAGTCAAAATATAAAAATGACAAAAATAACACATACCCTCCCTTTTTAACAGGGTGTTTAAAATGATTTTTTATTTTTGCATAAAAAAATAAAATCCAATAAAATGCGAAAAATAGTTTTAAGCGTGATTCTTGTCACAATTTTGGTATTATCCTATTTCTCTAATTACTTTTTAACAATCCACACAACAAACATTTCCGAAATTTCAAAATTCGATACTGGAGATATCGCATGGATGATTGTAGCCTCAGCACTTGTATTGCTTATGACGCCTGGATTAGGTTTCTTTTACGGCGGAATGGTTGGCAAGAAAAACGTAATCAGCACCATGCTTCAAAGCTTTATGGCTATGATTATTGTAACTGTTTTATGGGTACTGATAGCTTTCGGCTTGTCATTTGGGCCTTCAATTGGAGGTGTAATTGGAAACCCTATACCATACATCTTTTTTCAAGGAGTAGGAATTGGCTCTTCATGGAAATTAGCTCCAACAATTCCTTTTTTATTATTTGCACTATTTCAAGCCAAATTTGCAATTATCACTCCAGCTATTGTAACAGGAGCATTTGCTGAACGAATCCGTTTTTGGGCTTATCTTTTATTTATGGTTTTATTTATACTATTTGTATACGCACCATTATGTCACATGACCTGGCATCCAGATGGGCTTTTATTTAACTTTGGGGTTTTAGATTTCGCTGGAGGAACTGTAGTTCACATGAGTGCCGGATGGGCAGCACTGGCAGGAGCTATCTTTCTTGGAAAACGCAAATCACCAAAACCAACACCTGCAAGGATTACTTATGTATTATTAGGAACAGGATTGCTGTGGTTTGGATGGTTTGGCTTCAACGCAGGATCAGCGATGGGAGCCAATGGACTTGCCGCACAAGCTTTAGGAACAACTACCGTTGCAGCTGCTGTAGCCTCAATGACCTGGGTGTTTCTTGATAAAATCATGGGACACAAACTTTCTGCCATGGGAGCCTGTATTGGTGCTATTGTTGGACTTGTAACTATTACTCCAGCAGCTGGTTTTGTAAGTATGCCACATGCCATTACAATGGGAATTATAGGAAGTGTAATAAGCAATATAACAGTTAGTAAATTCCATAAGTTTAAAATCGATGATGCTCTAGATGTATTTGCCTGTCACGGAGTTGGAGGAATGGTAGGCATGGTACTCACCGGTGTTTTTGCTTCCAAAGATATCAATCCCCTTGTAACTGATCAGGGACTTGCTTTTGGCGAAACTAAATTATTCATTCATCAAATAATTGCTTTAGCAGGAGTATCAATATTCGCTTTTGCAATGTCGTATTTTCTTTTCTACATAGTAAACAAAATAACTCCCCTAAGAGTATCTGAAGAAAAAGAAGAATTAGGATTAGATATTTCGCAGCACGGAGAATATCTATAAAATTCATTTCAATTATATTACAAAACACCCTAAGTTAATCTAGGGTGTTTTTTTTTGCACAAAAATTTAACATAAAACCTATGCAATCCTGTCACTAAATATCAATTAAACCTAAATCAGAAACGCACATCTTTTTATCTGAATAAACTCATTTCGTCTCATTAAAAATTAAAATGCAACTATTAGCAGCTGCATACTTTTGTGCAATAATTTAAGCATTCATTAATAAAAGAGTCGTTCAACTGTTAAAACAATCGGTAATTTCTTAAATAAGTTAATAATCTACGAACAAAACTTAAAAAAAACTTAAAATTGCGTTAACACATTCTTTGTTTTTATTAAAAATTTTAAACACCCCTCAAAATACCATAGTTGTAAATAAAAAATTCACAAAAATAACCATAGTACCCCATAAATTTTGGAGGGTATTAAATCATTTGATACATTTATAAAAAATTAAAATCAAAAACTATGCGAAAAATTATTTTAAGTGTGACACTAATCACAGTCTTGGTATTATCCATTTTTTCAATTCATTTTCTTGTTGAATCACCAAAGTTAGGAGCTCATGTCGTTGAATTAAAAATTGACACTGGAGACACTGCATGGATGATTGTAGCCACTGCCCTTGTATTATTAATGACTCCAGGCCTTGGATTCTTTTATGGCGGAATGGTAGGAAAAAAGAACGTTATCAGTACAATGCTACAAAGCTATATGGCTATGATTATAGTAACCATATTATGGGTTTTAATTGGATTTGGGCTTTGTTTTGGACCTTCAATTGGAGGTTTAATCGGTGATCCAAGCTCTAATTTTCTTTTTAACGGAGTAAGCGCTAACACTGCTTGGGAATTGGCACCAACTATCCCATTTATTTTATTCGCTTTATTCCAGGCAAAATTTGCAATTATTACTCCTGCTCTGATTACAGGAGCTTTTGCAGAAAGAGTTCGTTTTTGGGCTTACTTATTATTTATGATATTATTTATATTATTTATATATGCTCCATTATGCCACATGACTTGGCATCCTGATGGATTATTCTTCGGATGGGGAGTATTGGATTTTGCTGGAGGAACAGTAGTACACATGAGTGCAGGCTGGGCAGCATTGGCCGGAGCTATGTTCTTAGGAAAAAGAAAAGTACAAAAAACAAACCCAGCACGTATTACTTATGTATTATTAGGAACTGCATTATTATGGTTTGGATGGTTTGGTTTCAACGCAGGATCTGCTGTAGGAGCCGGAAGCCTTGCTGCACAAGCATTAGGAACTACAACTGTAGCTGCTGCAGCTGCTGCAATGGCATGGGTATTCCTTGATAAAATCATGGGGCACAAACTTTCAGCAATGGGAGCATCGATTGGTGCTGTAGTAGGATTAGTAGCAATTACACCTGCAGCTGGATTTGTAACCATTCCTCATGCTATGGCAATTGGTATTATCGCTAGTATCATAAGCAACCTTGTTGTGAGCAAATTCCCTAAAGGAAAAATCGATGATGCATTAGACGTATTTGCTTGTCACGGAGTTGGCGGTATGGTTGGTATGCTTTTAACTGGTGTTTTCGCATCAAAATCTGTAAACTCAATTGTTGGTGACAACCAGGGCTTAATATTTGGTGACGCTACTTTGTTTTTAACACAATTAAAAGCATTAGTAATTGTATCCATCTTTGCATTCACAGCATCATATATTTTATTCTTCATTGTAAATAAAATTACTCCGCTTAGAGTAACTGAAGAAAAAGAAGAATTAGGATTAGATATCTCTCAACATGGAGAATTCTTGTAAAATTTAATTCAAAATATTCAATTAACACTCTAGAATCATTTTCTAGAGTGTTTTTTTTTATTCCATAATTGATTGTACCTTTTGGTCAAAGAGTTATCTTAGCTAAAACCATAAGCATAGAAATCATTGACAATATAATGAACGACAAAAAAAATGTTTTTATAATAATTGGAAGTGCCAGCAGCAATTCAGTAAACGAAAAACTGATTGATATTTTTATCAATATGACAAATGAGTATTGGATCTGCACGGTTTTTAAGGAATTGAAATCACTTCCTCATTTTGATCCTGGCCTTTCGGAAAACAAACCTCCAAAAGTAATTATTGATTTTAGAAACAGTATTGAAAAAGCAGATGCCATACTAATCTGCACACCGGAATATATTTTCAGCATTCCAAGCGGGTTGAAAAATGCAATTGAATGGTGTGTAACTACAACTGTTTTCTCAGATAAGCCAACTGGAATTATAACAGCATCTGCAAGTGGCAAAAAAGCGCATGAAGAACTGCAGCTCATTATGAAAACCTTGATGGCTAAATTTACAAGCAAAACCACTTTATTGATACAAGGCGCGAAAGGAAAAATCAACAGCCAAGGACAATTATCTGACAGCAAAACAAAAGATCAATTTCTACAATTTATCAATGCCTTTAAAACATTGACAATGGCTGATTCATAAAAAAATCCACCAAAAACATTTAGTCTTTGATGGATTGTTTTTTTTTCATTGTCCCAAAAAATCACTTCTTAAAATTAGAAAGACCTTCTTTCAGCCATGCTTCATATTCTTCAACACTCACATAACTTATTGTTGGCTGTTTTTCATTCAGATTATTTCCTTGCAAGTCAGTCAAAACATACAATGGCTGTGTATTTGTATTGTATTTCGAAATCATAAAATCTGTCCATTTATCCCCTATAGTTTCTATTTCGGAGCCAGTAGATTTAGATGTAAACTGTTCACTTTTTGGTAATTCCCTTTTATCATCTACATACAAAGAAATCAATACCACTTCATTTTTAAGTAATGGAAGTATACTTTTATCGGACCAGACATTGTTTTCCATCTTTCGGCAGTTTACACACGCATGTCCAGTAAAATCGAGCATTATTGGCTTATTCACAGTTTTGGCATAAGCAAGCCCCTTGTCATAATCATCAAAAACGGCAATTTGATGAGGACCTGATTTTGCTCCTTCAGGCAAAGTAGTATTTACCACATTAGAACCTCCTACTCCAAGCGGACTTTCGCTATATTCCATTGGCGGAGGAAATGCACTTATTAATTTTAGTGGTGCTCCCCAAAGTCCTGGTATCAGATAAATTGTAAAAGACAGAACCAATAAACCTAAATATAACCTTCCAACCGAAATATGTGATAGCGGACTATCGTGAGGCATAGTTATTTTTCCAAATAAATAAAAAGCCAAAACTCCAAAAATAGCAATCCAGATGACTAAAAATACTTCTCTCTCGAGCAAGTGCAACTGCAATACTAAATCTGCATTTGACAAAAATTTAAAAGCCAAAGCCAATTCTAAAAATCCTAAAAACACCTTAACTGTATTTAACCATCCGCCAGATCTAGGCAAAGAATGCAGCCAGCCCGGAAACATAGCAAAAAGCATAAAAGGCAATGCCAGTGCCAGTGAAAACCCAAACATTCCAATTATAGGCGCGATACCTCCTTTGGAAGCAGCATCAACTAAAAGTGTACCTACGATAGGCCCAGTACATGAAAAAGAAACAATAGCCAAAGCTAATGCCATAAACAAAATACCAATTATTCCGCCTCTATCAGCCTGGCTATCTACTTTATTTACCCATGAGTTAGGCAGCATAATCTCGAAAGCACCTAGGAATGAAGTTGCAAAAATAACCAATAAAATAAAAAATATGATATTGAAATAGACATTGGTTGACAAAGCATTCAGCGCATCGGCTCCAAAAATCCAAGTAACAACAAATCCTAACAGTACATAAATCAAAATAATTGAAATTCCATAAATAATAGCTTTTCTGATTCCATTAGCTTTATTTTTGCTCTGCTTTGTAAAAAAACTTACTGTCATTGGGATCATTGGAAACACACAAGGCGTTAACAAAGCGGCAAAGCCCGAGAAAAAAGCAATAAAGAAAATGGACCACAGCCCTCTTTCGGAACCTTTAGGCAAATCTGTTTTTGGCTGTTCTACTGATTTTGCTGTTACAACAGGAACATTTTTTTCAACCTTGACTGGAGTACTATTTACAGTATCAATTTGAGTACCATCCTTTACTGTAACTGCTTCCGGGACTATTTCAACCGCAGTATTAGCTGCTGCGGATACTGCTGCACCTGGTATTTTAAAAGTAAATTTCTTTTCCAGATTAATGCAGACTTCTTTACAGATTTGATAATTCAGCTCAGCCTGAATAGCTGTAACTTTAGGATTTATAATCTTTATTTCTTGCTGAATTTGAGCCTTATCGTGGAAAAAAGTTTCATTTACACCAAAGACATCATTAAAAGCAGTAGAGGTTTTGCTTTCTTTGGCCTTGCCTACCAAATCAAAATTTCCTCTTTGATCCTTGAAAATGATTTCCAGAGGCAATGGACCTCCATCTGGCGTAAATTGCGAATAGATATGCCAATCCTTTTCGATTACAGCATTAAAAGTCAAAATATAATTAGTTTCCGATTTCTTTTCGATTGCTGTTGTCCATTTTGCAGGATCCAGAACCTGAGCATTTACTTTGGTAAAAGCTAAGAAAACACAAAGTATAAAAAGCAGTTTCTTCATTATAATATTAAATTAATTCAATTTTAAGTATGTTTTTTGTTGTGCTGACTGTCCTGAATCGATTGTCGGCGCGTATACCAATCACCCAGACTATTTGATTTCCCGAACACAAAATCCATGTGTTTTCTTTTTCAATCAATGATAGTTTTTCATCTTTAAAAAGCTTACTCACTTTTTTGGACTTGCCACCCATCCCAAAAGGCATAAAGATATCTCCAGTTTTCCACTTTCGAATTACCAAAGGATACTCGAGCTGATCAGCGTCCACAAATATAGCCTTATTTGCATCAATAGAAATGTCAGACACTTTGCATAACCTTAATTTTAAGGGAATATTAACTTCCAGCTGATTTTCGGAAATCAGAAATTGCTCTGGGCTTTCTTCCTGACCAATAGGACTCACTATTAAAAATCCTCTATCTTTTAAGAGCCTATAGCCAAGGGAAAACACCTGCTTCCCCGATTGTCCAGTAACAAGATCATAAATATCATCCCAGGCGGTAAAGCCAAATTCTTTCAGCCATTGGTACAGATAGGATTTATAATTTGGCAGCTGTAATAGCTTGTTCAGGTCGAAATGAATTTGATCATCTGCCTCCCGAGCCACTTGCTGATACACCATTATTGCTGCATCCTCTACCATAGAATGTGATTGCTGCAGATAATTTTCTGTTTTCAGAAATGAAGCCATAAAATTAGGATTCAGCTCTTTCAAAATTGGAATCAGATGATGGCGGATTTTATTCCTTACATATTTATCCGAAGCATTGCTGCTGTCTTCCCGCCACTTAATACCATGCTCTTTGGCATAATCATCAATTTCGCTTCGGTTTAAAAAAAGCAATGGCCTGACAATTTTATCATTCTGAGCTGGAATTCCAGTCAAACCTTCTAAACCTGTTCCTCTGGTTAAATTGATTAAAAAAGTCTCTAAACTGTCATCGGCGTGATGCGCGGTAAGCAAATAATCAAATTCTTCGACCTCCAGCAGTTCATAAAACCAATTATAACGCAACTCCCTGGCGGCTACCTGCGTAGACAACTTATAATCCTTGGCAAAAGCCTTAGTATCAAATTGAGTTACATAAATTGGAATTGCATTGGCATCTGCATAATCCTGAACAAATTTCTGATCGCCAAAACTTTCCGCACCGCGAAGCTGAAAATTACAATGTGCAATTGCAATATTAAACTGCAATTCCTGAAACAAATGCAATAAAACCATACTATCCAAGCCTCCGCTCACGGCAAGCAGCAGTTTTTTTTTATTTAAAAAAGGAAGTTTTTTTTCAATATGATTTTGAAATAAATCTTTCATGTATAGCTCTTGATGGGTTGAATATGATTACAAAATAACCTGCTTTCAAAAATACTGATTATTATTTAAATCAATTAGATCAATATTACTGCAGAACCTGAAGCATTGCTTTTGCTTTAAGCTGACATTCCTCGTATTCTTTTTCTGGAATTGACAGCGAAGTTATGGCGCTTCCAACCGAAAAAGACACATACTGACGCTCTTCGTTGTACAAAATACTGCGAATAACTACATTAAAGTCGAAGTTCCCATTTGGCGAAAAATATCCAACAGCACCACTATATAGCCCACGTTTGGTTTCCTCTAATTCCTCAATGATTTTCATTGCCGCATATTTAGGGGCACCTGTCATGCTGCCCATAGGAAATGTAGTTCTAAGTGCATCTGCTGCCACATATTTTGGATCCATTTTGGAGGTGATTGTCGAAATCATCTGATGCACTTGCAAAAACGAATAAATACCGCAAAGTTCCTTAACCTCAACCGTTGCTTTTTGGGCTGTATGCGACAGATCATTACGGACCAAATCGGTAATCATGATATTTTCGGCTTTTTCTTTTGGATCCTGAGCCAGATTATTTTTAGATATTTCATCTTCAACTGGATCGGCGAAACGTTTTGAGGTTCCTTTTATCGGCTGGGAAATAAGATTTTCTCCATCTTTTTTCAAATACCGTTCTGGTGAAGCCGAAAGTAAAAAATGTTTATTGTTCTTAAAAAAAACAGTAAAAGGCGCTTGCGAAATTTCATTAAGCTTCAGGAATTTTTCCAAAGGATTAATCTTGGTATTTTGGGCAAAAAACTCCATACAGAAATTAGCTTCATATACGTCTCCCTGATGAATGTGTTCTAATAATCTTGAAACTTTATCCAAATAAAGCTGCTTAGAAATTCGCTGCTCAATGGTTATTGCCTTATGATTTTCGGTTCTTGTATTTTGACAATCGGCTATCTGTCTAAAGTCATCTTCAACTTCATCATCACACATATTGAGATATTGAATTTCGAGCTGATTTCCTTTTAAAAGGAATAATTTTTTAGGCTGAAAAAAGAATAAATCAGCAAAACCCAAACCGTCAAAATTTTTAGATTCCAAATGCTCAACATCATTTTTTAAATCATACGCCATATAACCAAAAAGCCAATCCCTGGCAGTCTGCTGGTATTGTTTTAAATCTTCAAAAGCATTATGGAAATCAGTTTTTATTGATGTAAAAGCATCAGCTGCCAATATACAGTCAAAGCTGGAATATTCATCTGAAAATGAATTGCTGTCCAAAAAAGCTATTTCGCGAAATTGCTGTCCCCACCCTACAAGCTGCTGCTTGAAAGCAATCGGGTCTTCAATAAATTTATAAATGGAAGTTCTCAAAAATAATCAGTTTATGGATTTCAAAATTACAATAAAAATAGGGTTTCTCAAGAATTTTACATCTTACTCCATTTTTCAATATTCTGATTAATAAAAAAATCATTGCATATTCAATTTAAAGATATTATTCACAATAAAACCAATTCAAAAATAAATAATAATAAAAAAATTAACTAAATTTGTAGTACATAAGACGAGGATTTAGTTTTCGGCCTCTGAAAACTATCAATGGTAAATGGATGAATAAGGCAATAGCAGCTCGTAGCCTTGAGCAATCACTTAAACATTTAACCAACAAAAAAAATATATATGAAAACTGCTACTTTCTTTATCCGTACTGTAATTGGCATAATATTAATCAGTATGTCATTAGCCTATTTTTTTAACTTAGTTCCAGAACTTGAAAGCACAGAAAACTTCAAAGCTTTCCATGTAGGATTAATATCTTCGGTCTATTTAATGCCTTTGATTAAAACAATCATTTTATTGTGCGGGATTTCATATCTCTTAGGTCAATATGTAGTCTTAAGCAATATCATTATTTTACCGTTAACTACAAATATATTATTCATTGATTTCTTTTTAAACCCCAACGGATTACCTCTTGCCTTATTCATTTTTTTAGGTAATTTATTTTTATTCTACGCCCATTGGAAAAGCTACAAACATCTGTTCGACCGAAAATCAGTTATGCATTTTGACTAATAAATACTCATTAAAAAACCATCATAAAAAAAACCTGCTAAATATGAGAATCGCAGCCATTATCATTCGTTCACTAATTGGATTACTATTATTATTTGCTTCAATAAGCTATTTTTTTCATCTGTTTCCAGAACCTCCTCTGACAGGAGATATGAAAACTTTTAATGACGGACTCAAAGCATCCGGTTACTTAATGCCATTAGTAAAAACGATTGAATTGCTTTGCGGAATAGCTTACATAACGGGGAAATTTAATAAAATTGCAAATATCATCTTGATGCCAATTTCAGTAAATATATTCTTTACGCACATTTGTTTAGCTCCCGATGGTATTCCTGCAGCAGTCTTTTTGCTAGTTGGAAATATTTTCCTGATTTACAGCAGATGGGATAGCTACAAAGGATTATTTACCGCTAACTAAAATCCACAAAAAAACCGATAGAAGTAAAATCCTATCGGTTTTTTATTTTCAAAACTTTACAATTACACGTGCAAAGCTCTATTATCTGTTGCGGCCAAAGCAGCTTCTTTTACCGCTTCTGCAAATGTTGGATGCGCGTGTGACATTCTCGAAATATCTTCGGCTGAAGCTTTGTATTCCATTGCAGTAACCGCTTCAGCAATCAAATCGGCTGTTCTTGCACCAATCATGTGTACACCAAGAACTTCATCCGTTTTTTTATCAGCAAGAATTTTCACAAAACCATCAAGATCGGCACTTGCACGGGCACGTCCTAAGGCTTTGAAAGGAAAACTTCCTGCTTTATATTCTACACCAGACGCTTTCAATTGCTCTTCTGTCTGGCCAACAGCAGCAACTTCTGGCCAAGTATAAACTACACCAGGAATCAGGTTATAATCAATATGTGGTTTTTGACCCGCTAAGATTTCAGCAACCATCGTTCCTTCCTCTTCCGCCTTGTGAGCCAGCATCGCTCCACGAACCACATCACCAATTGCATAAATATTTGGAACCGAAGTCTGCAAATGATCGTTCACTTCTACTTGTCCTCTGTCTGAAATTTTAACTCCAGCTTTATCAGCATTCAATCCATCAGTATATGGACGACGGCCAACAGAAACCAAAGAATAATCTCCTTCCAGAGTAATCACTTCACCTTTTGCATTTTCAGCCTGAACAATTACAGCATCACCTTTACGCTCAACCGATTGTACTTTGTGCGAAGTATAGAATTTCATCCCTTGTTTTTTCAATACCTTAGTCAATTCTTTAGACAAAGCACCGTCCATTCCAGGAATAATTCTGTCCATGAATTCCACAACCGAAACGGCAGCTCCCAACCGTAAATACACCTGACCTAATTCAATCCCAATCACACCACCACCAATGATAACAAGGTGTTTCGGAACTTCTTTAAGTGCCAAAGCTTCAGTCGAAGTGATGATTCTTTCTTTGTCGATTTTGATAAAAGGCAAAGACGATGGTTTAGAACCGGTAGCAATGATGATATTTTTAGCCTCAATAGTTTCAGATGTTCCATCCGCTTTTGCAACAGCAACGTGAGTCGCATCCACAAAAGACCCCAAACCATTAAAAACAGTAATTTTATTTTTCTCCATCAGGAAATTAACTCCTCCCGATGTCTGATCTACAACTGCTTGCTTGCGCGCAATCATTTTTTCCAGATTGATTTTCACATCTCCCGAAACTTCAATTCCGTGATCAGCAAAATGTTTGATTTCAGCATAGTGATGCGAAGACGACAACAAAGCTTTCGATGGAATACAGCCTACATTTAAGCAAGTTCCGCCCAAAGTTGAATATTTCTCTATAATCGCTGTTTTGAAACCCAATTGTGCACAACGGATAGCTGAAACATATCCGCCTGGCCCTGAACCTATAATGACTACGTCAAATGAACTCATAGTGTATGATTTTTATTTTTAGTGTTGCAAAATTAAGGAATAAAGTTTTGTTTAAAGTTTAAATTTCAAGGTTTTTTGTTCGAATTATAACGATTTCTTCAAGGATTCCCCGCAAACCCTTTAAATAACTCAACCAAATTCGATAAACTGGTTCGTTATGATTTTTTGGAACAGCAATTTGTTTTTTCATAGCAGCAGTTGTCCCGCTTTACATTACAATCTTTGCAATAATCTATGAGAAACGATTCTCAAAAAATAAAAAACGCCACAGATAAATATTTTCCGTGGCGTTTTTGTAATTGTCTTTATATTTTTTTTAGAGATAAAGTCTATTTTCTTTCCTCTATTATCTATATTCTTAAAAAAACTAGTCTCTATCTAAATTCAGTTTACTGTTTTTGCGGCTGAAACCAAAATAAATAATCAGCCCAATAATTAACCAGATTCCGAAATAAATCCAGTTCCAAACACTTAATTCTGCCATCATGTACAAACAGCAGATCAAGCCCAAAAGCGGAATCAAGGATAAGTTCTCTTTCCAAGACCAAAATACCAGTCCAACAATAACGATCAGGAAAATCCACATGGGTATTTTATGTTTGAATAAATCAAAACCGCTTTCGTATTTTATAGAATCCGAAATTGGCAAACCAGCAACTACACTAGCATATTTCGCATCATCTTCCTGATATTGGCTCAGCAAATGCTCAGCGTCAAAACCTTTAACATCGGCACCTTTACCTTCAATACTTAACAGATAATCATACACTTTTTGGGTTTCTTCTTTGTTCAAAGACGTAATTATAAATTCCGAATCATTGATTTTTGTTTCATTGGTAATAAAATCCATAGTAGCTTTTTTGTTGTACGTAAAAGCCAAAACAAGAGCAGCGACAATCAATATTGGAAAAATAAATTTTGAATTGATATACGGCGTTTTGAATTTCCCTCTCGGGATATCAGTTCTGTTCTGCAAAGCCAGAACTCCCGCACAAACCAGTACAAAGGCAAATAAAGTTCCTATACTGCACAAATCGGTAACCATAGTCAGGTTCATAAACAATGCAGGCACAGCAACAACAAAACCAACCACCACTGTTGCAAAAGATGGCGTTTTAAACTTTGGATGTACGTTAGAGAATTTTTTTGGCAGCAATCCGTCACGGCTCATGCTCATCCAGATACGCGGCTGTCCCATTTGAAAAACCAATAAAACACTAGCCATAGCTACTACAGCACTTACGGCAATAATTCCCGACATCCATTTTAAATCCAATTGATCAAAGACGAAAGCCAATGGATCGCCCACATTCAATTTATCATAAGTCACCATTCCTGTGAGTACTAATGTAATAGCGATGTAAAGAATAGTACATATAATAATTGCCCACATCATTCCTCTTGGCAAATCACGCTGCGGATTTTTGCACTCTTCGGCAGTGGTCGAAATAGCGTCGAAACCAATATAAGCAAAGAATACCGCCGAAACTCCTTTTAGAACTCCAGACACTCCATTGGGTGCAAACGGATGCCAGTTTGTTGTGTCTACATAAAAAATTCCAACAGCAATTACCAATAATACAATACAAAGTTTAACAACAACCATAATATTGCTGGCATTTCGGGATTCTTTCATTCCCCTATAAATCAAGGCTGTAATTAGTACAATAATTAACAAAGCAGGCAAATCGGCAACAAAGTGAAAAGAACCAATAACAGGCGAAGTAGTCCATGCAGAATAAGAATCTTGCATTCCTGCACTCAGATTTTCAAAAGACTTCCCTCCTTCCATCAAGGCGGTGGCGTCCTTAAAACCATTCGAAGCAGTTAAATAATCCATTTGCACCCATTGTGGCAAATGTATTCCTCCGCTGGAAAGCAGTGTTGTAAAATAATCGCTCCATGAAATAGCAACAGTTATATTCCCCACCGAATATTCCATTATCAGTGCCCAGCCAATAATCCAGGCAATTAATTCTCCAAAAGCTACATACGAATACGTGTAGGCACTCCCCGAAACCGGAACCATTGAAGCGAATTCGGCATAAGCAAAAGCAGCAAAACTACAGGCAATAGCAGTAAACAAGAACAGAAAAATTACAGCTGGCCCTCCGTCAAAACTCGCTTTTCCTATAGTACTGAAAATACCGGCACCAACAATCGCTGCAATACCAAAAGCTGTCAGATCTTTTGTAGTTAAATGTTTCCCTAAAGCTTCATGCCCCTCTAGATTATTTTTTTCGACCTGCTTTAAAATATCCTGAACTGTTTTTTTTCTAAAAAGTCCCTTTAATGCCATGCTATAAATTTTATCGTTAAAACTAATAAGTTGCGGTTTTTATGCCTCTATATTCTCTTTTCTGCAAATAAAAATCAAATATAAAGCAAATTTAATCTTTAAAACCCAGATTCCAATTTTTTACAATATTAGGACATAAAAAGTATATTTCACTTTTAAAACAAAAAATAAGTCAAATACATACTAAAGTATCGCGTTTAAACAAAATAAATTCTGATATGCAAGATTAAAAAGTTAAACACGAAATGACAAAAATTATAAATCTTAATTAATTTTATATTGTTATAAATCTGTTGAATCTCCTCTTTTGATAAAAATAATGACAAAAGCTGATCTATTAGTTATCTATTATCCAAAACAAAAAAATTAAATGACTGAATTATAACAATGTAAACACATGTGTTTTTGTTTTTTTAATTAAATTAGTGTGCTAAATCATAACTTCACCCCTTAAATAAAACCATAATGCATATAAGTACGCTAAATCAGACCGAGGCATGGGTAATTGCTCTGCTGCTCTTTATATTAATGCTTATTTCGACTTTTGCTGGAAAGTTTACAGGAAATTATATTCAGAAAAAAAAGCCATCAGAAAAAAAACTGCCTGAAACGTCGGGACTTATTGCATTGCTTTTTTTCCTGCTGGCCTTTACATTTGGCATGAGTGGCGACCGCTATGATTCCCGAAGAAAAATTGTTATCGAGGAAGCAAATGACATTGGAACCGCCATATTGCGAAGTGATTTATATCCAGATTCGACAAGAGCTTTATTCCGCAAAGATTTTAAAGAATATGTAGAAACCCGAATATCCTATTTTGAAGCAGGCACTGATGTCAAAGGAATTTTAAAGGCAGACAGCCTATCACAGGAAATATCAGCAAAATTATGGAACAGGGCATGCAGATTATCTAAAAACCCAGCCAATTTAGCGGCTACACAGCAGATGATTCCCGCATTGAACGCCATGATTGATGTAACCAGCTCGCGTCTTGCGGGAGAAAAAGCAAAAGTTCCTGAAAGCATCTTGATTATGCTGTTTTTTCTGGCTTTGATCAGTGCTTTTTACAGTGGCTATTCGGAAGGGCGCAAAGGCAAAATTGACTGGCTGGTTCAAATCGGTTTCTGCCTGCTGGTCTCTTTAGTCGTTTTATTTACACTGGATCTGGACAGACCCCGGCGAGGCTTCGTAAATCTGGATGTGCCCAATCAGAACATAATAGATTTGAGGAAGAATTTTGAGTGATTTTTGTATAGGTTCTTGATCTGCAGGAGTTATTCGACATTATTAGCTAAACTATGCGGCATAATTTTCGCTATCACTGCGTTTGATATATCTGAGCCGTTGATACTCAAAATCTACGATAAGCAGAATCCAGAATCCTGTTATGTATCTCAAAGCTTTATAAAGAGTACCTGAGCATATTTATTAAAAGAAAAAACCTAATACCAGAATCATATCCAGTATTAGGTTTAATTCTTATCTAATTTTTAAGATTAGAGAAATTGAAAAGTTAATCTCTACTTTTTCATTTCTTAGGTATAAACTTTATTGGTTTCCAAACATCTCCATTTTGAGTGATAAAATATTCAATATTAAATCTTCTAAATGCTAATTCTTTAAAATTTGAATTCTCACAACTATTAACTTTTATAATAAACAACGAATCTTTAACGACCTCATTTTCGGTCATTTTAAAATCCTTGTCGATACAAAAACCCACTACTGAAAATGTATACTCCTTATCTTCGTTTTTTTTTAGACTTATTTTGATAATACCATTTTTATTTTTAGATAAATAATCAAAACCGATTGAATGATTACATCTCACATAATTTGTTGGTGATTTAATTTCTTTATTATTCAAAATATCATAATCGTCAATTAATAATAAAGTATCTATTTTCCCGTTTTCACTTTTAAAAATAAAATCTCCTTTAATTTTTTTTGTGTTCATCTCTTCTAATGTGATAGGAATAATATTGCACTTTCTTTCTCTTATACATGAAAAGCAAACAAAAACAATCAATATAAAAAAATATTTCTTCATAACTCGCTCATTTCTATTTATGGGTTTCTTTATTCTCATCTAGATAGTCATATGGGTTGGCTTTCTTATGCTCTTCAAGTCTTTTATCATGAAGAGCTTTATCTTTCATTAGCTTATCAATTGACTCCCTTAGTTTTGGTAGCCATTGAGGGACATTTTCATCATCTGGCTCAATATGATTTACATCAACAAAAAAATGAGGTATATCACTTTTAACTTTGTCATCATAAAATATAGTTATATCTACATTTTCTTGCGGGATTGTGTATGGAGAAGCATAATCACTACCTATTTGCTGAATTAAATCTCCCCTCCCGTTAATTGAATACAATGTTACATCTGAATTTTTTAAAGTCATATCTTTTTCTCTTGGAGTGTTTAATGCTACAATCTTTATCTCATTAGGTTGTATATTATGTTTTTTTATCAAAATATTTGCTGCTTCTATGCAACATTACCACCATGACTATGACCTATAAGAGAAATTGGTTCGCCAGGTTTTCTGTTCTTCAAAACATGCTCTACCAATTGTTCTGCCGCTAAGTGTCTTGCTTCGTCATTATTGCTTCCACTCCATCTAAAATCGATATTTTTAGTGTTATTTCCTAAAATGGTTGGTAGTTTTTCAACAATCATATTTCTTTTTTCAAACATAAATATACCAAGCCCACTTATTATTGTACCATGAATAAAAAAAGCTTCACGTCCTTCTAATTCTACAGCATCCATTATTCTGTTCTCACTAAATGCATACGGAGAATTATGAGGATAGTCCTTAAATAAAGGGTCAATAGCAAAAAACCTTCCAATCCTTGGGTCGTGCATCCTAAAAGTATAATTAAGCGAGTTCCCTTCTCCCTTTAATTCGTTGTCCATCTCCTGCCCTTGGAATCCGTAACGATACGTATAACTATCCGCATGACGGTTAGGTACAAGCATCCCAAAGGGGTAATAATCACTATAACTAAGAACGTCTGGGCTAAAAACGCCTGCAGTGGCCGTAGGTATTTTTTTGTCACTTATTACAGAGAATACATTCCCTAAGTAATTGCTTAATTCAAAACGTTTATCACCAATCAAAAATAGAAAATTTGTTTGAACAGCAGGTGTATAAGAAGCTGTATTATTGCTATTGTAAACCTCCAGTTTTTTTTCTTCTAAATCTAGTCGGCTGCTTCCAAAAATATAATGTTCTCTTTGTATTCCAACACACAAAACCTAAAGACTTTTTTTTGGCAGAGCTTAGGTAACCAGATTCAAAACCTATTCATCACTCCCTCCCGCCCCAGATAGAAGCGACAGCCCCGATAATTAAAACACTCTTTTTTACTGCCAGTACAGAGCGACCAAAGGAAGCTCCTGTAATGGCTAGTAAAAAAAGGGGTTTAATGGAGGGCTACAGCGACTAGCTGGATCAGGCGCACTACTAATGATTTTGTAAAACACCTGCAGCAATCCAAATTTTATTAGCAATTAATTTAATAAACTTGGCTAAAAAAACTACTTTTGATTCCTTTATAAAAAAGAATAAATAATGTATATAAAGAAATCCTTATTATACCCCACTATATTTCTGCTGTTTTCTACTATCATTGGATTTGCCCAAAGGAGAGAGATGCATCCTAAAAACGAATTTCGAGCTGTCTGGATTGCAACAGTTGTTAATATTGACTGGCCTAAAAACAGCTGGGATTCAGTAGAGAAACAAAAAACTGACTTTATTCAGATTTTAGATACGTATCAAAAACTCAATTACAATGCAGTTGTGGTACAGATTCGTTCTGTAGGCGATGCTTTATACCCAACGATATTAGCGCCCTGGTCCCGTTACCTGACCGGCAGTGAAGGGAAAGCCCCAAATCCTGATTATGACGTTCTTGAATGGATGATCGAAGAAAGTCACGAGCGTGGATTTGAATTTCATGCCTGGATGAATCCGTACCGCGCTACTATGGATTTAAAAACAGATGTCCTAAGCATCGATCATGACTACAACAAACATCGTGATTGGATGATTGAATATGGTGGCAAATATTATTACAATCCTGCCCTGCCCGAAGTGCAGAAACACTTGACCGCCATTGTTGAAGAAGTAGTTATAAAATATGATATTGATGCTATCCATTTTGATGATTATTTTTATCCGTACAAAATCAAAGGACTTGAGTTTAATGATACCGCATCGTATCAAAAGTATGGCAACGGGCTTTCTCTCGAAGACTGGAGACGTTCGAATGTCACGAATTTTGTCAAAAATATTTCTTTTGGAATCAAAAAACTGAAACCGTGGGTGCAGTTTGGCATCAGCCCGTTTGGGGTTTGGCGCAACAAATCGATTGACCCAAAAGGTTCCGATACGCAATCAGGGCAAACCAATTATGATGATCTATTTGCCGATCCAGTTGACTGGATGAATAACAACTGGATCGATTATATTATTCCGCAATTGTATTGGAGTATTGACCACAAGACAGCTTCGTATGCCAAATTGATGAAATGGTGGTCTGAGAATGTACCTGCCAATACTGCCTTATATATTGGAAACAGTTCCTATAAAATAAGAGCCGATTCTGACAAACACTGGAATAACATGTACGAAATTACGAATCAGATTGACCTCACGCGCAACTATCCAAATGTACAGGGAAATGGTTTTTTTAGTGCCAAATGGTTTATCAATAAAAATCAGGATGTGGTTAAATATCTAAAAGAGAACCAGTACAAATATCCTGCTTTGCCGTTACCTGTTCCTAATTTTAAAAAAACAATATCCGAAAAACTGATTATCAATTCGATTACTAAGGACACGGCAAGTTATTATATTTCATTTCAGAAACCGCAGCAGCTTGCCAAAGTACGCTATATTGTAGTGTATACAGCAAAAAATGCGTCAAAAATAAATATTAATGACCCAAGCCAAATCATCGAAAAGGCAGCCGTTTATGAAGAAAATAATGAATTCAGCATAGAAGTGCCAATATATAAAATGAATGACAAAGCCACTCTTGCCTTTACTTTTGTTGATTATTATGCCAATGAAAGCCCCGAAACTGTGATTGATCTGGAAGTTGAAACACAAACGAAGTAAAGTTTAAATGCTAACTATAAAACATTAAACGATTAAACAATTAAACGATTAAACGATTAAACGATTAAACAATTATCAACACCATAACCTGCCCTGAAAAATGAAAAACAACAAGCCTTGGTATTGGATTCCGTTATTGAATTTTGCTTCAGGATTTCCATATGTGATTATTATTTCCGTTTCGGTTTTAATGTATAAAAATCTAGGGATCAGCAATGAAGACATCGGACTTTATACCAGCTTATTGTATCTGCCTTGGGTTATAAAACCTTTATGGAGTCCATTTATTGATTTGCACGGAACTAAACGAAAATGGTTTCTAGCGATGCAGTTATTTATTTCAATTGCCTTTTTAATTGTAGGTTTTATTATTCCAACCAACCATTTTTTCATGTTGAGCTTAGCTATTTTCTGGGTTGCTGCGTTTGCTTCGGCTTCCAATGATGTAGCGAGCGACGGGTTTTATATGCTGGCTCTGGAAAAAGAGCAGCAATCTTTCTTTTTGGGAATCCGAAGTACTTTTTACAGAGCATCGATGCTCACTGGAAACGGACTGATTATTCTGTTGGCTGGCTATCTGGAAGATCAATTTGGCGATAATAAGCAAGCGTGGTCCTATACAATGATTTTTGTTGGATTAGTAATGTGTTTTTTAACGATTTACAATTATTTTGCTACTCCAAAAACGGAGCAGCCTATTACGGAAGGAAAAGAGGAAGAAAAAAATTTCGCCACTGTTTTTGCCAGTTTTTTCAAGAAAAAACAAATCGGAATAGTCCTTGCTTTCATTCTTTTGTTCCGTTTAGGAGAATCGCAATTACTGAAAATGCTTACTCCTTTTCTAGTTGATAAAACAGTCATTGGAGGCATGGGTTTAAGAACCGAAGATGTCGGTATCATTTATGGCACTTTCGGGCTTATTGCGCTTACTATTGGCGGTATTTTAGGCGGTATTGCAATTTCCAGACATGGGCTGACTAAATGGCTATTGCCTATGATCCTGATTATGCATCTGCCTATTATTGGATTTATACTGCTAGCCCATTTTCAGCCAGAAGAACTCATCTATGTGCATTTGAATTTAAAATATTTTGCAATAGATTCATCCCTTAATGCCTACACCTGTGCGGTAGTAATCATTGAGCAATTCGGGTATGGGTTTGGGTTTTCTGGTTTTATGATGTACTTAATTTATGTGGCTGAGGGAGAATCCAAAACATCTCACTATGCAATTGCAACTGGATTTATGGCATTAGGAATGATGCTCCCTGGCATGTTAAGCGGTTATATCCAGCAATATCTGGGCTATGGCAACTTTTTTATCTGGGTATTATTAGCCACTATTCCAGGTATAATTCTATCGCGATTTTTAGTTTTTCCAAAAGATTATGGAAAGAAAACAGAAGCTTAATCTGCAGACAATGACATTAGAACAAAAAATAGGGCAATTTTTTTTTCCTGCCGTTTTCATTAATGATACTGAGGAAAACATTCAAGAAACAGAACGCTTAATCAGGGATTACAACATTGGCGGATTGACTTTTTTTCACAGCAGAGCCAGTGCTGCTACCAATTATGAGTCTAAGAAAAAAGTAGAATTTAACGATGACAGTTTTCAGCGCTTAAAGGATTTAATAGTACGCTATCAAAAATGTGCTGCTACTCCCCTATTAATGAGCATCGATGCCGAATGGGGCTTAGCAATGCGCGTCGAAAAAACACCTCAGTATCCCTATGCCATTACTCTTGGCGCACTGCCCGAAAGAAAAATCGATCTGGTATATGAAGTAGGCAAACAGATTGGATTGGACTTAAAATCGGCAGGAATTCATTATAATCTAGCACCTTTGGCCGATATCAACAATAATCCTAATAATCCTGTAATTGGCTATCGCTCATTTGGTTCCAATAAAGAAAAAGTTGCACAATATGCCTTAGAATACCTTAGAGGCATGTCGGATGTGGGGATTCTGGGATGCTTGAAACATTTTCCAGGGCATGGAAATACGAGTGTCGATTCACATTTGGGGCTGCCTGTTTTGGAAGAAAATTTAGAGCAGCTGCTCGAAAACGAATTAATTCCTTTCATAAAAGGCATTGAAAATCAAGTCGATTCAATTATGATCGGCCACTTGGCAGTTCCTGCCTTGAATGATGGAAAGGAAACATCTGCTACGTTATCAAAAAACATTATCGAGTCACTTTTGCGGAAGCGTTTAGGCTATGATGGCTTGATAATTTCGGATGCCTTAAATATGCATAGTGTTTCTAAACTCTATCAGAACAAAGGACAATTAGAATGGGAAGCTTTTAATGCTGGCAATGATGTGCTCTGCTTTGCCGAAAACGTAGCCGAAGGCATTCAGGAGATTCTAAAAAATGCCTCATCCGAACGCATTGAAGCCAGTTTAGAACGTATCATGAAATGCAAGCAGAAAGCTGGTCTTTTTGAAGCAGATACAGCTGCTGGCCAGGATTTTGATTTTGAGATCAGTTCCCAATTGAATCGTAAAATTGCAGACTATTGCATTACCGAAATCAAAGACAAAAACAGTTCCATTCTTCTTTTTGATGCAAAAAACAGAGAGCGTCTGGCTAAACTGAGCGTTTATAAAACAATTGAAAATCCATTTTTTCAAAAATTAGGCACTTTTCTGCCCTCTCCGGAATATGATATAGAGAATGCTGACGATTTACTGTATACAAATATAAAAGAAGATCTCAATCCCTTTGATACTATATTGATTTCCTTATTTGTACCCAAAGCAAAACCGCTTAACAACTTTGACTTAGAAGATGGTGTTTTGGAATTTTTAGGCCAGCTGTTTGAAACCAAAAAATGTGTGCTTTATGTTTTTGGCAATCCCTATGCATTGCAGGTGATTCCAAATCTGGAAAAAACCATTGGAATTGTCGAAATGTATCAAGACTTCAAAGAATTTCAAGAGAGTGCCGCCGAACAATTATTAGAAGACAAAAAAGGAAAAGGAAGCCTACCTATTTCAATTTCAGTGATTTAAAAAATACCATAACCCAATATTATTGCTTAATAAATATTTATAATAAAAACTTATTTACTATCACTAAATGTCAGCCTTATATTTGCAACAATAAAAATTTAAATAACTAAAATTAATAAATATGTCATTAGTAGGTAAAAAATTCCCAAGCATTGCAGTAGACGCTATCTCAGAAATGGGTGATAATTTAAAAATCAACATCTTTGAAGAAGCAGTAAACAATAACAAAAAAGTACTTTTGTTCTGGTACCCAAAAGATTTCACTTTTGTATGTCCAACAGAATTACACGCTTTTCAGGCTGCATTGCCAGAATTTGAAAAAAGAAACACAATTGTAATCGGAGCTTCTTGTGATACAAATGAAGTACACTTTGCATGGTTAAATACTCCAAAAAACAATGGCGGAATCGAAGGTGTAACTTATCCAATCTTAGCGGATACAAACCGTAATTTAGCTAACATTTTAGGTATTCTTGATATCGAATCTACAAGCTACAGCGAAGATACTGATTCAGTAATCATTGAAGGTTCAAATGTAACTTACAGAGCTACTTACCTAATCGATGAAACTGGAAAAATCTTCCACGAAAGCGTAAACGATATGCCATTAGGCCGTAACGTAAACGAATATTTAAGAATGGTTGATGCTTACACACACATCCAGACTAAAGGTGAAGTTTGTCCTGCAAACTGGGAAGCTGGTAAAGAAGCGATGAATGCTGACAGAAAAAGTACTGCAGAATATTTAAGCTTAAACTAATCTGCAATAACAATTTCAATGGCAATTTCAATATTCAATCCTGACTTTGCCATTGAAATTCAAAATTCACTTCAAAATTCAAACAATAATTTCAATTTAAATTCAAATATCAATCTTCTAAAAAATTGATTTTTGACATTAAAATTGATATTGAAATTTTAAAATTATGCTAATCGAATTAAACGAAGATACATTAGGAACCGTTGTGGCTCAGAATGAGAAAGTGGTTGTTCAGTTTTCGGCTTCCTGGTGCGGTAACTGCCGAATCATGAAACCAAAATTCAAAAAACTGGCTTCAGAAAACGAAAATATTTCATTTGTTTTGGTTGATGCCGAAAATTTTCCTGAATCCAGAAAACTGGCTAATGTAAGCAACCTGCCTACTTTCGCCACTTTTGTAAACGGAAAACTAGTAAACGAAACCCAGACTAATAAGCAGGAAGTTTTGATCGAATTGGTTAATGAGATAGTTTAACCGTTAAGTCGGTCAATCGTTGATTCGTTTAATGTACTAATAAATCATTTACAAAAGAATAAACGAATTAACGCATAAACGATTAAACAAATAAACAACAAAACATGAAGCTACCCGTTATAAAACACTTAACCCAGTTCATTGAAGAAAACGATCAGGATTATGTTATCGAAACCATCGAAGTACTGGAAGCTATGACTGAAATCCCTTCATTGAAAGACGAGGAATTAGATGTTATAGGAGAATTAATTTCGAACATGTATGGCGCCATTGAAGTTCACAAAATGATACAGCAGGGAACTGACAAAAAAGAAGCCCTTAATGCGTTCATGAAACGGGTTTTAGGGTCTATCGATAAATAAAAAATTATAAGCATTTCAAAAAACACGTTCTTTTACCGAACGTGTTTTTTATTAGTCTTAAAGGAAATGGACATGCTAACTTAGCGAGCACAAAAAGTTAAGAATAAATCTTACTTTTAACTTATGAAACAAGTGCGCAAAATTTATGACAAAGCTTTCAAGGAGA